>NZ_LWGM01000114.1 GCF_001750215.1 Isoptericola variabilis | reverse complement strand
GGGCGGGGGCGGGACCGCGCGCCGGTGCTCCAGGCGCCGCTGCTGCGACGCGACGTAGGTGCGCGCCCGGCGCTGCCCGCCACGCTCGGCGATCGCCCGGTCCAGGGCGTCGAGCGAGCGGACGACCGCGGCCTCGTCCGGGCGCCACCCGCGACGCTCGCACTCCTCGAGCCACTCGACGACGCCGCGGTGGCCGCGCTCGGCGTTGCACCGCCGGCACGCCGGGACCTCGTTCTCCAGCCACGACGGGCCACCCTTGGCGCGCGGCACGAGGTGCTCGCGCGTCGGGTGCACGAGCGGGCCGAACGCGCGCCCGCACCACACGCACCGCGCGCCGTCCCGCTCGACCGCGAGGCGCAGCCGCTCGGCGCGCGCCACCTGGCGACGGTCGTCGGGCCCCACCTGGCCGACGCTACGTCCGGGTCACGGTGCGCGCCGCACGCGCCGCGCTCACCAGCCGAACGTCGCCCACACGACCTTGCCGCCGCCCGCGGTCGGGTGCCAGCCCCAGGCGCGCGAGACCCGCTCGACGATGTGCAGCCCGTGCCCGCCGGGCAGGCCGGCGCGTCCCGAGCGCGGCTGCGGGCCGGCCGTGTCGCGGTCGCGGACCTCGACACGGATCGTCTCGCCCTCGCCGCGGAACCGCAGGGCGACCGTCCTGGTGCTCACCGCGTGCCGGACGGCGTTGGTCACCAGCTCGCTCGTCGCCAGCTCCACGGCCGCCAGCGTGCCCGCGGGCGCCCCGCGCTCCACGGCGCGCGCCCGCACCCAGTGGCGCGCGGTCGCCACCGACGCCATCTCCGCGTCCAGCCGGCACTCCACCTCGACGTCGTCGTCGGCCGGCGCGGGCGCCGCGGTCGCCGCGGCCGTCGCACCACGCTCCGCCTCGGCACGGACCGCGATGATGGCGATGTCGTCGTCGGCCGCGGTCGGGACCATGCGGGCGAGGACGGCGTCGGCCAGGTGCTCCAGGTCGCGCTCGTGGGACCCGGCCAGGGCGTGCGTGAGCTCCTCCAGCCGCTCGGGGAGCCCCGCCTGGCGCTGCTCGACGAGGCCGTCGGTGTAGAGCATGAAGGTGTCGCCGGGGGTGATCTCGACGGTGTGGTCGGTCCGCGGGCGCCCCGATCCCAGGCCGAGGGGCAGGTCGTTGCGCCGCCAGAGCATCTCGACCTCGCCGTCGGCCCGTACCACGACGGGCGGCGGGTGCCCCGCCGCGGACCAGCGCAGGGTCCGCCCTTCCTGCTCGTCGGAGGCCTGCTCGATCCGCGCGACGATGACGGTCGACAGGGCGTCCACGCCCAGGCTGAGCCCCTGCACGGCGTCGTCGACCCGGCGCAGGACGTCGGCCGGCGTCCCGTCGTGGTCGTACGCGATCGCCCGCACCAGGCCGCGGATCTGGCTCATCGTCACGGCCGCGTAGAGGTCGTGCCCCACCACGTCGCCGATCACCAGCACCGTGGCGCCGTCGCGGGTGACGAAGGCGTCGTACCAGTCGCCACCGATCTTCAGGTCGTCGGCCGCCGGCTGGTAGCGCACCGCGAGCCGCAGGTGGTCCGGCTCCGGGGGCGTGCTGAGCACGGCCTGCTGCAGGGCGAGCGACGTCGCACGCTCCCGGGCGGCCTCCCGCTCCAGGCGGTTGGCGCGCTCGCGCAGCGCCGCGACCACCTCCCGCTGGGCGAGGGTGTTCCGCAGGCCGGAGCCCACCGTGGCGCCCACCACCGACAGGAACCGCAGGTACTCGTCGTCCAGCGGCATCCGGGGGGACGCCTCGAGCACGAGGACGCCTACGACGCCCTGCCGCCCGCCGTGCAGCGGGGTGACCACCGTCGCGCCGGACACGCCCGCCTGGCCCGTGCGGACCGCGTCGCTCACCAGGTCGCGCTCGACGTCGGGCTGGGTGCACGCCGACGTCTCGGTGAGCAGGTCGAGCCGGCTGTCGGTCCGGACGTAGAACGCGGCGCGCGCGACGTCCACGCTGGGGTCCAGGACCTTGACCACCGCCGTGCCGAGCGCCTCGACGCTCTCGACGTGCGCGCCGGTGGCCACGTGGAGCTCGTCGAGGATCGCGAGGCGACGGGCCGCGCGCACCTGCTGGGTCGTCTCGGCGGAGATGTCGAGCAGTCCCGCGATGTTGCCCTCGTCGTCCTTCAGCGGGCTGTAGGAGAAGGTGAACACGCCCTCCTCGACGAACCCCGAGCGGTCGAAGTCGAGGACCATGTCCTCGGTCCAGGTGGGCTCGCCGGTCTGCAGCACCTGGTCGAACAGGGGCCCGACCTGGTCCCACAGTTCCGCCCACACCTCGCCCGCCGGCGCGCCGAGGGCACCGGCGCGGTGCTTCACCTCGCCGAGGATGTCGCGGTAGCCGTCGTTGTAGATCAGCGTGAGGTCCGGTCCCCACACGAGCATGACCGGGAACCGGGTGGACCAGCACATCTCCACGGCGTGGCGCAGCGACATCGGCCAGGTCTCGGGCGGCCCCAGAGGCGTGCGCTCCCACGCGACCTCGCGCGCCTCGTGGCCGACCTCGCTGAGCTCGGTCGCCGTGATGAACCATGCTGCTGTCACCGGGAAATGGTACGAGCACCGGCCGCGGTTCACCTGACGTCGCGGGCGTCCGCCCCGCCGCCGGGGCTGTGGGGCGGGCCGACGACGGTCGGCCCCCGCCGGCCCGGCACGGAACCCGACGCCACCAGCGCGGTGGCCGGCAGGACCAGGAGGCCGTCCGCCCGGCCGCCCGTGAGGTCCTCGTACGCCTGGCGCATCGCCCGCCGCGTGGCTGGGCCCTGGGCCAGGTAGGTCCGCCCGACGGCGGCGAGCCCCGCCTCGACGCCGACCCACAGGTCCGCCGCCGGGACGCGGAACGTCCAGGACTCCGCGGACACCGTGACGCCGTCGAGGCCGCCCTCGACCATGAGGCGCGCCATCCCGCGCGGGTCGCGGTCGAGGCCGCCCGAGGGCGGCGCGTCGTCGGGCGGGCGGCGGGCGCCGGCCCGGTCGACGACCTCGTCCCACAGCCGGCTCAGGCGCGACGGCGGCGCGGCGGGCCAGACGCTGACGCGGACCGTGCCGCCGGCGCGCGTGACCCGGGCGAGCTCCCGCACCGCCCGGCGCGGCTGCTCGACGTGGTCGAGGACGAAGCCGGCGACGGCCGCGTCGAAGACGCGGTCGGCGAACGGCAGGTGTGGCAGGGCGGCGTGCAGGAAGGTGACGTCCGGCCGCCTCGCCGCCGCGCGGTCGACCATCGTCGGCTCGGCGTCGACGGCCGTCACGCGGTGCCCGGCGTCGCTCAGCGCGGCGGCCAGGTTGCCGGTCCCGGTCCCGGCGTCGAGCACGTGCGTCGGCGCAGGCACGGTGGGGAGCCCGCGAACCATGCGCGGGACCGCACCGGCGCACAGCCGCCCGAACGACACGTCGAACTCGGCGGCGACGCCTCGCCACCGAGTCGCCACACGACGACGCTACTCGCCCCGGTGCGGGGCACCGTCGGGCGGCGCGAGCACGCCCTCCCGGTAGGCCGCGAGCACCGCGTCCTCGCGGCTGGCGACCCCGAGCTTGCGGTACAGCGACTTCACCTGAGATTTCACGGTGTTGGGCGACACGACCAGCTCCTCGGCGATCCTCGTGAGGCTGCTGCCGTCGAGCAGCGCGTGCAGGATCACCGACTCGCGCGCGGTCAGGACGATCCGGGAGGCACGGACGGGCACGGCGTCGGGCACGTCGTCCAGGTGGCGGAGGTGCTCGGCGGCCAGCACGAGGCCGTGCGCCTCGGCGTGCGCGCGCAGGTCGTGCAGGTCGGCGCGAGGCACCAGCGCGAGGTGCGTGCGCAGCTCCTGGTCGGCCATCAGCGCGGCCATCCGCTCCAGCGCCACCGTGACGGCCGCCGGGTCGCCGAGGCGCTGTGCCGCGGCCGCCACCAGCAGGTGCCCCGCCACCGCCGCACGGGGCGGGACCGCCCCGGGGACGCCCGCGCGCGCCAGCGTGACGACCACCTTCTCGGGCTCCCCGGCCACCAGCGCGACGGCCGCCCGCACGACCGCGACCAGCGGCCGGCGGGCCGGCAGACCGCGCAGCGCCTGCTCCGCCGCGCCGGCCCGGCCCTGCATGAGCTGCAGCAGCGCCGTGACGGACTGCAGCACGAGGGTGTCGGGCGGGGACGAGCGGCGGTGGCCGCGGTCCTCGGCGGCGTACCTCTCCAGCGCCTGCAGGCCCTGCTCCGCCCGGCCGGCCAGGCCGTGCAGCCACGCCTGCAGCGCCACGAACAGCGGGCGGTACTCGAGGGCGGGCAGGTGCGGGGCGAGGACGTCGATGTGCCGCTGCGCTCCTCCGACGTCGAACCGCTCGAGCGCCTCCAGCAGTCCCGCCACGTGGTACGGCGCGCCGGAGTAGCCGTCGCGCAGCTCGTCGGGCCAGGGGCCCTGCGTCACCTCGGCGGCGAGGCCGCGGGCCGCCGGCATCGTCCCGAGCAGGGCGGTGATGCCCGCGAGCACGGACAGCGTCGCCATCTCCGCGAGGCGCGGCAGCTGCGCGCGGTCGGCGAGGTTGACCGTCAGCGCCTCCCGCGCCTCGGCGAGGTGGCCGGCGCGCGCGAGGGTGATCGCGTTCTGCACGCGCAGGTGGCCGGCCTGGTCGCGCAGGGTCTCGAGCTCCTCGGCGTCCGCGGCCGCGAGGACCGCCAGCGCGCGGCGGGCGGCGGCCAGCCCCTGGTCGGAGAGCCCGGACAGCCGCAGCGCCACCGCCTCCACCGTCGCGACGGTGGCCCGCTCGGCGCCCGCGGTCCGCGGCCCGACGACACGGGCCGACGCGACCGCCATGCCGAGGAGCTCGAGGGCGCGCAGCCTGCGGTCCGGGTCGGCGTTCGCCGCGATGGCCCGCGCCATCGCGAGGACGGGGTGGCGGGCGACCTTCTGCACCGGCACCTGGGCGACCGCCCGGTACATCTCCGCGTTGGTGATGAGCCGGTTCCAGCTGCCGATCAGCACGTCCGAGGCCAGCCTGAGGTCCCCGCCGCGCACGGCGTGCCGGAGGGCGGACAGGGGCTCCCCGTGGTGCAGGCTCCAGCGGGCGACGAGGGTGTGGAGCCGGGCGAGGTCGCGGCCCAGGCGGGCCCCGGCCTCCTCCGCCAGCACGTCCCGGACCACGGGGTGGTAGCGGTAGACGGCGCCGCCGGGCCCGTCGCTGCGCGTGACGACGCCGAACGCCTCCAGGTCGTCGAGCCGGCGGGCGGTGTCGGTGCTGTCGCCGGCGAGGAGGCATGCCAGGTCGAGGTCGAACGCCTCGGGCAGGCTGGTGCGCAGCACCAGCCTGCGCAGCGCGGGGTCCGCGCGGGCGAGGAGGGACAGCACGACGTCGCGGGCCAGCGACCCGGGCGAGGGCGACCCGGCGGCAGCGGCGGTGTCCACACCCTGCAGCAGCAGCGCGCGCATGAGCAGCGGGTTGCCCCCGCACGCCCGGTGCACCTCGGCGGCCCGGGACTCCTCGACGCCGTGCCGGGCGAGCAGCGCGCGGGTCTCGTCGAGCGTGAAGGCCAGGTCGTCCGGGCCGAGCACGGTGCGGTCGACGCCGACCGCCACCTCGGCCGCCTCGAGCGGCGAGGAGGTGCGCGTGGTCACCACGACCGACACCGCGGGGCACGCGGTGACCACCGCGAGGACGTCGGCGTGCAGGGCCTCGTCGTCGACGGCGTGGTAGTCGTCGAGCACCACCAGCACGGCGTCGCCGAGCTGCCCGAACGCGCGGACCAGCAGCGCCCGGAGGTCTGCCACGCCCACGAGCAGCTCGCCGGCGCGGGCCAGCAGCGAGTCGGGGCCCGCGACGCCGGCGTCGACCAGCCTTGCGGCGACCGCCTGCCACACGGACTCGCGCGTGCCCGCCTCACCGCCCAGCCCCACCCACACCCCCGGCGTGTCGAGGGCGTGGCACCACTGCGCGACCAGCAGGCTCTTGCCGCTGCCGGCGGGCGCGCGCACGACGGTCAGCGGCGTCGCCGGGTCGAGCCGCGCCAGCAGACGGGGGCGCCCGATCCCGTTGCGCGGCACCCGCGGCGCCCCGTGCACGCCGCGACGGGTCGCGGTCCCGCTCATGCCGCGGTCCGCGGGCGACCGTGGCCGGACGTGTCGCCGGTCGTGCGGGCGGTCGTCCGGGCGGTCGTGCGGGCGGGCGGCGGGTCGAGGAGTCGCATCAGTTCTCAGTCGTGGCGGTGAGCGCCCGACGAACCGGGCGCTGAACAGCATCTTTCGGTCATCCTCGGGCACACCGGCCGAAAAAAGCACGCGGGTCCGGGTGAGGCGGGGGGTGAATTTCGGGGTCTCGGCAGGCCCGTCCCGGCGGCACGTGGTCGCCACGGCCCTAGGTTGGCTCGCCGGCTGCGGCCGTGGAGGCGTGACATGACCATCGAGACGACCGGCACCGACGACGTCGACCTCGTCGCCCGTGCGCGCGACGGCGACGACGGCGCGTACGCGGAGCTCTGGCGCCGCCATCACGACGCGGGACGTCAGGCGGCCCGCGCCGTCACGCGCACCTTCGACGCCGACGACGTGGTGCAGGAGGCCTTCACCCGGGTCCTGTCCGCCGTGCGGCGTGGTGGTGGCCCCGACGGCGCCTTCCGGCCCTACCTGTACGCCGCGATCCGCAACGTCGTGACGGACTGGGGGCGCGCCCGGGGCGACGTGCAGCTCGTGGAGCCGGCCGACGACGCCCCCGACCCCGACGCCGCCTTCGACGGGGCGGTGGTGGAGAGGACGCTCACCGGTGCCGCCTTCCGCCGGCTGCGCCCGGAGTGGCAGGCGGTGCTCTGGTACACCGAGGTCGAGCGCATGCGGCCCCGCGAGGCGGCCCCGCTGCTGGGCCTGAGCGCCAACGCCACCGCCGCGCTCGCCTACCGCGCGCGCGACGCGCTGCGCACGGCGTGGCTGCAGGCCCACGTCAACCACGACGCCGCGGAGGGCGACTGCCGGTGGGCCGCGGAGCGCCTCGGCGCCTACTCCCGGCGCAGGCTCACGCGCCGGGACCACGACCGCGTCGAGGAGCACCTCACGTCGTGCGTCCGGTGCTCGAGGATCGTGGCGGAGCTCGACGACGTCGCGGGGAGCCTCCGGGCGGCGCTGCTACCCCCGGTGCTCGGCGGAGCCTCGCTCACCGGCGCGAGCACGTCCGCCGGCGGGACCGACGTCGCGCCAGGGACGGGCGCGGTGCGGCGGGTGCAGCGGTGGGCGCGGCGCTCGCCGGCGACGGCGGCCTCCATGGTCGCCGTCACGCT
This sequence comes from Isoptericola variabilis, assembly GCF_001750215.1. Taxonomy (GTDB): domain Bacteria; phylum Actinomycetota; class Actinomycetes; order Actinomycetales; family Cellulomonadaceae; genus Puerhibacterium; species Puerhibacterium variabilis_A. The sequence goes on along the minus strand of NZ_LWGM01000114.1, from coordinate 3,343 downwards.
CGTCGTCGCCGGCGCAGCCGTGGCGGCGGTCGGCGTGCTCGCCGCGGGCGGCACCGTGCCGGACGTGCAGGCGTCAGCCGTGCGCACGCCGGCGTCGCCCTCGACACCCGACCCCGGGCGCGGGCCGGCGGCGGCGTCCCCGGACGACGGCCGGCAGGAGGAGGGAGCGCGGGACGAGGCCCCGGGCGGCGACCGGGCCGCCGCGCCGACCGGACCGCAGACGTCGGCGGACGTCCGGAGGGGGACGGTGCCGGCGCCGCCGGTGCCTCGCGCGGCGCAGGACGGCGGCAGCCCGCCGGGGACCGACGGGCCCGAGGCACCGGGCGTCGCGACGCCGGTGACGGCCGAGCCGGCCGGGGAGCGGCCGGACGAGCAGCCGGACGAGCAGCCGGACGAGGACACCGGCACCGAGCCGCCCGCCGACGAGACACCCGGCGACGACGAGACACCCGCCGACGAGGTGCCGGACGAGGACGTCCCGGACGAGGAGGTTCCTGACGACGAGGCGCCCGTCGTGACGGAGCCCGTCGTGACGGGGGTCGACACGCTGGGCGGCCTCGTGCTCCCGGTCGTCTCCGGCACCGGCCTGCCCGGCGCGGAGGTCCAGGTGCTCGACGAGGCGGGCGCGGTCGTCGGCCGCACCACGGCCGACGAGGCGGGCGCGTGGTCGGTGCTGGCCGAGATCGGTGCGCCGTCGGTGGTCCTGACGGTCGTGCAGGAGGCAGGCGGTGTCGTGTCGGCACCGGCGACGGCCGGCCCGGTCGCGCTCGACGTGCCCGAGATCGTCGCGCTGGCCGACGGCGTCAGCGATCCGGTGGTCACGTTCACCGGCCCCGCCGGCCGGTCCGTGCAGGCGCTCGTGGACGGCGTCCCGACCGCGGCACGCCACCAGCTCGGTCAGCAGCCGCTGGAGCGCGTCGTCCGGGGTCAGGCGCCGGGTACCCACACGCTCGGGCTTCGCTTCCTCGACCCGCGGTCCGGGCGGTACGGGCTCACGGTGACGCGGGAGTTCGTGGTCGCTCCGGCGAGCCCGGGGCCCGGGCACTGAGCACGGCGGCGGAGCCGGCGAGCACGGCGAGCGCGACGAACAGGCCCACGTAGCCGGAGCCGACCTGCAGCAGCGCGACGGCGAACAGCGGAGCCACGGCCTGCGTGCCCGTCGTCGCCACGCCCACGACGCCGAGCTCACGGCCCGCGGTGCGCAGGTCGGGCAGCGCGTCGAACGTCTCGGCCGTCTGCACCGTGAGCAGCGCGCCGTGCGCCAGGCCCCCGACCGTCGCGAACACCACGACCGCGACCAGGGAGGGCGAGACTACCGGCACGAGCGCCGCGACGGCGACCGCGGCCGCAGCGGCCGCGGTGAGCCGGTGCTTGGCCGGCACCCGGTCGGCCATCCGGCCGACGACGACGCCGCCGAGCACCACGGCGACCAGGTGCGCGGGCACCAGCAGCGCGGAGACCCGGGCGGCCTGCGTGAGCGGCATCCCCACGTGGTCGGCCAGGATGTACAGCTGATAGGTGGTCACGCCGTGGTTCCCGAGGACCACGAGCACCCGGGCCCCGAAGATGCGCCGCAGGTGCGGGTGGCGCGCCACGGTGCGGAAGCCCGCGAGCACCCCGGCCGCCCCCGCGACTGCGGTGCTCCCTGCTCCGACGGGGGCCTCGAGGGCGCCGGCGCCGCGCCCGCGGACCAGCGGGAACGCCAGCGCGCCGAGCGCCGCGACGGTGACCGCGGCGTTGGCGGCCGGGCCGCCCGCGGCGACGTCCTGCCGGCTCGCGGTGATCTTGCGGTCGCGCCCCGGCGGGGCGGCGGCGCGGTGGACGACGTCGAGCGTCGTCAGGCCGGCGAACCAGCAGACGGGCGCCACGGGGACCTCCATTCGTCGTCGAACGCACCGCGCTCCGTCGTGGGTACGGAACACGCCGTCGGGATCGGGATGCCGACGGCGTGTCCTGTACCCACAACGAGGGTCGGCGGAGGGTCAGCGGCCGGTGCCGTCGACGGCGTGCGGCTCGATGGCGGCCAGCTCGTCGTCGGTGAGCGGCGGCGCGGCGAGCGCGGCGACGTTGTCCTCGAGCTGGGCCACGCTGGAGGCGCCCACCAGCGCGGAGGTCACGCGCGCGTCGCGCAGCACCCAGGACAGCGCGAGCTGCGCGAGGGACTGCCCGCGGCCGGCGGCCACCTCGTGCAGCGCCCGGGCGCGCTCGAGGTAGGTCTCCGAGAGGTTCGACGCCGACAGGAACGGCGAGTCCGGCCGGGCCGCGCGCGAGCCCTCGGGGGCCGCGCCGGACAGGTACCGGTCGGTGAGCAGCCCCTGCTGCAGCGGCGAGAACACGATCATGCCCACGCCCGCCTCCCCGACCACGTCGATCAGCGACTCCGTCTGCGGCCCGTCGTAGGCGTCCTCGCGGTCGGCGATCTCCACGTGCCGGTTGAACATCGAGTAGCTGGGCTGGTGGAGCACGAGCGGCGTGCCGAGGTCCGCCAGGATCCGGGCCGCCTCGCGCGTGCGCGCCGGCGAGTAGTTCGAGACGCCGACGTACCGGGCCTTGCCCGCGGCCACGGCCGACGCCAGAGCGCCCATCGTCTCCTCGAGCGGCGTGTCCGGGTCGGGCCGGTGGTGGTAGAAGACGTCGACGTGGTCGAGGCCCATCCGGGCCAGGGACTGGTCGAGCGAGTCGAGCAGGTACTTGCGCGAGCCGTGGTCGCCGTACGGGCCGGGCCACATGTCGTAGCCGGCCTTGGTGGAGATGACCAGCTCGTCGCGGTACGGGTGCAGGTCCTTGGCCAGCAGGCGGCCGAAGTTCTCCTCCGCCGAGCCGTACGGCGGGCCGTAGTTGTTGGCCAGGTCGAAGTGCGTGACGCCGAGGTCGAAGGCGCGGCGCACCACCTCGCGCTGGGTGGCGAACGGGGTCGTGTCGCCGAAGTTGTGCCACAGGCCGAGCGACAGCGCGGGCAGGTGCAGGCCGGAGCGGCCGACCCGGCGGTAGGGCATGGCGTCGTAGCGGCCGTCGTCGGCGACGTACCGGGGTGCGAGAGGCATGGGCCCATCCTGCACCGCGGCGCGGCGGACGGCTCGCCCGCGCCGCGGCGGGTCGCGCCGCGGTCGCGGCCCGTCCCGGACGTCTGGTAATCGCTTTCCGCCGCGGTGTACGGTCGTCCCCGAGACCGCACCGGCGGCACGGGAGCCGCCGGGCCCGAGCGACGACGGAGGCGCGAGCGTGGAAACACGACCGGCAACGGGCGCGGCGAGCGCGCCGGAGGGCACGACGGCAGGCGCGGGGGCGTCGGCGGTGACGACGACGCGGGCGACGCGGACGACGCCGCCGCGCGCGGGCGCCG
>NZ_LWGM01000113.1 GCF_001750215.1 Isoptericola variabilis | reverse complement strand
GCCGAGGAGGCCGCGGCCCGGCCGGTGGTCGCGCGGCTGCTGACCGCGCTCGCCGGCGCGGGGCGCGCGGGACGACCGGCGGGGGGAGCGGGAGCATGAGCACGACGGAGTACCTCGTGGCCGCGGCGGTCTGGGCCGTCGCGCTGGCGCTCAGCGTGGGCCTCGGCGCCCTCGTGGTGCCGTGGGTGCTGCGGCGCACCGGGCCGAGCGCCCGCGCGCAGGCCGCCGCCGACGTGCTGCGCGGCGGGACCTGGATCGGCCTGCTCGAGCGGGCCGGCGTGACGCTCAGCCTGCTGGCCGGCTACCCCGAGGGCGTCGCCGTCGTCGTGGCGGTCAAGGGCCTGGGCCGGTTCAACGAGCTCAAGGAGCACCCGGTCGCGAGCGAGCGGTTCGTCGTCGGCACGCTGGCGTCGCTCATCTGGGCCGCCGCCGTGGGTCTCGCCGGACGCGGCGCGCAGCACCTGCTCGTCGGGGCGTGACCCCGGGTCGGGCGGCGGACCCGGCGTACCGCTAGAATCGTCCGGGCCCTCGTCAGCGGGCCACCGCCCCCGCCACCTGACCGTGACCGGGGCGTGCCCGAAGCTCCGACATCGCCGAACAGGGAAAGAACGTGGCTACCTCCAACGACATCAAGAACGGCACCGTGCTCCGCATCGACGGTCAGCTCTGGACGATCATCGAGTTCCAGCACGTCAAGCCGGGCAAGGGTGGCGCGTTCGTCCGCACCAAGATGAAGAACGTGCTGTCGGGCAAGGTCGTCGACAAGACCTTCAACGCGGGCATCAAGGTCGAGACGGCCAACGTGGACCGCCGCGACTTCCAGTACCTGTACATGGACGGCGAGGACTTCGTCTTCATGGACAACGACACCTACGACCAGATCACGGTCCCGGCCGCCACCGTCGGCGACGCCAAGGACTTCATGCTCGAGGGCATGAGCGTGATGGTCGCCTCGAACGAGGGCACCCCGCTGTACGTCGAGCTCCCGGCCTCCGTGGTCCTCGAGATCACCTACACCGAGCCGGGCCTGCAGGGCGACCGCTCCACCGGCGGCACCAAGCCCGCCACCCTCGAGACCGGCCGCGAGATCCAGGTCCCGCTGTTCCTCGAGCAGGGCACCAAGGTCAAGGTCGACACCCGCGACGGGTCGTACCTGGGCCGCGTGAACGACTGACGTGGCTGCCCGCACCAAGGCCCGCAAGCGCGCGGTCGACATCCTCTTCGAGTCCGAGCAGCGCGGCCTCGAGCCCCTCGTGCTGCTGCGCGACCGGGTGGCCCAGCCCCGCACGGAGGCGGCGGTGCCGCAGTACACGGTCGACCTCGTCGAGGGCGTGACCGGCAACCGCGAGCGCATCGACGAGCTGCTGGAGACGTACTCCCACGGCTGGACGCTCGAGCGCATGCCCGCCGTGGACCGCGCCCTGCTGCGCATCGGCACCTGGGAGATCCTCTTCAACGACGAGGTCCCCGACGCCGTGGCGGTCGACGAGGCCGTGGACCTGGCCGCCAGCCTCTCGACCGACGACTCGCCGTCGTTCGTCAACGGCCTGCTCGGCCGCATCGTCGACGTCAAGCCGACGCTGCTGGCCTGACGGCCGCGCGACCCGCACCACCGGCCCGGCCCCGCCGGCGGCACCCGCCGCCGGCGGGGCCGTCGTCGTCCCGCCGGCGGAAAGGGCCGGTCCGCGTGACGTGCGCCACGTCACGCGTCCGGAGGCTGGACGACGGCCTGCGCGTCCCGGGCCGGGCGCTACGCTGAGGCCCGATCGACACCCCTTTAACCCCGTCCCGTGAGGCGGAGAAGGAGGTCCCGTGAGCCCCGGCATGCCCGAGCACACCACCGGCCGCACCATCGTCCTGGGATCCCAGGAGATCCAGCGGGCCCTGACCCGCATCGCCCACGAGGTCGTCGAGCGCTCCAAGGGCGTCGACGACGTCGTCCTGCTCGGCATCCCCACCCGCGGCGTGACGCTCGCCCGCCGCCTGGCCGAGCGGCTGGCCGCCATCGAGCCGGCCTTCGACCCCGCCCACAGCCTCGGCGAGCTCGACGTCACGATGTACCGCGACGACCTGCAGCGGCACCCCACGCGCGCCGTCGGGGTCACCACGCTGCCCACCGCGGGCATCGACGACAAGATCGTCGTGCTGGTCGACGACGTCCTGTACTCCGGTCGCACCATCCGCGCCGCGCTCGACGCGCTGAGCGACCTCGGGCGCCCCCGCGCCGTACGGCTCGCCTGCCTGGTCGACCGCGGCCACCGCGAGCTGCCGATCCGGCCCGACTTCGTCGGCAAGAACCTGCCCACCGCCACGACCGAGCGCGTCGGGGTGCGGCTGCAGGAGGTCGACGGCGGCGAGGACGCCGTGGTGATCAGCGGGCGCGGGCCTGCCGACCCGCTCGAGGCGGGGGTGGCGCGATGAGGCACCTGCTGTCCACCCGGGACCTGTCCAAGGACGACGCGATCCTGCTGCTCGACACCGCGGCGCAGATGGCCGCCACCCAGTCGCGCGAGATCAAGAAGCTGCCCACGCTGCGCGGGCGCACCGTCGTCAACCTGTTCTTCGAGGACTCCACGCGCACGCGCATCTCCTTCGAGACGGCGGCCAAGCGCCTGTCCGCCGACGTCATCAACTTCTCCGCCAAGGGCTCGAGCGTCTCCAAGGGCGAGTCGCTCAAGGACACCGCGCTCACCCTGCACGCGATGGGGGCCGACGCCGTCGTCGTGCGGCACTGGGCCTCCGGCGCCCCGCACAAGCTCGCCCACGCCGGCTGGCTCGACGCCGCGGTGCTCAACGCCGGCGACGGCACGCACCAGCACCCGACCCAGGCGCTGCTCGACGCGTTCACGATCCGCCGCCACCTGGTGGGGCTGCGCGGCGGAGCGGGCGACGGCCGCCAGGACGGCACCGGCGCCGACCTCGCCGGGCTGCGGGTCGCGATCGTCGGCGACGTCCTGCACTCGCGCGTGGCCCGCTCCAACGTGCACCTGCTGCACACCCTCGGCGCCGAGGTGACGCTCGTGTCGCCGCCGACGCTCCTGCCGGTGGGCGTGGAGACCTGGCCGTGCCGCACGTCCTACGACCTCGACGCGACGCTGGCCGGCTGGCAGCCCGACGCCGTGATGATGCTGCGCGTGCAGCGCGAGCGGATGTCCGGCGGGGCCGGGGCCTTCTTCCCCAGTCCGCTGGAGTACACCCGCCGCTACGGGCTCGACGGGCGCCGGCTGGCCCTGCTGCCCGGGCACGCGATCGTCATGCACCCCGGGCCGATGAACCGCGGCCTGGAGATCTCCGCCGAGGCCGCCGACTCCGCGCGCTCGGTGATCGTCGAGCAGGTCGCCAACGGCGTCGCCGTGCGGATGGCCGCCCTCTACCTGCTGCTGGCCGGGGAGCGCGACGCCGCCGGCGCCGCCCCGTCCGTCCCCACCCACCCCGAAGGGACCGCCCTGTGACGACCCCCGCCACCACCCCCTACGTCCTGCGCGGCGTGCGCCCGCTCGGGGGCGAGCCGGTCGACGTGGTGCTCGCCGACGGGGTCGTCGCCGCGCTGGGCACCGACGTCACGGTGCCCGCGGGCGCCGTCGAGGTCGACGCCGCCGGGCACGTGCTCCTGCCGGGCCTGGTCGACCTGCACACGCACCTGCGCGAGCCGGGCCGCGAGGACGCCGAGACCGTCGCCTCCGGCACCCGCGCCGCCGCGGCCGGCGGCTTCACGGCCGTGCACGCCATGGCCAACACCTCGCCCGTCGCGGACACCGCCGGCGTGGTCGAGCAGGTCTGGAACCTCGGCCGGCAGGCCGGCTGGGTCGACGTCCACCCCGTCGGCGCGGTCACCGTGGGCCTGGCCGGCGAGCGCCTCGCCGAGCTCGGCGCGATGGCCGACTCCGCCGCCCGCGTGCGGGTCTTCAGCGACGACGGCAGGTGCGTGCACGACCCGGTGCTGATGCGCCGCGCCCTGGAGTACGTCAAGGCGTTCGACGGCGTCGTCGCCCAGCACGCCCAGGAGCCCCGGCTCACCGAGGGCGCCCAGATGAACGAGGGCGTCGTGTCGGCGGAGATCGGCCTGACCGGCTGGCCCGCGGTCGCCGAGGAGGCGATCATCGCCCGCGACGTGCTGCTGGCCGAGCACGTCGGCTCGCGCCTGCACGTGTGCCACGTGTCCACCGCCGGGTCCGTCGAGATCATCCGGTGGGCCAAGGCCCGCGGCATCGACGTCACCGCCGAGGTCACCCCGCACCACCTCGTGCTCACCGACGAGCTGGCGCGCGGCTACGACCCGGTGTTCAAGGTCAACCCGCCGCTGCGCACCGCCGCGGACGTCGAGGCGGTCCGCGCGGGGCTGGCCGACGGCACCATCGACATCGTCGCCACCGACCACGCCCCGCACACCCGCGAGGACAAGGACTGCGAGTGGGGCGCCGCCGCGATGGGCATGACCGGCCTGGAGACCGCCCTGTCCGTGGTGCAGCACGCGATGGTCGAGACCGGCCTCATGGGCTGGGCGGACGTCGCGCGCGTGATGTCGACCGCGCCGGCGCGCATCGGCCGCGTCGCGGACACCCAGGGCCGGCCGGTCGCCGTCGGCGAGCCGGCGAACCTCGTCGTGGTGGACCCGCGCGCCACCCGGGTGGTCGACGGCGAGGCGCAGGCCACGGCCGCCGCCAACACCCCGTTCCAGGGCCGCGAGCTGCCGGGCCGGGTCGTGGCCACGTTCCTGCGCGGCCGCGCCACGGTGCTCGACGGCACGCCCGTCGAGCCCGTCGCCGCGGGCCTGGGGGTGGCGCGGTGAACCTGCCGATGCCCGTCGCCGTCGGGATCTGGGTCCTGGTCGGCGTCCTGCTCCTGCTCGTCGTGGTCGGCGGCCGGCGCCGCCTCGCGCGGCGCACCCGCGGCGTCGTGCCGGTGCCGCCGGCCCCGCCCGCCGACCTCGGCGCCCGCCGCCTGAAGCCTGTCGAGGCCACGTACGTCTCCACCACGCTGGGCGGCGACTGGCTCGCCCGCGTCGGCGCGCACGGGCTCGGCGACCGGTCGGTCGCCGCGGTGAGCGTGCACGACGCCGGCGTCCTCGTCGAGCGCACCGGCGCCGACCCGGTCTTCGTCCCCGCCGCCGCCGTGCGCGGCGTGGGCCTGGCGCCCGGCATGGCCGGCAAGTTCGTCGGCACGGACAGCATCGTCGTGGTGTCCTGGCTCGCGCCGGCCGACGCCACCGCGCCGGCCGCCGCCCTGGACACCGGCGTGCGCCCCCGCCACCCCGCCGACCGCGCCCGGCTCGTCGACGCCGTCCGCGCCCTGGCCGCCGGCTCCAGCCCTCAGACCCCCGCAGCACCGCCGAAGGAGAACCAGTGACCACCACGACCGCTGCCGCGCACGACCGGGCCCTGCTCGTCCTCGAGGACGGCACCGTGGCCCGCGGCCGCGCGTACGGCGCACGGGGCACCACGCTCGGCGAGATCGTCTTCTCCACCGGCATGACCGGCTACCAGGAGACGCTCACCGACCCGTCGTACCACCGTCAGATCGTCGTCATGACCGCGCCGCACATCGGCAACACCGGCGTCAACGACGAGGACCCCGAGTCCGGCAAGATCTGGGTGTCCGGCTGGGTGGTGCGCGACCCCGCCCGCCGCGTCTCCTCCTGGCGTGCCGCCCGCACGCTCGACGAGGAGCTCGCCGAGCAGGGCGTCGTCGGCATCAGCGACGTCGACACCCGCTTCCTCACCCGCCACCTGCGCGAGCTCGGCGTCATGCGCGCCGGCATCTTCTCCGGCGACGCCCTGGTCACCACCAGCCCCGGCGGGCGCAGCGTGGAGCGGCCGGTGGAGGACCTGGTCGCCGAGGTGCAGGCCGCGCCGCTGATGGCCGGCGCCGACCTGGCCCGCGAGGTCACCACCGCCGAGCCGTACGTCGTCGAGCCCTGCGGGGACTGGGCGGGCAAGGACCCGATCGCCACGGTCGTCGCCGTCGACCTGGGCATCAAGGCCATGACGCCGCAGCGGCTCGCCGAGCGCGGCGTGCGCGTCCACGTCGTGCCGCAGTCGGCCACGGTCGAGGACGTCGAGCGCCTGCTGCCGGCGGACGCCCCGCACGGGGTGTTCTTCTCCAACGGCCCCGGCGACCCCGCGGCCGCCACCCACGAGATCGAGCTGCTGCGCGCCGTGCTCGACCGCGGCATCCCGTTCTTCGGCATCTGCTTCGGCAACCAGCTGCTCGGCCGGGCCCTGGGCTACGGCACCTACAAGCTGGGCTACGGCCACCGCGGCATCAACCAGCCCGTCCTGGACCGCACCACCGGCAAGGTGGAGGTCACCGCGCACAACCACGGCTTCGCCGTCGACGCGCCCGTCGACGCCGTGAGCACCGCGCCGCACGACGGCGGCCGCTACGGCCGCGTCGTCGTCGCCCACGTGGGCCTCAACGACCAGGTGGTCGAGGGCCTGACCGCCCTCGACATCCCCGCCTTCTCGGTCCAGTACCACCCCGAGGCGGCGGCCGGCCCGCACGACTCCGCCTACCTGTTCGACCGCTTCGTCGAGGTCATGAAGTCCCGCACGCCCGTCACCGTCCCCGACGAGGCGCTGGCCGCCCTCGCCGGCTCGAAGGAGAACTGATGCCCCGCCGTACCGACATCTCCTCCGTCCTCGTCATCGGGTCGGGCCCGATCGTCATCGGCCAGGCGGCCGAGTTCGACTACTCGGGCACCCAGGCGTGCCGCGTGCTGAAGGAGGAGGGCCTGCGGGTCATCCTCGTGAACTCCAACCCGGCCACGATCATGACGGACCCGGAGTTCGCCGACGCCACCTACGTCGAGCCCATCACCACCGAGGTGCTCACCTCGATCATCGCCAAGGAGCGCCCGGACGCGCTGCTGCCGACGCTCGGCGGGCAGACCGCCCTCAACGCGGCCATCGCGCTGGACGAGGCCGGCGTGCTGGCCGAGTACGGCGTCGAGCTCATCGGCGCCAACATCCCCGCCATCCAGAAGGGCGAGGACCGCCAGCAGTTCAAGGACGTCGTCGACAAGTGCGGCGGGGAGTCGGCGCGCTCGGAGATCGTGCACACGGTCGACGAGGCGCTGGCCGCCGCCGAGAGGCTCGGCTACCCGATGGTCGTGCGCCCCTCGTTCACCATGGGCGGCCTGGGCTCCGGCCTCGCCTACGACGAGGCGGACCTGCGCCGCATCGTCGGCCAGGGCCTGCACTACTCGCCGACCACCGAGGTGCTCCTGGAGGAGTCCATCCTCGGCTGGAAGGAGTACGAGCTCGAGCTGATGCGCGACAAGAACGACAACGTCGTGGTCGTCTGCTCGATCGAGAACGTCGACCCGGTCGGCGTGCACACCGGCGACTCGGTCACCGTCGCGCCGGCGCTCACGCTCACCGACCGCGAGTACCAGAAGCTGCGCGACATCGGCATCGCGGTCATCCGCGAGGTGGGCGTCGACACCGGCGGCTGCAACATCCAGTTCGCGGTCGACCCGCTCACCGGCCGCATCATCGTCATCGAGATGAACCCGCGCGTGTCGCGCTCCTCGGCCCTGGCCTCCAAGGCGACCGGCTTCCCGATCGCCAAGATCGCGGCCAAGCTCGCCGTGGGCTACACGCTCGACGAGATCCCCAACGACATCACGCAGGTCACCCCGGCCAGCTTCGAGCCCACGCTCGACTACGTCGTGGTCAAGGTCCCGCGCTTCGCCTTCGAGAAGTTCCCGGCCGCCGACCCGACGCTGACCACGACCATGAAGTCCGTGGGCGAGGCCATGGCGCTGGGCCGCAGCTTCACCGAGGCCCTCGGCAAGGCGCTGCGCTCCATCGACAAGCACGGCGTGCAGTTCCACTGGCAGGGCGAGCCGGCCGCGGGCGCCGACCTCGAGGCGCTGCTGGAGGAGATCCGCACGCCCACCGAGCACCGGCTCGTGGGCGTGCAGCAGGCGCTGCGGGCGGGCGCGAGCATCGAGCAGGTCTTCGAGGCCACCAAGATCGACCCCTGGTTCCTCGACCAGGTCCAGCTCGTCAACGAGGTGGCGGCCGAGGTCGCCGCCGCGCCGACGCTCACCGAGGACGTGCTGCGCCGCGCCAAGCGGCACGGCCTGTCCGACGGCCAAGTGGCGCAGCTGCGCGGCATGGGCCCGGCCGGCGAGGCCAGCGTGCGCGAGATCCGCCACGCCCTCGGGGTGCGCCCCGTCTACAAGACGGTGGACACCTGCGCCGCCGAGTTCGCCGCCCGCACGCCGTACCACTACTCCGCCTACGACGCGGAGACCGAGGTGGCGCCGCGCGAGCGCGAGGCCGTGATCATCCTCGGCTCGGGCCCCAACCGCATCGGCCAGGGCATCGAGTTCGACTACTCCTGCGTGCACGCGACCCTGACGCTCGCCGAGCGGTACGAGACGGTCATGGTCAACTGCAACCCGGAGACGGTCTCGACCGACTACGACACCTCGGACCGGCTCTACTTCGAGCCGCTGACGTTCGAGGACGTGCTCGAGGTCTACCAGGCCGAGCTCGCCGCCGGTCCGGTCAAGGGCATCATCGTGCAGCTCGGCGGCCAGACGCCGCTGTCGCTGGCGCAGCGCCTGGCCGACGCCGGCCTGCCGATCCTGGGCACCAGCCCCGAGGCCATCGACGCCGCGGAGGACCGCGGGCTTTTCGGCCAGGTGCTCGTCGACGCCGGCCTGCCGGCGCCGGCCTTCGGCACCGCCCGCACGCTCGGGCAGGCCGTCGAGGTGGCCGAGGGCATCGGCTACCCGGTGCTCGTGCGCCCGTCGTACGTGCTCGGCGGCCGCGGCATGGAGATCGTCTACGACCGCGAGCAGCTGACGCTCTACGTCCAGCGCGCCCTCGACGCCGCCGCGGCGGCGTCGGGCGGCAGCACGCTGGCCGCGCCGCTGCTGATCGACCGCTTCCTCGACGACGCGATCGAGATCGACGTCGACGCGCTGTACGACGGCACCGAGCTGTTCCTCGGCGGCGTCATGGAGCACATCGAGGAGGCCGGCATCCACTCCGGCGACTCGGCGTGCGTGCTGCCGCCGGTGTCGCTGAGCGAGCAGGAGATCGAGCGCATCCGCCGCTCCACCGAGGCGATCGCCCGCGGCGTCGGCGTGCGCGGCCTGCTCAACGTGCAGTACGCGCTGGTCAGCGACGTGCTGTACGTCCTGGAGGCCAACCCGCGCGCCTCGCGCACCGTGCCGTTCGTGTCCAAGGCGACCGGCACGTCGCTGGCCAAGGCCGCCGCCCGCGTCATGGTCGGCGAGACCATCGCCGAGCTGCGCGCCGAGGGCGTGCTGCCGGCCACGGGCGACGGCGGCGACCTGGACCTCGGCGCGCCGCTGGCCGTCAAGGAGGCCGTGCTGCCGTTCAAGCGGTTCCGCACCGCCGACGGCCTGGTGGTCGACACCGTGCTCGGGCCGGAGATGCGCTCGACCGGCGAGGTCATGGGCTTCGACGTCGACTTCCCGCGCGCCTTCGCCAAGTCGCAGGCCGCGGCCTTCGGCGGGCTGCCCACCACCGGCACGGTGTTCGTCTCGGTGGCCGACCGCGACAAGCGCTCGATCGTGTTCCCGGTCAAGCGGCTGGCCGACCTCGGGTTCCAGGTGCTCGCCACGGCGGGCACGGCCCAGGTGCTCACCCGCAACGGCGTCCCCGCCAGCGTGGTGCGCAAGTTCTCCGAGGGCCAGGGCGCCGCGGGGGAGCCGACGATCGTCGACCTCATCACCGCCGGCAAGGTCGACCTCGTGGTCAACTCGCCGTCCGGCCAGGGCGCGCGCGCCGACGGCTACGAGATCCGCGCGGCCACGACGGCGGCGGACAAGCCGATCGTCACGACGGTCGACCAGCTCGCCGCCGCGGTGCAGGCCATCGAGGCGATCCTGGCGGGCCCGTTCGACGTGGCGAGCCTGCAGGAGCACACGGCGCGCACCCGCGAGCGGCTCGGCCTGGAGCGGATCGCCGGCGCGGCGCCCGTGCCCACGGCCGACGGCGTCGCCCGCCCCGCGGCGGAGGCGGGGGTCGTGGCGTGACGCAGCCGTTCGGCGCACGCCTGGCCGCGGCGATGGACGACCACGGCCCGCTGTGCGTCGGCGTCGACCCCCACGCCGCCCTCCTGGCGGCGTGGGGGCTGCCCGACGACGCCGCCGGCGTACGCGAGTTCTCCCTGCGCGTCGTCGAGGCCGTCGGCGGCCGCGTCGCGGCCCTCAAGCCGCAGGCGGCGTTCTACGAGCGCCACGGGTCGGCCGGCGTCGCCGTGCTGGAGGAGACCATCGCGGCCGCCCGCGCGGCCGGGACGCTGGTGGTCGTGGACGCCAAGCGGGGCGACATCGGCTCGACGATGGGCGGCTACGCCGACGCGTTCCTGCGCGACGGCTCGCCCCTGGCGGGCGATGCGCTGACCGTCTCGCCGTTCCTCGGCTTCGGGTCGCTCGCCCCCGCGGCCGAGGCCGCCGCGGCGACCGGGCGCGGGCTGTTCGTGCTGTGCCTGACCTCCAACCCGGAGGGCCCCGAGGTGCAGCACGCCACGACCGGCGGCGGCGCGAGCGTCGCGGCCACGGTCGCCGCCCACGCGGCGGCGCTCAACGCGGGCGCCGACCCGCTCGGCTCGGTGGGGCTCGTGGTGGGCGCCACGGTGGGCGACGCCGTC
>NZ_LWGM01000112.1 GCF_001750215.1 Isoptericola variabilis | reverse complement strand
GCCGCCGCCCGCCGGGGCGGCCGCCGTGCTGGCCCGGGCCGAGGGCACCGAGCTGCGCGTCGTGGGCGGCTGACGCCGCGCGCCGTCCGCGATGCGGGCGCGTAACGTGGACGACATTTCCGGATGGAAACATGCGCGCGTCCCGTCACTCGCACTCGCGAAGGAACCGCCCATGTCCAGCACGGCACCGACGAGCGGCGTCGAGCAGTTCGGCTACTCCCAGGAGCTGCGCCGCCGGCTCAGCTACTCCGACCTCATCGTCTACGGCCTGGTCTTCATGGTGCCGATCGCGCCGTTCGCGATCTTCGGCAGCGTCTACCAGACCAGCGGCGGCATGCCCCCGCTGGCGTACGTCGTGGGCATGCTCGCCATGATGTGCACCGCCAGCTCCTACGCCCAGATGGCGCAGGCGTTCCCGATGGCCGGCTCCGTCTACACCTACGTCGGGCGCGGGGCCACCCGCCCGCTCGGCTTCGTGGCCGGCTGGATGATCCTGCTCGACTACGTGCTGATCCCGAGCCTGCTGTACCTGGCCGCGGGCATGGCCATGGCCGGCATGGTGCCGGCCGTGCCGGTGTGGGCGTGGGTCGTCGGCTTCATCGTCCTCAACACCGCGATCAACTACCTCGGCATCACCCTGACGGCGCTGACCAACAAGTTCATGCTCGCCGCCGAGCTGGTGGTGCTCGCGATCTTCCTCGTCGTCGGCGTCGTCGCCGTCGCGCAGGGCAAGGGCAACGGCTTCTCGCTCGAGGCCTTCTTCAACCCCGAGACGTTCACGCCGAGCATCGTGCTGGCGGCCGTGTCCATCGCCGTGCTGTCGTTCCTCGGCTTCGACGGCATCTCCACCCTCGCCGAGGAGCACACCGGCACCACCAAGCAGCTCGGCCGCTCCATGTTCCTCGCGCTCCTCGTGGTCGGCCTGGTCTTCATCGCCCAGACCTGGGTCGCGTCCATGCTCGTGCCCGACCCCGCGGGCCTCGTGGCGGACGGCGACCCCGACGGTGTCGCCTTCTACGAGGCGGCCGAGGTGGCCGGCGGCCACTGGCTGTACGTGCTCACCGCCGCCGCGACCGCCGTCGCGTGGGGCTTCGCCAACGCGCTGGTCGCCCAGGCGGCCACGTCCCGCCTGCTGTTCGCGATGGCGCGCGACCGCCAGCTGCCCGCCTTCCTCAAGAAGGTCCACCCCAAGCACGGCGTGCCGGTCAACGCCACGTTCCTCGTGGCCGGCGTCTCGCTGGTGCTGGGCATCTGGCTGACCTACCTGCCCGACGGGCTGGCCACCATCTCCACGCTGGTGAACTTCGGCGCGCTGACCGCCTTCCTCATGCTCAACGCCACCGTGGTGTGGTTCTTCGTGGTCAAGCAGCGCTCGCGGCGCTGGGGCGTGCACGTGGTGCTGCCCGTGGTCGGCTTCCTGGTGATCGCCGCGGTGATGCTCAACGCCCGCCCGTACGCCCAGGTGATCGGCCTGGTGTGGCTCGCCGTCGGCGTGGTGCTGGCCGTCGTGCTGCGCCGCCGCGGGCGCATCGACCTGCCCGAGGAGCCGGCCGACACCACCTTCGGCACCACCAGCGAGACCGACGCGAAGGAGGCCGTCCGATGACGGTGCACCGCCTGGACCCCGGCCCGGGGGAGTACTCGTACACCTTCGGGGGCGCCGAGCCGCGGCTCGCGGTGCGCCCCGGCGACCTCGTCGAGGTCACCACCGAGGACTGCTTCGGCGGCCGGGTCACCTCCCCGGACCAGCTGCCCTCCGACGTGGTGCCGTTCACCGAGCTCAACCCGGTCTCCGGCCCGATCGAGGTCGTGGGCGCCGAGCCCGGCGACCTGCTCGCGGTGCACTTCGTGTCCATCGTCCCGGCGCGCCCGTACGCGATCTCCAGCACGTTCCCGCACTTCGGGGCGCTGACGACGACGCACGAGACGGCCATGCTGCACGCGCCGCTCGAGGAGCGGGTGTGGTTCTACGACATCGACCTCGAGTCGTGGACCGCCACGTTCCGCGCCCGCAAGAGTGACTACGAGGTGCGGCTGCCGCTCGACCCCATGCACGGCACGGTCGGCGTCGCGCCGGCCGGCGGCGAGGTGCGCCTCGTGAGCACCCCGTCCACCCACGGCGGCAACATGGACACCCCCGAGGTCCGCGCCGGCGTCACCCTGTACCTGCCGGTCAACGTCCCGGGCGCGATGCTGTCCGTCGGCGACGGGCACGCCCGCCAGGGCGAGGGCGAGGTCTGCGGCACCGGGCTCGAGAGCGCGATGAACACCGTCGTGGCGGTCGACCTGGTCAAGGGCGCGGCGCCCGCCTGGCCGCGGCTGGAGTCGGACGACTTCCTCATGACCACCGGGTCGGTCCGCCCGCTGGAGGACGCGTTCCGGATCAGCCAGAAGGAGCTGGTCGACTGGACCGGCGATCTGACCGGCATGGACGTGCTCGACTCCTACCAGCTCGTCAGCCAGGCCGGGCTCGCCCCGGCCGCCAACGTGTGCGACCCCAACTACACGATGGTGGCCAAGCTGCCCAAGACGGTGCTGGGCGGCGCGGGCGCCTACGGCGACGTGCACGCCCGGCTGCGGGCCGCGGGCGCCGAGTACCTGGCCTCCCGCTGAGCACGCCGCCCCGGGGCGGGTGCCGTGGCGACCGCCACGGCGCCCGCCCCCGGGGCGTGGGCGACAATGGACGGATGACCGCGACCCTGGACACGAAGGACCAGGCTGCCCCCGCCCCCGGCGAGCGGGTGCTGCCGCCGCTGCAGATCGGCCCGATCACCGTGGACACCCCGGTGGTGCTGGCGCCGATGGCGGGCGTGACGAACCGCGCCTTCCGCACCCTGTGCCGCGAGGCCGGCGCGTCGACCGGGCACGACCCCGGCCTCTACGTCGCCGAGATGGTCACCAGCCGCGCCCTGGTGGAGCGCAACACCGAGGCGCTGCGCATCGTGACGTTCGGCCCGGACGAGCAGCCGCGCTCGGCGCAGGTCTACGGCGTCGACCCGGCCACCGTCGGCGCGGCGGTGCGCATCATCGCCGGCGAGGACCGCGCGGACCACGTCGACCTCAACTTCGGCTGCCCGGTGCCCAAGGTGACCCGCAAGGGCGGCGGCGGCGCCCTGCCGTGGAAGCGGCAGCTGTTCACCGACATCGTGCGCGCGGCGGTCCGTGCGGCCGAGCCGTACGGCGTGCCGGTGACCGTCAAGATGCGCAAGGGCATCGACGAGGACCACCTCACCTACCTCGAGGCCGGGCGGATCGCGCAGGACTCCGGCGCGGCCGCGGTGGCGCTGCACGCGCGCACCGTCGCCCAGCACTACTCGGGCGAGGCCGAGTGGGAGTCGATCGCCCGGCTCAAGGAGGCCGTGACCCGGATCCCGGTGCTCGGCAACGGCGACATCTGGTCGGCCGACGACGCGGTCCGCCTGGTGCGCGAGACCGGCGCCGACGGCGTCGTCGTCGGCCGCGGCTGCCAGGGCCGGCCGTGGCTGTTCGCCGACCTCGCCGCCGCGTTCCACGGCGAGACCGTGCGGGTCCAGCCGGGGCTGCGCGAGGTCGCCGAGACGATCTACCGCCACGGCGAGCTGATGATCGAGTACTTCGACGGCGACGAGGGCAAGGGCATGCGCGACCTGCGCAAGCACATGGCCTGGTACCTCAAGGGCTACGCCGTCGGCGGGGAGGCCCGGCACGCGCTGGCCATGGTCTCCACGCTGGCCGAGCTGCGCGAGCGGCTCGACGCCCTCGACCTCGACGCGCCCTACCCGGGCGAGGCGGCCGAGGGCCAGCGCGGCCGCGCCGGCTCGCCCAAGACGCCGCACCTGCCGTACGGCTGGCTCGACTCGCGCGAGCTCGACGCCGAGTGGGAGGCCAGGCTGCGCGAGGCGGAGCTGAGCGTCAGCGGCGGCTGACCCCCGCCACACCTCGAGGACGGCGAGGGCGCTGACCCTGCCGCCACCATCGAGCGGAGAAGGGCGAGAGCTCGCCCGGTCGTACGCGTTCCCGAAGTGGAGCGCCCCCTGGGGCGCGTGAACGCGACCGGGCGAGCTCCCGCCCTTCTCCGCTCCGGCGGCGACCACCGCGTCAGGAGACGCGCTCGCCGTCCACCGTCAGCCACCAGGACTCGTCCCAGAAGTCGGCCGGGTCGATCGCCCCGCGCTCCTGGGCCCAGTCGATGAGCAGCTGGCGGATCTCCTGCTGCTCGTCGTAGACGACCGGTGCGGACGCGACGTGCGGGAAGCCGCCGCCGCCCGAGCGGCGGTAGTTGTTGACCGCGACGACCACCTCGGCGTCGTCGGCCAGCGGCGTCCCGTCGGCCAGGGTGAGGTTCTCGACCCGCGAGCCGACCGGCTGCGACAGGTCCACCTCGTAGCGCACGCCCGACAGCAGGTCGAGGTTGTAGTCCGGGGTGCCGCCCGCACCGGTGTCGCGCGCGGGGTCGAACGTGCCGCCCGCCGGGACGGTCGCGAAGTACTTGTTCGAGTACTCCAGGTAGTCCTTGACCTGCGCGCCCGTCATGGTGACGGCCTGGAGCGTGTTGTCGTACACGTACAGCCCGGCGATGTCCTTCACGGACACGTCGCCGGCGGGGAAGACCGCGGTGCGCGAGAAGGGCGCGGCGACCGACAGGACCGGCAGGTCGGCGTACGCGGTGCCGTCCAGGGCGGCGTCGACCGTGTCGGTCTGCACCTGCTGGATGAAGTCGATGATCGGGGTGTCCTCGTAGCGGGACGTCGCGGCCGACAGCTCCTGGGCGGACGTGGCGACCACCTGGTTGACGTAGTCGACGGTGGTGCGGTGCTGTTCGCCCACGAGGTCGAGGATCTCCTGCGACTCCGGGTAGTCCTTGGTGCGGATCGCCGTGGCCGACGTCGACTCCACGGTCCACCTGCCGCGCACCTTGGCCAGCGACAGGTCGACCCGCGAGACCGTCGAGCCGAACCGGTACGGCTGCGTGAGCAGCACGTCCTCGCCGGTCACCTCGTTGGTCACGACCTGCGACGGCCGGTCGAGGTGGGTGTGGCCGACCACCATGACGTCGATGCCGGGCACCGTGCGGGCGATCTCGTCGGACGCGTTCTCCGGCGGCGCGACGCTCTCGTCGTAGGACGAGGCGCCGGTGCCGGAGTGGGAGAGCACCACGACGACGTCGGCGCCGGCCGCGCGCACCCGCGGCACCCACGTGCGCGCCGCCTCGGCCATGTCCTGGAACTCCAGCCGGCCCTCGACGGTGGCCTTGTCCCAGATCGCCGAGCCCGGCGTGGTGAGCCCCAGCACGCCGACGGTCACCGGCTTGTGGCCCTTCGCGTGCTTGCGCACCAGCGTGTACGGGGTCAGCGCGGGCTCGCCGGTCGCCGCGTCGAGGACGTTGGCGCCCAGCACGGGGAAGTCGACGTCCTCGGTGTACGCGTCGAGCAGGTCGAGCCCGTAGTTGAACTCGTGGTTGCCGACCACCTGGGCGTCGTAGCCGATGGCGTCGTACGCGGCGGCCATGGGGTGCACCTCGCCGGTCTCGTCGACCGGCTCCTGCACGGCGTAGTAGTAGCTCAGCGGCGTGCCCTGGAGCGCGTCGCCGTTGTCCACGACCAGCAGGCGGTCGTCGCCCACCTCGGCGCGGACCTCGTCGACGACGGACGCGACCGAGGCCAGGCCCACGCGGTCGCCCGCGGCGTCCGAGTAGGGCGCGTCGCGGAAGTAGTCCCAGCTGGCCACGCGGCCGTGCAGGTCGGTGGTGGCGAGCATGGTCAGGTCCAGCGTGTCCGACACCTTCGGCGGCGGCGGGGCGGCGGCGGCCGGCAGCGCTGCGGCGCCCGAGGCGGCCAGGAGCGCGGCGGTGACCGCGGCGGTGGTACGGGTCTTCACGGGAGGTCCCCCCTCGACGTGCTGATGACCGGTGCGTCCGGCCGCGCACACCCTAGGAGGTGCGGGTGACATCCGGGTGACGCGCAGCACACCGCCGGGTGACCCGCCGCCGGCGTCGCGGTTCCCCGGCCTCCCGAGCGGGGAAGCCGGGGAACCGCGACGCTCGCGGCCCGCGGTCAGGCGTCGAGCCAGACCGTGGTGTCGGCCGGCACCGTGCCGTCGTCGCCGAGCGGACCCGAGGCCAGCAGCACCCGCGCGCCGTCCGGCAGCGGCACCGGCGTCGCGCCGAGGTTGGCCAGCACGGCCGCGCCGCGGCCGTCGGCGTCCACGGTCCGGAAGGCCACGACGTCGGGCTGCGCGTCGAGCCACTCGAGCCCGCCGGCGCCCAGCCGGCGCTCGCGGCGCAGCCGCAGCGCGGCGCGGTACATCTCCAGCGTCGAGCCCTCGACGCCGTCCTGGGCGTCGGCGGCGTAGCGCGCCCACTCCGGCGGCTGCGGCAGCCACGACGCGCCGGTGGGGGAGAAGCCGAACGCCGGGGCGTCGGCCTCCCACGGCAGCGGCACGCGGCAGCCGTCGCGCCCGGCCTCCGCCTCGGCCGTGCCGCGGGTGCGGAAGAAGGCCGGGTCGGTGCGGACCTCGTCGGGCAGGGTCGTGTGCTCGGGCAGCCCGAGCTCCTCGCCCTGGTAGACGTACGCCGAGCCCGGCAGGCCGAGCATCAGCAGCGTCGCGGCGCGGCCGCGGCGCAGCCCGAGCTCCTCGTCCGGCTGGACGTCGGTCGCCGCGATGCCGTGCGGGCGGGAGCCGGGGTCGGGCAGCCCGAGCCGCGAGGGGTGGCGCACCACGTCGTGGTTGGACAGCACCCACGTGGTCGGCGCCCCGACGGCGTCGTTGGCGCGCAGCGACGCCGTGATCACGCGGCGGTAGGCGGCGGCGTCCCACCGGGTGGTGAGGAACGTGAAGTTGAACGCCTGGTGCATCTCGTCCGGGCGCACGTACCGGGCCAGCCGGCTCAGCGGCTCCACCCAGGCCTCGGCGACCAGGGCGCGCTCGCCGTCGTACTCCTCGACGACCTTGCGCCACTCGCGGTAGATCTCGTGCACGCCGTCCTGGTCGAACATCGGGCCGGGGTCCCCGGCGCCGGTCACCACGTCGGCGTCCTCGCCGGCCGCCGCGGCGTCGGCCGCCGGCTCGCCCGCCGCGTCGACGGTGCCGCCGACCATCTCGACCTCGCGGCCCCAGTCGGGCAGGCCCTCGGCCTTGACCAGGCCGTGCGCCACGTCGACGCGGAAGCCGTCGACCCCGCGGTCCAGCCAGAACCGCAGGACCGAGACGAACTCCGCCCGCACCTCGGGGTGGGTCCAGTCGAGGTCCGGCTGCGAGGAGTCGAACAGGTGCAGGTACCACTGGCCGGGCGTGCCGTCCGGCTCGGTGACGCGGGTCCAGGCCGGGCCGCCGAAGACGGACCGCCAGTCGTTGGGCGGCTCGTTGCCGTCCGGCCCCTTGCCGTCGCGGAACAGGTAGCGCGCGCGCTCCGGCGACCCCGGGGCGGCGGCCAGCGCGGCCCGGAACCACGCGTGGTCGGCCGAGGTGTGGTTGGGCACCAGGTCGACGATCACGCGCAGGCCGCGCTCGTGGGCGGCTGCGACCATCGCGTCGGCGTCGTCCAGCGTGCCGAACACGGGGTCGATGTCGCGGTAGTCGGCGACGTCGTAGCCGGCGTCCTTCTGCGGCGAGCGGTAGAAGGGGCTGAGCCACACCGCGTCGACGCCGAGGCGCGCCAGGTGGTCCAGGCGCGCGGTGATGCCGGGCAGGTCGCCGACGCCGTCGCCGTCCGAGTCCGCGAACGAGCGCGGGTACACCTGGTAGATGACGGCGGTGCGCCACCACTCGGCGGTCGGGAACGGGGCGTGGGCCTGGGTCATGCTTCTCCTTCGCGGTCTGCGGAGATCTGCCTGGTCGATCCTCGCACCACGTCGTGCGGCACGACGACCGGGGGCGGCGTCTCGCGTCACAGGCCGTCGATAGGCTGGGGCCGTGCAGACCTTCGAGCCCGTGCCGTTCGAGCAGGGTGCGTTCGACCCCGAGGTGCTGGGCCGGGTGCCGCGCCCGGCGACGGGGGAGGAGGCCACCCCCTCGTACGGCGACGCCGACGTCGAGCGGTACTGGCCCGAGCCGCCGAAGAAGCGCTCGCGCACGCCGTTCGAGCGCGACCGCGCCCGCGTGGTGCACTCCTCCGCGATGCGGCGGCTCGGCGCCAAGACGCAGGTGCTCGCGCCGGGCACCGACGACTTCGTGCGCACCCGGCTGACCCACTCCCTCGAGGTGGCGCAGGTGGGCCGCGAGATGGGTCGCGCCCTGGGCTGCGACCCCGACCTGGTCGACACCGCGTGCCTCACCCACGACCTCGGGCACCCGCCGTTCGGGCACAACGGCGAGCGGGCGCTGGCCGACCTGAGCGAGACGATCGGCGGGTTCGAGGGCAACGCCCAGACGCTGCGGCTGCTCACCCGGCTCGAGCCGAAGATCTTCACCGACGACGGCCGGCCGGTCGGCCTGAACCTCACGCGCGCGTCGCTGGACGCGAGCGTGAAGTACCCGTGGGCGTACGGGAGCGGGCCGCGCCGGCCCGACGGCAGCGTCTCGTCCAAGTTCGGCGTCTACCCCGACGACGCGCCGGTCTTCGCATGGCTGCGCCGCGGCGCCCCGCACGGCGTGAAGTCGATGGAGGCGCAGGTCATGGACCTCGCCGACGACATCAGTTACTCGGTGCACGACGTCGAGGACGCCGTCGTCGGCGGCCGCCTCGACCTGGGGCTGCTCGACGACGCCGGGGAGCGGGCGCGCGTGGCCGCGGCCGTGCAGGCCTGGTACGGCGACTGGCACCCGGCCGACGGGATCGAGGACGCGCTGCAGCGCCTGCGCGCGGACGGCCTGCTCATGACCGACTTCGACGGCTCGCGGCGCGCCCTGGCGCGGCTCAAGGACCTGACCAGCTCGCTGATCGGCCGGTTCAGCGGGGCGGCGCAGCAGGCCACGCGCGAGCAGTACGGCGACGGGCCGCTCACGCGGTACGCCGCGCAGCTCGTGGTGCCCGACGCGACCCAGCTGGAGATCCTCGCCCTCAAGGGCGTGGCCGTCGCCTACGTCATGGCGCCCCGGGAGCGCGAGCCCCTCTACCAGGCGCAGCGGGAGATCGTCACGGACCTGGTCAAGGTGCTGTCCGACCGTGCGCCCGTCGCGCTCGAGCCGCCCTTCGCGGCGGACTGGGACGCGGCGGCCGACGACGGCGAGCGGCTGCGGGTGGTGGTGGACCAGGTGGCGTCGCTCACCGACGTCTCGGCGATGCAGTGGCACGCCCGGCTGGTCCGCGGGCACTGACGGTCCCGGCGCTCGCGGTCCGACGGGGCCCCGGCCGGGCGCGTCCCCGCCGAGGCCTAGACTCTGCCCCGTGGCGGGGCTGATCAAGCGGGAGGACGTGGAGGCGGTGCGCGAGCGCGCCCGCATCGACGAGATCGTCTCCCAGCACGTCACCCTCAAGGGCGCGGGCGTCGGCTCGCTCAAGGGCCTGTGCCCCTTCCACGACGAGCGCACGCCGTCCTTCCACGTGCGGCCCGGCGTGGGCCGCTGGCACTGCTTCGGCTGCGGCGAGGGCGGCGACGTCATCTCGTTCGTGCAGAAGATCGACGGCATGAGCTTCACCGAGGCCGTCGAGTACCTCGCCGACCGGGTGGGGATCCAGCTGCGGTACGAGGACTCCCGCACCGGCTCGTCGACCGCGCCGGCGCGCCGCGAGGAGCCGGGCCGCCGCCAGCGCCTGCTCGAGGCGCACCGCGTGGCGGCGGAGTTCTACGCCGAGCAGCTCTTCGGCCCCGGCGCCGCGGCGGGCCGCAAGTTCCTCGCCGAGCGCAGCTTCGACCGCGCCGACGCCGAGCGCTTCGGCGTCGGGTTCGCCCCGACCGGCTGGGACTCCCTGACCCGCCACCTGCAGGGCAAGGGCTTCACGCAGGCCGAGCTCGTGGCCGCCGGCCTGGTCAGCCAGGGCCAGCGCGGGGTCTACGACCGCTTCCGCGGCCGCCTCGTGTGGCCGATCCGCGACACCACCGGCGCCGTCATCGGCTTCGGCGCGCGCCGGCTGTTCGACGAGGACCAGGGACCCAAGTACCTCAACACCCCCGAGACGTCGCTCTACAAGAAGTCGCAGGTGCTCTACGGCATCGACCTGGCCAAGAAGGCGATCGCGCAGAGCAAGCGCGTGGTCATCGTCGAGGGCTACACCGACGTGATGGCGGCGCACCTGTCGGGCGTCGACGTCGCCGTGGCCACCTGCGGCACCGCGTTCGGCCCCGACCACGCGCGGGTGGTGCGGCGGCTGCTCGGCGACTACTCCGCCGGCGGCGGGCTGCAGCTGGCGTCCGGCCAGTCGCTCGGCGGCGAGGTGATCTTCACGTTCGACGGCGACGCCGCCGGCCAGAAGGCGGCCGTGCGCGCGTTCGGCGAGGACCAGCGCTTCCACGCCCAGACGTTCGTGTCCGTGGAGCCGAGCGGCATGGACCCGTGCGACCTGCGCATGGCGCGCGGCCCCCAGGCCGTCAAGGCGCTGGTCGACGGGCGCGTGCCGCTGTTCGAGTTCGTCATCCGCACCACGCTCGACGGCTACGACCTCGACACGGTCGAGGCGACGCGCGCCCGCTGTGGCTTGCGTCACCCCGGCAGGGCGGGCAGGGTGTGCGCGACCGCCTCGGTGGTCGCCGCGCGCAACGATGCGTGCGGCGCCCGCCGACCGCAATGCCAACGGAGGCATC
>NZ_LWGM01000111.1 GCF_001750215.1 Isoptericola variabilis | reverse complement strand
GACCGCGCGGCGGCGCGCGTGCGGCTCGCGCTGGTGCTGCGCGGGCCGGTCGCGGCGGAGCGCGCGCTCGCGCCGCAGGGCACCGGGGCGGCCGCGTGAGCGTGCCCGCCCCGGTGCGGCACGCCGCGCACGCCCTCCCCCGCGCGACCGGGACCGCCGTCGTGCTGCTGCTCGCCGCCGTCGCGGTGGTCGCGGTGGGGGTGCTCGCGCCGACGTCCCTGACCCTCGCCCTGGTGGTCGCGCTGGTGTTCGTCGTGGTCGCGCTGAGCGTGCACGAGCCGGCCGCCGTGCCGGTGCTCGCGATGCCGGCGTTCGTGGTGGTCGAGCGGGTCGGGGGCGGCGGGGTCGACCTGTCCCTCAGCGACTTCGCGCTGTTCGCCGCGTTCTGGGCCGCGCTCCTGCTCGCGAAGCGCCCCTTCAGCCGGCCGATGCGGACCCTGCTGTGGCTGTCGGCGGCCTACCAGGCCGCGACCGCCTTCACCGTGCTGGTCAACCCGTACCTGGCCAACACCGTCGAGTGGTTCCACGCCTGGCTGTCCGTCGGCGGTGCGCTGGTGGTCGGGTGGGCCGTGGGCCGCAGCGGGCGCGCCAGGCTCGGGCTGACGCTGTTCCTGCTGCCCTGCCTCGGCATCGCCCTGCTGACGCTGGCGAAGGCCGCGAGCCAGCTCGCCGCCGGCGACACGGGGCCGGTGTACCTGGAGACGCCGTACCCGATGCACAAGAACTTCGTCGGCATGCTGCTGGCGGTCGCGGCGCTCGTCGCGTACGCCCGCCCGTCGTGGGTGCGCTGGCCGCGGTGGTTCGCGCTCGGGTCGTTCTGGCTGTGCACCGCCGGGGCGTTCGGCGCCCAGGCCCGCCAGGCGCTGGTGGGGCTGGCCGTGGGGGTCATCGTGCTGTCGCTGCGCCGCGAGCCCCACCGCCGCCGGTCCCGGCTCATCCTGCTGGCCGCCCTGCCGGCGCTGTACCTCGTCTACCTCGCGGTGCGCGAGCAGCTGGAGTCGGGCAACCGGTTCAACTCCGCCAACCAGCGCCTGGAGTGGTACGCCGACGCGATCGAGGTGTGGCAGCGCAACCCGTGGTTCGGGATGGGGCTGCGCTGGTGGTCCAGCGAGCGCACCGAGTTCGTCTTCCAGCCGCCCAACGCCGAGCTGGAGATGCTGTCGGCCGCCGGGGTCGTGGGCCTGGCCGGGTTCCTCCTGCTGTTCGTCGGCGGGCTCGTGCCGCTGTGGCGGATGGACCGGCGGTTCGGCAACCTCGCGGTCACGCTGCTGCTGGTGCGGTTCGTCTCCGGCCAGTTCGACCTGTTCTGGGTGGCGGTCCAGGTCTCGGTGCCGTTCGTGCTGATCGGCGTGTGCCTCGGGGCCCAGGAGCACGCGCGTGCCGCCGCGTCGCGCGTGCCCGAGCTCGCCGGGCGCGCGCTGGAGGCCCGTGACCGCGTCGCCGGGCAGGGACCCGGCCATGCACCCGACCCGGCACCCGACCCGGCACCCGGCCCCGCCGTCGGGCGCCTGCCGGCGCCGGTCCCGGCGCCGCGCCCCCGGCCGGCGGAGGTGGCGCCGTGAGGATCGTGCAGGTGGCCCCGGAGATCGGGCCGGGCAGCGGGGTGGGCGGGGTGGCCCACCACCTCGAGGCCGCGTGGCGGCGCGCCGACGTCGAGACGGCCCGCTTCACGCTCGACGACGCGGGCGGAGGCCGGCTGCCCGCACCCGGCCCGGGGCTGCGGGGCCGGCTCGCGCTGGCCGCCCGGGTCGTGTGGTTCTCGACCGCCGGCAGCCTCCGCTGCGCCCGGCGGCCCGGCCGGCGCCCGGACGACGTCGTCGTCGTGCACAACGACGTGCTCGGCGGCGACGTCTACGTCAACCACGGGCTGCTGCTCGTGGCCATGCGCGCCCGCGGGGCCGCGGCGGGCCGCCTGCTGCGCAACCCGCTGCACCTGTTCACCACCGCACGCGACGCCGTGCGGTACCGCCTGTGGCCGCCCGCCGCGATCGTGTGCCTCACCGACGGCGAGGCTGCCGCCCTGCACCGCCTGCACCCGCGCACCCGGGGGCGCACCGTCGTCGTGCCCAACGGCGTCGACACCGACCGCTTCCGCCCGCCCACGCCCGCCGAGCGGGCCGATCGTGGCGACGCACAGCTCCTCCAGGAGCCCGGGCACCATCCAGTCGAAGCCGGCCGGCGACAGCCGCGGCAGCACCGACAGCGGCACGTGCACGGTGACGCCGTCGGCGTCGGAGCCGGGCCGGAACTGGTAGGTCAGCGGCAGCGTGACCTCGCCCTGCGTCCAGGTCTCGGGGAACTCGTGCGGGTCCACGGCCTCGACGTCGACGAGGTCCTCGAGGCGGAACGTGAGCAGCTCGGGGGTCTCCCGCCGCGCCCGCGACCACCACCGGTCGAAGTGCCGGGCGCTGACCACCGAGGCGGGGATGCGCTCGTCGTAGAAGGCGAACAGGTCGTCCTCGGAGGCCACCAGGCCGCGCCGGCGCGAGCGGGCCTCGACCTGCTCGGCCTCCTCGAGCAGCCGGCGGTTCTCGGCGAAGAAGGAGTGGTGGGTGGTCCACTCGCCCTGCACCAGGGCGTGGCGCACGAACATCTCGCGCGCCGCCTCGGAGTCCACCTTGGCGTACAGCACGGGCCGGTCGGCCACGATGGGGATGCCGTACAGCAGCACCTTCTCGGTGGCCATCGCGGCGCCCTGCTTGGTCGACCAGTGCGGGTCGGAGTAGGTGCGCTTGACCAGGTCGCCGGCCAGCTCCTCGGCCCACTCCGGCTGGATGCGCGCGACGTCGCGGGCCCACAGCCGGGAGGTCTCCACGAGCTCGCCCGCCATGACCCACGCCGGCGGCTTCTTGCTCAGCGGCGAGCCGGGGAAGATCGCGAACCGCGCGCCGCGGGCGCCGAGGTACTCGTTGCGCGCCTGCTTGGCGGCCCGGCGCAGCGCCCGCTCGCGGGCCTCGCCCTTGAGGTGGGCCACCGCCGAGGCCTTGACCTCGCCGGTGTCCTGCATGCCGATCTGGCTCAGCAGGCCGGCCAGGAGCGCGCGGTGCACCGTCTCGCCGTCCCACTCCCGGCGCAGCTCGCCGGCGCGCGGCTGGGCACCCGCCTGCTCTCCCTCCTGGGCGGGCGGCTCCACGAGGTCGCCGCCGCCGGCGCGGGGGCGGAACGACATGTCGATGCCGAGCGGCCGGCTCATCTCGCGCAGCTGGGCCACGACGTCCTGCCACTCGCGCACCCGCAGGAAGTTCAGGTGCTCGGCCTTGCACAGCCGGCGGAACGCCGAGCCGGACAGCTCGTGCTGCTGCCCGCGCACGTACTCCCACAGGTTGAGGTAGCTCAGGAAGTCCGACGTCGGGTCGGTGAACCGGGCGTGCAGCTGGTCGGCCTGCTGGCGCACCTCGGCCGGGCGCTCGCGCGGGTCCTGGATGCTCATGACGGCGGCGATGATCGCCACCTCGCGGGCCACCCCGAGCCGCGAGCCCTCGATGATCATGCGGGCCAGGCGCGGGTCCATCGGCAGCTGCGCCAGGGTGCGCCCGACGTCGGTCAGCCGGGTGCGGCCCTCGCGGGTCTCGAGGGCGCCGAGCTCGCGCAGCAGCTGCACGCCGTCGCGCACGGCGCGCGTGTCCGGCGGCTCGACGAACGGGAACCGCGCGACGTCGTCGGGCGCCTTGACGACACCGACGGAGATCATCTGCAGCAGCACCGACGCGAGCGAGGTGCGCAGGATCTCCGGCTCGGTGTACTCGGGCCGGTTCTCGAAGTCCTCCTGCGAGTACAGGCGGATCGCGACGCCGTCGGCCACGCGCCCGGAGCGGCCCGAGCGCTGGTTGGCCGACGCCTGCGAGATGGCCTCGATCGGCAGCCGCTGCACCTTGGTGGCCTTGGAGTAGCGCGAGATGCGCGCCAGGCCCGTGTCGACGACGTAGTGGATGCCCGGCACGGTCAGCGACGTCTCGGCCACGTTGGTGGACAGCACGATGCGCCGACCGGGGTGCGACGCGAAGACGCGGTGCTGCTCGGCCGCCGACAGTCGCGAGTACAGCGGCAGGATCTCGACGTGGTCGGGCCGCTTGGGGTCGCGGGTCCGCTCGCCGAGGTGGCCCTCGAGGCCGTCCAGGGCGTCGTGGATCTCCCGCTCGCCGGACAGGAACACCAGGATGTCGCCCGGGCCCTCGGCCATGAGCTCGTCGCAGGCCTCCAGGATGCCGGTGACCAGGTCCTTGTCCTCCGCACCCTTGGGCACGCGGCCGGTCTCCGGGTCGGCGTCCGGGGTCAGCGGGCGGTAGCGGATCTCCACCGGGTAGGTGCGCCCGGACACCTCCACGACCGGGGCGGCCTTCGGCAGCACGGCCACGGCGTCCTCGGGCGCCCCGCCGACCTCGGCCAGGTGCGCGGGGGAGAAGTGCTCGGCGAACCGCTCGGAGTCGATCGTCGCGGAGGTGATGATCACCTTGAGGTCCGGGCGCTGCGGCAGCAGCCGGGACAGGTAGCCGAGCAGGAAGTCGATGTTCAGCGACCGCTCGTGCGCCTCGTCGATGACGATCGTGTCGTAGGCCAGCAGCTGCGGGTCGCGCTGGATCTGCGCCAGCAGGATGCCGTCGGTCATGACCTTGACCAGCGTCTGCTCGCTGGACTGGTCGGTGAACCGCACCTGGTAGCCGACGATGTCGCCGAGCGGCGTGCCCAGCTCCTCGGCGATGCGCTCGGCGACGCTGCGCGCCGCGATGCGGCGCGGCTGCGTGTGCCCGATCTGCCCGACCCGGCCGCGGCCCAGGTCGAGCAGGATCTTCGGCAGCTGGGTGGTCTTGCCCGAGCCGGTCTCGCCGGCGACGACCACGACCTGGTGCTCGGCGACCGCCCGCGCGATGTCGTCGCGGCGCGCGGAGACCGGCAGCTGCTCGGGGTAGGCGATCGGGGGGACCTCGACGGCGGCGCGGGCCGCGGCCAGCCGCTCGAGGTGCTCGCGCGAGACGCGGCGAGGACCGCGCTCGCGGTCGGTGCGGTCGGGGCGCTCGGCGCGGTCGGTGCGGTCGGGGCGCTCGGTGCGCCGGCGTCCGCCGTCCTGCTCGCGGGTGCCCGCCTCGGCCCCGTCCGCGGCGGCGGTCCCGGCGCCGGTTCCCGTGGTGGTCTCCGTGGTGGTCGCGGCGGCCGGACCGCGCCCGCCGCGCCGCCCTCTGCCGCCCCGACGCCGGGTGCGCTCGGGCGCGCGCTCGCTCTCGGCGGGCGTGGGGGAGGCGGGATCGGTGCTCACGACGTTCCATTCTCTCAAGCGGCGCAACCTCAAACGCGACGCGGCGCTACGGCCCCGGGCCGGGAGTCGTCTTGCGCCGTCGTGGTGGAATCGACGGGTGCTCACCCGCGCCCGGACCCGCTTCGACCTGATCCCCCGCCGCGTGCGGGTGCACGCCGTCCGCGAGCTCTCCGGCTCCCTGCGGCGCACCACGTTCCGCGACGTCGAGGGCGCCGACCCGGCCGCCCCGTCGTCGCTCGCCGCGCTGGCCGCGCCCGGCCCCGAGGACCACGTCAAGGTGTTCCTGCCCGACCCGGCGACCGGCGTGCTGCACGCCCCGTGGGTGGCCCCCGACGGCGGCCTGCAGCGCCCCGCCGACGGAGTCTCGATCTCCCGCGACTACACGGTGCGCGCGACGCGGACCGTGGACGGGGTGGCCGAGCTCGACGTCGACTGGGTGCTGCACGGCGACGAGGGGCCGGCGTCGGCGTGGGCGGCCCGCGCGCAGGAGGGCGACGAGCTCGTGCTCGCCGGCCCGCGGGGCAGCCTGGGGGTGCCGGAGGGGCTCGGCCGGCTCACGGTGGTCGCCGACGAGACCGGGCTGCCGGCCGCGGCCCGGTGGGTCGACGCCGTGGGGCCGGACGTGCCGGTCACGGCGATCGTCGAGATCGGTGACGACGTCGACGAGGCGCACGTGGAGGCCGAGCTCGGCCGCGCGTCCGTCGAGATCCTGTACCGGGCCGACGGGCCGGGGCAGGTAGAGGAGGCCGTGCGGTCGCTGGGCGGGCTCGAGGCGGACGAGCTCCTCGTCGCCCTCGGCGAGGCCGGCGAGCTGGTGCCGGTGCGGCGGTACCTGCGCCGCGAGCTGGGCGTCGCGCCCGAGCAGCTGTCGATCTCCGGGTACTGGCGCCGCGGCGTGGTCAACCTCGACCACCACCTGCCGCTCGACCCGGCCGACCCGGACTGACCCGGGCCGGCTCGGGCCCTGCGCTGCCCCCTGCCGCCTCGCGCGTTCCGGGTCCCTGGCGGTCCGAGACAGAGGGGTCTGTCTCGGATCGCCAGGGACCCGGAACGGCGGTGGGAGCCTGCGGTGGCGGCGGACGGGGCGGGTCAGGCGTCGCCGGTCAGGCGCCCGCTCTGGCCCTGCAGCTCGTCGATCAGCTCGGACGCCTGCGCCTTGGTGAGGCTCTCCGGCAGGTCGCGGCCGGCCTCGCGGGCGAGCGTCTGCAGGTAGCTCAGCTGGGCACCGGTGGCCGGCTCGTCACCGGTCGCCCAGTTCTCGGGGTCCTTGATGGTGCCGTCGGTCGTGTCGCTCATGGGGTCAACGTAGGGGCGGCGCCGGACCGACGCGCGGCGAGCTGCCGCGCACCCGACGGGCACCGATCCCTGGCTGTCCCTGCCCGTCCTCGCCCCTCCTAGCCCGTCTGTTCGGTGAATCGTCGGCTGATCGGCGATCCGGACCGCCGATCAGCCAACGATCCACCGAACAGACCTGCCGAACAGACCTGCCGAACAGACCTGCCGAACAGACCTGCCGAACCGACGTACCGAGCAGACCAGCTGCCGCGCGGGGTGGTCACGCGGGCCGTCTAGCCTGACCGGGTGACCCCCACCCCGCGCGCCGCGCTCGTCGCCGAGCTCACCGCCGAGCTCACCGCCCTGGCCGAGCAGCGCGCCGCCGTCGAGGCCGCCCTGCGCAGGGCGCTGCTGCGCGCGGCGAGCGAGAAGGTCGGGCAGGCGCTCATCGCCGAGGCGATGGGCGTGTCCCAGCCGGCGGTGTCCCAGGCGATCACGACGGCGCGCAAGGACGTGCTCGCGCGCACCGCCGCCGGCCGGTCGGTGCTGGAGCACCGCCGCGCGCTGCTGGAGGCGGCCAGGGCGCACCGGGCCAAGGACGTGCGGGTCGTGGGCGCCGCCGCCCGCGGCGAGGACGGCGGGGTGCTGGAGGTCCTGGTCCGGCTGCCCGCCACCGCGGGCCCGCACGACACGGCGGCGCTCGCCGGTGCGCTGGCCGGCGTGCTCGGGCGGCAGGTCGACGTCTCCGCCGAGCACCTGCTCGACGGGCAGGCGCTCGCGGCGCGGGTCGCCGACGCCGTCCCGCTGTGACCCGGCGCCGTCCCGCGGCAACCCGGCGCGGTCCCGCGGTGACCCGGCCCGCGTGGTAGGACGGACCGTGCGCATCGCCGTCCTCGACGACTACCAGCAGGTCGCCCACCGCTACGCCGACTGGGCCAGCCTCGGCGCCCCGATCGTCTTCCTCGAGGAGCCGCTGCCCGACGACGACGCGGTCGTCGCGGCGCTCGCGGGCTGCGACGTCGTCGTCGCCATGCGCGAGCGGACGGCGTTCACCGCGGAGCGGTTCGCGCGGCTGCCCGACCTGCGGCTGCTCGTCACGACGGGGAGGCAGAACGCCGCGATCGACCTGGCCGCCGCGCGCGCCCACGGCGTCGTGGTGTGCGGCACCGACTCCCCGGCATCGGCGACGCCCGAGCTGACCTGGGCGCTGATCCTCGCGCTGGTGCGGAACGTCACCGAGGAGGACGCGCGCCTGCGGGCCGGCGGCTGGCAGCGGACGGTCGGCGCCGACCTGGCGGGGCAGCGGCTCGGCGTCGTCGGGCTCGGGCGCCTCGGCGCGCAGGTCGCGACGATCGGCGCGGCGTTCGGCATGGACGTCGTGGCGTGGTCGCAGCACCTGGACCCGGACGTCGCCCGCGGCTTCGGCGTGACGCCGCTGGACAAGGAGGACCTCTTCGCGACGTCGGACGTCGTGACGGTGCACTACAAGCTGAGCGAGCGGAGCCGCGGGATCGTCGGCCGCGACGACATCGCCCGGATGAAGCCGACCGCGTACCTCGTCAACACCTCGCGCGGGCCCCTGGTGGACACGGCCGCGCTGCTCGAGGCGCTGCACGCCGGGACGATCGCGGGCGCCGGCCTGGACGTGTACGACGACGAGCCGCTGCCCGCCGACCACCCGCTGCGCTCCGCCCCGTGCACCGTGCTCACGCCCCACCTGGGCTACGTCACGCACGGCACCTACGAGGTCTTCTACCGCCAGGCCGTCGAGGACGTCGCCGCCTGGGCCGCGGGCCGCCCGCTGCGGCTCCTGACCTGACGTCGCGCGGGCTCAGGGGGTGATCCAGGCCAGCGGGACCGCCGGGCCGACGGCGTCGCCCGGGGCGGCCGCGTGGGCGAGCGTGCCCGCGGCCTCGGCGACGAGGCGGGTCTCCGCCTTCATCGCCTCGACCACCGCGAGCGGCTGGCCGTCCGCGACCGCCGCGCCGTCGTCGGCCAGCCAGCGCACCAGCGTGCCCGGGACGGGGGCGACGACGGCGGTGCGGCGGTCGGCGTCTGCGGTGCCGGGTGCAGCGGTGCCGGCCGCGGTGCCGGCCGCCGTGCCGCTGAGCCCCCCGAGCCCGCCGGGCCCGGCGAGGCCGCCGAGCACCTCCGCCGGTACCCGCAGCCGCGTCCGCCGCCCGTCGAGCTCCACCCACGTCTCGACGACGCCCGGCTCCGGCGCCGGGTCGGCGAGCGCCTGCACGTCCAGCCGAGCGGCCAGCTCGGTCTCGATCCACTGGGTGTGCACGGCGAAGTCCGCCGCCCCGCCGGGCGCGGCGAAAGCCGGGTCGGCGAGCACGGCGCGGTGGAACGGCAGCACGGTCGGCACGCCGTCGACCCGCAGCTCCGCCGCCGCGCGCCGGGCCCGCGCCAGGGCGGCGTCGCGCGTCGGCCCCCACACCACGACCTTGGCGATCAGCGAGTCGAACTCGCCCGGCACCGTCGAGCCGGCCTGCACGCCGGCGTCGACCCGCACGCCCGGGCCGGCCGGCGGGTCGAACCGCTCGACCCGGCCCGGCGACGGCAGGAACCCCCGCGCGGGGTCCTCGGCGTTGATCCGCAGCTCGACCGCGTGCCCGCGCACCGGCGGCGTCGCGGTCACGGACAGGGGCCGGCCGTCGGCGACGCGCAGCTGCTCGACGACGAGGTCGAGGCCCGTGGTCTCCTCGGTGACCGGGTGCTCCACCTGCAGCCGGGTGTTGACCTCGAGGAACGACAGCGTGCCGTCGCTCCCGAGGAGGAACTCCACCGTCCCGGCGCCGCGGTAGCCGGCCGCCGCGCAGACCGCCCGGGCGGCCGCGGCGACGCGCTCGCCCACGCCGTCGGGCAGGAACGGCGCGGGCGCCTCCTCGACGAGCTTCTGGTGGCGGCGCTGCAGCGAGCAGTCCCGCGTGCCGACGACGACGACGTTCCCGTGGGCGTCGGCGAGCACCTGCGCCTCAAGGTGGCGGGGGCGCTCGAGGAACCGCTCGACGTAGCACTCGCCGCGCCCGAACGCCGCGGTGGCCTCGCGCCGGGCGGCCTCGAACAGCTCGGCCACCTCGTCGAGCGCGCGGGCGACGCGCAGGCCGCGCCCGCCGCCGCCGTGCGCGGCCTTGATGGCCACGGGCAGGCCGCGCCCCTCGGCGAACGCCACGGCCTCGGCCGCCGACGCCACCGGCCCGTCGGTGCCCGGCACGAGCGGCGCGCCCACCGACCGCGCCAGCGCGCGGGCGGTCACCTTGTCGCCGAGCAGCTCGATCGTCTCCGGCGGGGGACCCACCCACGCCAGGCCGGCGTCGAGCACGGCCCGGGCGAAGGCCGCGTCCTCCGACAGGAACCCGTAGCCCGGGTGCACGGCGTCCGCGCCGGAGCGCCGCGCGACGTCGAGCAGCGCGCCGGCGTCCAGGTAGGTCTCGGCGGCGGTGCGGCCGGGCAGCGCCCACGCCTCGTCGGCGACGCGCACGTGCAGCGCGTCGCGGTCGGGGTCGGCGTAGACGGCCACGGAGGCGACGCCCAGGTCGCGGCACGCGCGGGCGACCCGTACGGCGATCTCGCCGCGGTTGGCCACGAGCACCTTCGTCAGCCGGGTCAGGGTCATGCGGGGGTCTCGCTCTCACCGGGGACGGGGACAGGGCCTGCGACAGGGCCTGCGACAGGGCCTGCGACAGGGCCGGGGACGGGGACGAACCGCACCCGCGCGCCGACGGGCAGCTGGCCGAGCAGCGGCACCTGCGCGGCCACGACGGCGCCGGCCACGGGGTAGCCGCCGGTCAGGGGGTGGTCGGCGAGGAACAGCACCGGCCGGCCGTCGGGCGGCACCTGCAGGGCGCCTGCCACGCAGCCCTCGCTCGGCAGCTCCCCGCCGCGTGCCCGCGGGACGGGGGCGCCCGCCAGCCGCAGCCCCACGCGGTTGCTGCGCGGCGTGACCTCCCAGTCCTGGCCGGTCAGCGCGGCGACGCCGGCGTCGCCGAACCAGTCGACGCGCGGGCCGAGCACCACCTGCAGCACGACGACGTCGCTGGGCGCAGGTAGAGGATCCCCGGGCAGAAGATTCCCGGGCAGAGGATCCCCGAGCGGGCGCTCCCCGGACCGCGGCTCCGGGGCGCCGGGGCGCACGGCGGTGCCCGGCAGGCCCGGGTCGGCCGCCGGCAGCCCGGGGCCGAC
>NZ_LWGM01000110.1 GCF_001750215.1 Isoptericola variabilis | reverse complement strand
GGCGGTGGCGGCGGTGGCGGCTTCGCCGGCCGTCCCGGTGGTGGCGGCGGCTTCGCCGGCCGTCCCGGCGGCGGTGGCCGCGGTGGCGCCGGTCGTGGCTCCACGCAGGGTGCCTTCGGCCGCGCGGGCGGCCGTCCGGTTCGCGGGCGCAAGTCGAAGCGCGCGAAGCGGCAGGAGTTCGAGCAGATGCAGGCGCCGTCGCTGGGCGGCGTCAGCGTCCCCCGCGGCAACGGCGAGACCGTCGTGCGCCTGCGTCAGGGCGCGTCGCTCAACGACTTCGCCGACAAGATCGACGCGAACCCCGCGTCGCTCGTGACGGTGCTGTTCCACCTCGGCGAGATGGCCACGGCCACGCAGTCGCTCGACGAGGCGACCTTCGGCGTCCTCGGCGAGGAGCTCGGCTACAAGATCGAGATGGTCTCGGCCGAGGAGGAGGACCGCGAGCTGCTCGGGTCCTTCGACATCGACCTGGACGCGGAGCTCGAGGCGGAGTCCGACGAGGACCTCGCCGCGCGCCCGCCGGTCGTCACGGTCATGGGTCACGTCGACCACGGAAAGACCAAGCTCCTCGACGCCATCCGCTCCACGGACGTCGTCGCGGGCGAGGCCGGCGGCATCACCCAGCACATCGGCGCCTACCAGGTGCGCACGGAGCACGAGGGCCTCGACCGGGCCATCACGTTCATCGACACCCCGGGTCACGAGGCGTTCACCGCCATGCGTGCCCGTGGTGCGCAGGTGACGGACATCGCGATCCTCGTGGTCGCGGCGGACGACGGCGTGATGCCCCAGACGATCGAGGCGCTCAACCACGCCCAGGCGGCGAACGTGCCGATCGTGGTCGCGGTGAACAAGGTGGACAAGGAGGGGGCCAACCCCGCCAAGATCCGCCAGCAGCTCACCGAGTACAACCTGGTGGCCGAGGAGTACGGCGGCGACACGATGTTCGTCGACGTCTCCGCCAAGCAGCGCATGGGCATCGACGACCTGCTCTCGGCCGTCCTGCTCACCGCGGACGCCGCGCTCGACCTGCGGGCGAACCCGGACAAGGACGCGCGCGGCGTCGCGATCGAGGCCAACCTCGACCGCGGCCGCGGTGCCGTGGCCACGGTGCTGGTCCAGTCGGGCACGCTGCACGTCGGTGACGCCATCGTCACGGGCACGGCCCACGGCCGCGTCCGCGCGATGTTCGACGAGCACGGCAACGCGGTGGACGCCGCCGAGCCGGCCCGCCCGGTCCAGGTGCTGGGCCTGTCCTCGGTGCCGAGCGCCGGCGACACGTTCCTGGTCGCCCCGGACGAGCGCACCGCCCGGCAGATCGCCGAGAAGCGCGAGGCCGCCGAGCGTGCCGCCCTCCTGGCCAAGCGCCGCAAGCGCATCAGCCTCGAGGACTTCACCAAGGCGCTCGAGCAGGGCAAGGTCGAGACCCTCAACCTCGTCATCAAGGGCGACGTCTCCGGTGCCGTCGAGGCGCTGGAGGACTCGCTGCTCAAGATCGACGTGGGCGACGAGGTCCAGCTGCGGGTCATCCACCGCGGCGTCGGCGCGATCACGCAGAACGACGTGAACCTGGCCACGGTGGACAACGCCGTGATCATCGGCTTCAACGTCAAGTTCGGCGAGCGCGTCGAGGACCTGGCCGACCGCGAGGGCGTCGAGGTCAAGTTCTACTCGGTCATCTACCAGGCGATCGAGGACGTCGAGGCCGCGCTCAAGGGCATGCTCAAGCCGGAGTACGAGGAGGTCCAGCTCGGGACCGCGGAGATCCGCCAGGTCTTCCGCTCCTCCAAGTTCGGCAACATCGCCGGTTCGATCATCCGCTCGGGCACCATCCGACGGAACTCGAAGGCGCGCGTGCTGCGTAACGGCACGGTCGTCGGGGACAACCTGTCGATCGAGTCGCTGCGCCGCGAGAAGGACGACGTCACCGAGGTCCGCGAGGGCTTCGAGTGCGGTATCGGCCTCGGCGCGTACAACGACATCACCGAGGGCGACGTCATCGAGACCTTCGAGATGCGCGAGAAGCCGCGCGTCTGACGCCGCCCCGACGTCTCGTG
Source organism: Isoptericola variabilis (assembly GCF_001750215.1). GTDB lineage: Bacteria > Actinomycetota > Actinomycetes > Actinomycetales > Cellulomonadaceae > Puerhibacterium > Puerhibacterium variabilis_A. The sequence goes on along the minus strand of NZ_LWGM01000110.1, from coordinate 8,680 downwards.
GCCCGGGTGCCCTGCCAGCGGCAGGGCGCCCGGGCCACGGGCGTCCACGACACCATCCCCGGGAGGGAACCGACTCATGGCCGACAACCCGCGCGCCCGCCGGCTGGCGGACCGCATCAAGGTGATCGTCGCGCAGCTGCTCGACACGCGGATCAAGGACCCGCGGCTCGGGTTCGTCACGGTCACCGACGTGCGCGTCACCGGTGACCTGCAGAACGCCTCGATCTTCTACACCGTCTACGGCGACGACACCGAGCGGGCCGGCACGGCCGCCGCGCTCGAGAGCGCCAAGGGCCTGGTGCGCTCGGAGGTCGGCAAGCAGACCGGTGTGCGCCTCACCCCGGCGATCGAGTTCCACCTCGACGCCGTGCCCGAGACGGCAGCGCACCTCACGGCCGCGCTCGAGGAGGCCCGCCGGCGCGACGCCGAGCTGGCCGCGCTGCGCGAGGGCAAGGACTACGCCGGTGGCGAGGACCCGTACCGCAAGCCCGCCGAGGAGGACGACGTCGACGCCCTCGCGGACGACCTCGAGGACGACCGCGAGGACGACCTCGAGGACGACCTCGACGCCGACGACGACCGTCGCGCCTGAGGCCTCCCGCGCCGTGACCACCGCGACCAGCGACACCCCGCGCCCGCCGCGGCGCCCCACGGCGCCCGACGGCCTGCTCGTCGTCGACAAGCCCGCCGGGTGGACCAGCCACGACGTCGTCGGGCGCGTCCGGCGGCTCGCCGGCACCCGCCGCGTCGGGCACGCCGGCACCCTCGACCCGATGGCCACCGGCGTGCTCGTCGTCGGCGTGGGCCGGGCCACGCGCCTGCTCACCTACGTGGTGGGGGCGGACAAGGCGTACGACGCCACGGTCCGCCTCGGCGTCGGGACCACCACGGACGACGCCGAGGGCGAGGCGACCGCCCGCCCCGGCGCCGCCGGGGTGACCGACGACGCCGTGCGGCGGGCGGTCGCCGACCTCACCGGCGACATCCTCCAGGTCCCCACCGCCGTCTCGGCGATCAAGGTGGACGGGCGCCGCGCCTACGCGCGCGTCCGGGCGGGGGAGGAGGTCGAGCTGGCGGCCCGGCCCGTCACGGTGCACCGGTTCGAGGTGCTCGCCGCGCGCCGGGGGGACGCCGACGGCATCCCCGTGCTCGACCTGGACGTCGAGGTCGTGGTGTCCTCCGGCACGTACGTGCGCGCGCTGGCCCGCGACCTCGGCGCCGCGCTGGGCACCGCCGGACACCTCACGGCCCTGCGGCGCACGCGCGTCGGCGGGCACGCGCTCGCCGCGGCGCGCACCCTCGAGCAGCTCGAGGCCCAGGCCGACGCCGACGGCGTGCTGGCCACGATCCCGCTGGCGGAGGCCGCGCGGGCCACCTTCCCCGTGCGCGAGGTCACCGCGGCCGAGGCCGAGGACCTCGGGTTCGGCCGGTGGGTCGCGCCCACCGGCGCCCCGGGCACCGTGGCCGCCGTCTCGCCGGCCGGGGAGCTGGTGGCGCTGCTCGAGGACGCCCGGCGCCGGGGCGAGGACCTCGCCCGGCCGGTCCTGGTGCTGGCCCCGGCCGGGACCTGACCCGACGGCCCCGACCCGACAGGCCCGACCCGACAGGCCCGACCCGACAGGCCCGACCGCCCGGGACGGCGGGCTACCCTTGACGGTCGACAGCCGGCCGCAGGCCGGACGACGACGAGGAGCGACGCGCGTGCAGGTGTGGCAGGACCTGACCCAGGTCCCCGACGACCTCGGGTCGTCCGTCGTGACGATCGGCAACTTCGACGGCGTCCACCGCGGGCACCAGGCGGTGCTCGGCCGCGTCGTGGGCCTCGCCCGCGGCGACCGGCGAGCGGCCGTCGCCCTGACGTTCGACCCCCACCCCGCGCAGGTGCACCGCCCCGAGCAGGCGCCCGAGCTGCTCACCGGCCTCGACGACCGCCTCGAGCTGCTCGCCGCCACGGGGCTCGACGGGGTGCTGCTGGTGCGCTACACGCTCGACCTCGCGGCGCTCACGCCCGAGGAGTTCGTCACCCGCTACCTCGTCGAGGGGCTGCGCGCCCGCACCGTCGTGGTCGGCCACGACGTGCGGTTCGGCAAGGGCAACTCCGGCACGCTCGCCACGATGGTCGAGCTCGGCGGCCGGCACGGCTTCGAGGTCGTCGCCGTCGACGACGTCGGCCGCCTCGTGCCGCCGGGCGCCGGGGCCGGGGTGCGCTGGTCGAGCTCCGCCGCCCGCGCGCTGCTCGCCGAGGGCGACGTCGCCGGGGCCGCCGACGTGCTCGGCCGGCCGCACCGGGTGCGCGGCGTCGTCGTGCACGGCGACGCCCGCGGGCGCCAGCTCGGCTACCCCACGGCGAACCTGGGGGAGATCCGCGGCATGGTCCCGGCCGACGGCGTCTACGCCGGCCGCCTGCTGCGCCCCTCCCTGCCGGCGGACCACCCCGACGCGGTGCTGCCGGCCGCGGTGTCCGTCGGGACCAACCCGACCTTCGACGGCGTGGAGCGCCGGGTCGAGGCGTACGTGCTCGACCGCACCGACCTCGACCTGTACGACGAGGAGGTCGTGCTCGAGCTCGTCGCCCACCTGCGGCCCACGCTGCGGTTCGACGGCGTGGAGCCGCTGGTGGCGCAGATGCGCCTGGACGTGGAGCGCGCGCGGGAGATCCTGGGCGCTCCCGCGGCGTGACCGCCGGCGGCCCGGCGCGTCGTCCCGTGATCCAGCGGCCGCCCGGGCGGCCGACCGGGCCGATGAAACCGCCGCCGCGTCGGCGCTGGTAGACTGCTGGGGCCGTCAGAACGGCCGCGGAACGAGAGCGCCCGGCGGAACAGCCCCGGAGCACCGCGCAACGACACCAAGGAGAGCCATGCCGCTCGACTCTGCCACCAAGCAGCGCATCATGACCGAGTACGCGACGCACGAGGGCGACACCGGCTCGCCCGAGGTGCAGATCGCGCTCCTCTCGCAGCGCATCAAGGACCTGACCGAGCACCTCAAGACCCACAAGCACGACCACCACAGCCGCCGCGGGCTGCTGCTGCTGGTCGGCCAGCGCCGTCGTCTGCTGGGCTACCTGCAGAAGATCGACATCCAGCGCTACCGCTCGCTGATCGAGCGCCTCGGCCTGCGCCGCTGACACTCCCGATCCAGCCCGGTCCCTGCTGCAGGGGCCGGGCTGGTCTGGTGAGATAGTCCCGTATACCACCACAGCCGCGCCGGCGCTCGTCCGGTCCTCGGTAGTGGCTCCCCGAACCCCCGTGCGGCCTGCGCCGCCGCGGACGGGCCGACGGCCCGGGTGTCGGAGGGCCTCGATCGAAGACCGCCGAGGCTCGGCGCCCTCGCAGAACGGAGGGCACCCCATGGAGGGTCCCGAGATCCAGTTCGCCGAGGCCGTCATCGACAACGGCCGCTTCGGCACCCGCACCGTCCGCTTCGAGACGGGCCGCCTCGCCCGCCAGGCCGCCGGCTCCGTCGCCGCGTACCTGGACGGCGAGACCATGCTCCTGTCGGCCACGACGGCCGGCAAGCAGCCCAAGGACCAGTTCGACTTCTTCCCGCTGACGGTGGACGTCGAGGAGCGCATGTACGCCGCGGGCCGCATCCCCGGCTCGTTCTTCCGCCGCGAGGGCCGCCCCTCGACCGAGGCGATCCTCGCGTGCCGCCTCATCGACCGCCCGCTGCGCCCGCTGTTCGTCAAGGGCCTGCGCAACGAGGTCCAGGTCGTCGTCTCCGTCCTGGCCATCCACCCGGACGACGCCTACGACGTGCTCGCGATCAACGCCGCGTCGCTGTCCACGCAGATCTCCGGCCTGCCGTTCTCCGGCCCCGTCGCCGGCGTGCGCGTGGCCCTCATCGACGGCCAGTGGGTCGCGTTCCCCAAGTACTCCGACAAGGAGCGCGCGGTCTTCGAGATGGTCGTGGCCGGGCGTGTGGTCACGGCCGACGACGGCAGCACCGACGTGGCCATCGCGATGATCGAGGCCGAGGCCACGGACGACGCCTGGAAGCTCATCAAGTCCGAGGGCGCCCAGGCCCCGACCGAGGAGGTCGTCGCCGAGGGCATCGAGGCCGCCAAGCCGTTCCTGCGCGCCCTGTGCGAGGCCCAGTCGGCGCTCGCCGAGCAGGCCGCCAAGGAGGTCCAGGACTTCCCGCTGTTCCCGGACTACCAGGACGACGCCTTCGCCGCCGTCGAGGGCGCCGTCGCCGCCCCGCTGCGCGAGGCCCTGGCGATCGCGGACAAGCAGGCCCGTGAGAACCGCCTCGACGAGATCAAGGCGCAGATGCTGGGCGAGCTCCAGGCCGGCTTCGACGGCCGCGAGAAGGAGCTGTCCGCCGCCTACCGCTCGCTGCAGAAGAAGCTCGTGCGCCAGCGCGTGCTCACCGACGGCGTGCGCATCGACGGCCGCGGCCTGCGCGACATCCGCACGCTCTCCGCCGAGGTCGAGGTCATCCCGCGCGTGCACGGCTCGGCGCTGTTCGAGCGCGGCGAGACCCAGATCCTGGGCGTCACCACGCTGAACATGCTGCGCATGGAGCAGCAGATCGACTCCCTGGGGCCGGTCACGCGCAAGCGCTACATGCACAACTACAACTTCCCGCCGTTCTCCACCGGTGAGACGGGCCGCGTCGGCTCGCCGAAGCGCCGCGAGATCGGCCACGGCGCCCTGGCCGAGCGCGCGCTCGTGCCCGTGCTGCCGGACCGTGAGGAGTTCCCCTACGCGATCCGCCAGGTGTCCGAGGCGCTCGGCTCCAACGGCTCGACCTCGATGGGCTCCGTCTGCGCCTCGACGCTGTCGCTGCTCAACGCCGGCGTGCCGCTCAAGGCGCCGGTCGCGGGCATCGCGATGGGCCTCATCTCCGACACCGTCGACGGCGAGACCCGCTACGCGGCGCTCACCGACATCCTCGGTGCCGAAGACGCCTTCGGCGACATGGACTTCAAGGTCGCCGGCACGCGGGAGTTCGTCACGGCCATCCAGCTCGACACCAAGCTGGACGGCATCCCCGCCTCGGTCCTGGCCGGCGCGCTGACCCAGGCCCGCGACGCCCGCCTGACGATCCTCGACGTCATCGCCGAGGCCATCGACACCCCGGACGAGATGTCGCCGAACGCCCCGCGCGTCATCGCCGTCAAGGTCCCCGTGGACAAGATCGGCGAGGTCATCGGGCCCAAGGGCAAGATGATCAACCAGATCCAGGAGGAGACGGGCGCCGACATCACGATCGAGGACGACGGCACCGTGTACATCGGCGCCGTCGACGGCCCCTCGGCCGAGGCCGCGCGGGCCGCGATCAACGCGATCGCGAACCCGCACGTGCCCGAGGTCGGCGAGCGCTTCGTCGGCACCGTCGTCAAGACGACGTCGTTCGGCGCGTTCGTCTCCCTCGCCCCGGGCAAGGACGGTCTGCTGCACATCAGCCAGATCCGCAAGCTCGTGGGCGGCAAGCGCGTCGAGAACGTCGACGACGTGCTGTCCGTGGGCCAGAAGGTCCAGGTGGAGATCGGCGAGATCGACCCGCGCGGCAAGCTCTCGCTCGTCGCGGTGACCGAGGACGACGCGAAGGACGCCGACGCGGCCGACGCCGTCGCCACCGAGCCGGCCGAGGCCTGAGGCTGATCACCACATGACCTGGCACCTCCCGCTCGTCCCCGCGGGCGAGCCCGGTGCCGAGCTGACCGCCGGGCAGGACGGCGCGACGATCCGTCGCTCCGTCCTGCCCGGCGGCGTCCGCGTGCTCAGCGAGCACATGCCGGGCCTGCGCTCGGCGACCGTGGGCGCCTGGGTCGGCGTCGGCTCTCGGGACGAGACCGACGGGCACCACGGCTCGACGCACTTCCTCGAGCACCTGCTGTTCAAGGGCACCCGGCGCCGCTCGGCGATGGACATCGCCGAGGCCTTCGACGCCGTCGGTGGCGAGGCCAACGCGGCCACCGGCAAGGAGCACACGTGCTACTACGCGCGCGTGCTCGACACCGACCTGCCCATGGCGGTCGACGTCATCGCCGACATGGTGACCTCCGCGCGCCTCGACGAGACCGAGCTCGAGACCGAGCGCGGCGTCATCCTCGAAGAGCTCGCCATGACCGACGACGACCCGGCGGACGTGGTGCACGAGGAGTTCGCGGCGGCCGTGCTGGGCACCCACCCGCTCGGCCGGCCCATCGGCGGCACCCCCGCGACCATCCGGTCCGTGCCCCGCGACGCCGTGTGGGAGCACTACCGGTGGCACTACCGGCCGGAGACCCTGGTCGTGGCCGCGGCCGGCGGCGTCGACCACGACACCCTGGTCGACCAGGTGACCGGCGCCCTGCGCGCCGGCGGCTGGGACCTGTCCGGGGCGGTCGTCCCGCGCGAGCGGCGCCCCGAGGAGGTGGCCGACGACGAGGCCGCCGCGATCCCGGGCGAGGGCGTCGAGCTCTCCGTGCGCCGCCAGGTGGAGCAGGCGAACGTCATCGTCGGGTCCACGGGCCTGTCCGTCACCGACGACCGGCGCTTCGCCCTGAGCGTCCTGAGCGCCGTGCTCGGCGGCGGGATGAGCTCGCGGCTGTTCCAGGAGATCCGCGAGCGGCGCGGCCTGGCGTACTCCACCTACTCGTTCGCGTCCGGCCACGGCGGCGTCGGCACGTTCGGCCTGTACGCCGGCTGCGCGCCGGCCAAGGTGGACGTCGTCACCGAGCTGCTGCACGCGGAGCTCGACCGCCTCGCCGACGGCGGGATCACCGACGCCGAGCTCGAGCGCTCGGTGGGGCAGCTGCAGGGCGGCCTCGTGCTCGGGCTCGAGGACTCCGGCTCGCGCATGTCCCGCCTCGGCAAGGCCGAGCTCGTCTTCGGCGAGCTGCTCAGCCTGGCCGAGTCCCTCGAGCGCATCCGCGCCGTCACCGCCGAGGACGTCCGCGAGCTCGCGGCCGAGCTGGCCGCGCGCCCGCGCTCGGTGGTGCGCGTGGGCCCGTTCGGCGACTGACCACCCATCCCAGGAGGACCACGTGACCGAGCCTGACCGCACGCCGCACCCCGAGGCGAGCCCCGAGGCGGGCCACGAGCAGGGCCACGAGCCGAGCCGCGCGCCGCTCCGGGTGGCCGTGCTCGGCGCGGCCGGGCGCATGGGCGCCACCACGTGCGCCGCCGTCGAGGCGGCCGGCGACCTCGAGCTCGTCGCCCGGGTGACCCGGGACGACGACGTCGCCACCGCGGTGCGCGACGCCGGCGCGCAGGTCGCCGTCGACTTCACCGTGCCGGGGGCCACCGAGGCCAACGTGCACGCCCTGCTCGACGCCGGCGTGCACGCCGTCGTCGGCGCCACCGGCTGGACGGACGCCTCGCGCGCCCGCGTGGCCGAGCACCTGGCGCAGGTGAGCGCCGGCCGCCCCGACGACGCGGGCCTCGGCGTCGTCATCGCGCCGAACTTCGGCCTCTCGGCCGTGCTCGCCATGCGCTTCGCGGCCCAGGCCGCGAGGTACTTCGAGTCCGCCGAGATCGTCGAGCTGCACCACCCGGACAAGGTCGACGCGCCGTCCGGCACAGCCCGGCACACGGCGGCGGCCATCGCCGCGGCGCGTGCCGAGGCCGGCCTGGGGCCCGTGCCGGACGCGACGACGTCCGGGCACGAGGCCCGCGGGGCCGACGTCGACGGGGTGCGCGTGCACGCGGTGCGGCTGCGCGGCCTCGTCGCGCACGAGGAGGTGCTGCTGGGCAACCCCGGCGAGCAGCTCGTCATCCGCCAGGACTCGTTCGACCGCGTCTCGTTCATGCCCGGCGTGCTGCTCGCCGTGCGCTCCGTGGTGTCGCGGCCGGGGCTGACGGTGGGCCTCGAGCACCTGCTGGACCTGGGATGAGCGGACCGGACGCCGGGCGTCCCACCGGCCGCCGGCGCGTCCCCACGGGGCTCGTCGGCGCGGTGCTGGTCACCGTGCTGCTCGCGCTGTACGCGTGGCAGGTGGCCGGGCTGGGCGTCGCGATGGTCCGCACGGGGGAGCCGGTGCTCGTGGCCATCGGCCTCGGCGTGCTGGTCATCCCGCTGCTCGTCCTCGGCCTCATCGCCGTCGAGTACCGGCTCGCCGCGCGCGTGCAGCGGATGGCGGACGTCCTGGCGGCCGCGGGGCAGCTGCCCGTCGACGACCTGCCGCGCTCCCCGGGCGGCCGCATCGACCGTGCCGCCGCCGACGCCGCGTTCGGCCCCTACCGCGAGGCCGTCGAGCGGGAGCCGGAGAGCTGGCGGGCCTGGTACCGCCTCGCGTTCGCCTACGACGCCGCGGGCGACCGCAAGCGCGCCCGGGCGGCGCTGCGCAAGGCGTCCGGGCTGTACCGCGACTGAGCCGGCGACTGAGCCGGTGACGCTGAGACGCCCGCGCGCCCGTCGGCCCCGGTGTGATGGGCTGTGGGGGTGTCCGTAGGTCCCGCCGTCCGTCAGGGGCTCTCGGTCGCCGTCGCGACCGGCCTCTACGGCGTCTCGTTCGGTGCGTTGTCGGTCGTGGCCGGGGTGGGCGTGCTGCCCACCATGGCCCTGAGCCTGCTGCTGTTCTCCGGCGGCTCGCAGTTCGCGCTGATCGGCGTGGTCGCCGCGGGCGGCCTGCGGCGGCACGGGCTCCGGCGACGCCGAGGAGGGATGGCAGCGGGTCACCAGCGGCTGGGTCCGGGTGGAGGTCCCGGAGGGCTGGGCCGAGAGTGCGGGCATCAGCGAGACCTGGACG
>NZ_LWGM01000011.1 GCF_001750215.1 Isoptericola variabilis | reverse complement strand
GCTCCGCGGCCCAGGCGGCCAGGGCGAGCGCGACGGCGGGCAGCACCGTCGCGGCGGCCAGCACCGGGCCGGGCGCGGGGGAGGACCACCAGCGCGAGAGCGTGGCCAGCGAGGCGCCGGCCGGGAGCATCGCGGCGACGGTGAGCAGAGCCGTGGCCTGCCGGCGCGCCCGCGGCGACGTGCGGCGCAGCAGCACCGGCAGGCAGATCAGCGCGGCCAGCACGAGCGTGCCCAGCAGGGCGTAGCTCACGTGCGGGGTGGTCTCGGTGAGGGTCGTGAGGTAGCGGCGGTTCTCGACGGTGCCGGCCGTGTCGAGACGGCGCGGCTCGCCCCGCTCCAGCGCGGACCCATCGAGCCCGGTGGTGTCGAGGCCAGCGGCCGCCGCGACCGTGGCCGACAGGTCGTTGACGACGACGATGCCCTCGCGGCGCGACGACCCGGAGGACAGCCAGCTCGGCGCCGCGCCGTCGCCGCGCACCGAGTCCACGGCCACCTGCAGGCCGCGGGGCCCGAGCGGGGTGTCGGCGACGCCGGCGACGAGGAGGCGCCCACCCTGCGGCAGGGCGTCCACGAGGCGGCCGACGGTGGCGTCGAGGTCGCGCAGCGCCTCGGCGCGCTCGGCGGCCGGGTCGGGCAGCGAGCCCAGGTCGACCACCGACACCGGGCAGGCGGTCAGCGCGGCGGGCAGCGGGTCCTCGGCGGCCGCGCCGGCGGTGCCCTCGGTCGCCTCGGTCGTGTCGGTCGGCTCGGGGCGTGCGGGCAGGCCGGGCAGGTAGCGCTGGACCTGCCCGTCCGAGCCGGCGAGCGCGACAGCGGCACCCGGGCCGAACGCCGTCGCGCACTGCCCGGCCGCGCCGAGCGCGTCGCCGAGCGTGCCCGGGCGCCCGTAGCTGCCGGTCGCCTCGGTCTCGGGGGCCACGAGCGCGGACCAGCCGCTCACCTGGGCCGCCGCTGGCGTGCCGTCGGCGCTCGTGCCCTCGGCACGCACCGCGGGCTCCTGCGGGCAGCGGAGCGTGCCGCCGGCGGGGGCGGCGACGTCGGCGGCCGCGTCGGGCGGCGCGGGGGTGTCGGCGCTGGTGACGCGGTTGCCCGCCGACAGGGTCAGCCACGCGTCCACGGGGCAGGTGGGCGACAGGGTGCGCACCGCGATCGAGGCGACGTCGCCGCCGGCCACGAGCGCCCACAGCCGCGGCGTGCGGGTGCGGTCGAGGTCGGACCACTCGAGACCGGCGACGCCGGCGACGACGAGCGGGCGCTCCGGCGTGGCGGTGGGCCCGGGCGCCTCGCCCGCCGAGTCGGCGTCGCCCGCGGCGCCCGTCGTGGTCGTGCCGGTGGTGGACGTGGTGGTGGTCGTGCCGTCGTCCGGGGCGGCGGGGGCCGCGGTCGCGGCCGGCGCCACGCCGACCAACGCCGCCACGCCGAGCAGGACCACCGTCAGGACCGCCAGGAGGGACGACAGGACGGCGGCAACACGAGCACGGACGATCACCCGGCAAGCGTATGCGGCGCCGTCCCGCGGCCCTCCGGCGCGGGGCCGGGTGCACCGGACGTCCCAGGAGGACGCGCCGAACCGTCGCAGGACGTCCACGTCGGGAGGCGTCCGCGGCGATCCCGGACCCGGCGCGTCAGACCGCGCGGACCAGCAGGGCCTGGTGGTCCACCCACGTCTCGATCACGCGGGCCCGGCCGATCGGGTCGCCGTCGACCTGCGCCTGCTCGCCGTCCTCCACGCGGATGCGCGCCTTCTTGGCCCGCACGTGGTCGATGCGGCCGATCTTCGGCAGGTCGGTCGTGCGCATCCCGAAGCGCTGCACCACCACCTCGCCGAGCAGCTGCGCCCAGCCGGCCAGCCCACCGCGGGCGTCGACCGCGGCGACGTCGAGCTCGCCGTCGTCCATCACGGCGTCCGGCAGCAGCGTGATGCCGCCCGGCAGCCGGCCGCAGTTGCCCACCAGGATCGTGCGCAGGCGCACCCTCACCGGGTCGCGGTCGTCGAGCGTGACCTGCGCGCGCATGCGCCGGCCGTGCAGGTGCCGCACGCCGGCCAGGAAGTAGGCGAGCCACCCCACCTTGCGCTTGAGGGCGTCGTCGGCGTCGGCCACCATCGCGGCGTCGAACCCGAGGCCGGCGATGACGAGGAAGATTTCCTTGTCGCCGGCGGTGTCCTCGACGGTCCCGGGGAACGGGCGGCCCTCCGCGCGCGGGTCGACGGGCGGCTCGCCCTCGCGGCCGTCCTCCGGGCGCTCGGGCGGCTCGTCGCCCTCGGGCCGCCGGCCGCCGGCCGCCCGCTTGGCGTGGACCGCCTCGATCCGCTCGGCCCGCGCCACCTCCGCGGCCTCGTCGGGGGCGTGCTCCAGGATGCGGGCCCAGCCGACGTCGATGCGCCGGTCGCGCCCGGCGAGCACCACGGCCATGGCCTCCTCGACGCTCGTGACCGGGATGTCGAGGTTGCGGGCGAGCAGGTTGCCGGTGCCGGCGGGCAGCAGGGCCATGGGCACGTCGGTGTCCACCATCGCGGCGGCCACGGCGCGCACGGTGCCGTCGCCGCCGGCGGCCACGACGACGTCGGCGCCCGCCTCGACCGCGGCGCGGGCCTGCCCCTCGCCGGGGTCCTCGACCGTCGTCTCGAAGAACATGGGCTCCGGCAGGGCCGCCTCGGCGCACACGCGCCGCACCACCTCGACGAGCTCGTCGACGCCGTCCTTCGACGGGTTGACGACGACCGCCAGCCGCTCGCCCACGGGCGCGGGCACCTCCTCGCCCGGGTCGCTCGGCACCGGCGCGACGGCGGGCCGGCGCGACCGCACGACGGCGACGGCGGCGACGGCGACCGCCACGACGGCGAGCACCAAGGCGACGACCGCTAACCACAGCTCCCAGCGCATGCCCGCAACGGTACGACGAGGAGCGTCCGCGCACGTGGTGAGCGGGTGCGCGGACTCGTGCGCGCAGGCGGTCGGGGTACGGGCGGAGGCGCGGGCAGGGCCGCGGGCAGGGCCGCGGGCGGGCCCACGGGCGGGCCGTAGGCGGCCCGCGGACGGGCAGGGATTCGCGTGGCGCGGCCCCGTTAGGCTTCCCCCGTGATCGATCTCCGACTCCTGCGCGACAACCCCGACGTCGTCCGCGCGAGCCAGACGGCTCGCGGCGACGACCCGGCCCTCGTCGACGTCGCCCTCGACGCCGACGCGCGCCGGCGATCGTCCCTGGCCGACTTCGAGTCGCTGCGGGCGGAGCAGAAGGCCCTCGGCAAGCAGGTCGCCAAGGCGCAGGGCGAGGAGAAGCACCAGCTGCTGACCCGCACCAAGCAGCTCGCCGAGGAGGTCAAGTCCCGCCAGGCGGACGCCCACGCCGCGGAGAAGGAGCTCGACGAGCTCCTGTACCAGATCCCCAACGTCGTCGAGGGCGCGCCCCCCGGCGGCGAGGACGACTACGTGGTGCTCAAGACCGTCGGCGAGCCCCGCGACTTCGAGTCCGAGGGCTTCGAGCCCCGCGACCACCTCGCGCTCGGCGAGGCGCTCGGCGCCATCGACACCGCCCGCGGGGCGAAGGTCTCGGGCGCGCGCTTCTACTTCCTCACCGGCATCGGCGCACGCCTGGAGCTGGCGCTGCTCAACGCCGCCGTGGACCAGGCGGTGGCCGAGGGCTTCACCCCGATGATCACGCCCACCCTGGTCAAGCCGGACACCATGCGCGGCACCGGGTTCCTCGGCAAGCACGCCGAGGAGGTGTACCACCTGGAGCGCGACGACATGTACCTCGTCGGCACCTCCGAGGTGGCGCTGGCCGGCTACCACGCGGACGAGATCCTCGACCTGTCCGACGGGCCGCTGCGCTACGCCGGCTGGAGCGCCTGCTACCGGCGCGAGGCGGGCGCGGCGGGCCGCGACACCCGCGGCATCATCCGCGTCCACCAGTTCCACAAGGTGGAGATGTTCGGCTACTGCCGCCCCGAGGACGCCGAGGCCGAGCACGAGCGCTACCTCGCCTGGGAGGAGGCCATGCTGGCCAAGGCCGGGCTGCCGTACCGGGTGATCGACACGGCCGCCGGCGACCTGGGCACCAGCGCCGCCCGGAAGTTCGACTGCGAGGCGTGGCTGCCCACCCAGCAGCGCTACCTCGAGCTCACCTCGACGTCGAACTGCACCACCTTCCAGGCCCGGCGCCTGAACGTGCGCGAGCGCACCGCCGACGGCACGACCCGCACGGTCGCCACCCTCAACGGCACGCTGGCCACCACGCGCTGGATCGTCGCCATCCTGGAGAACCACCAGCAGGCCGACGGCTCCGTGCGCGTCCCGGAGGGGCTGCGCCCGTACCTGGGCGGCCTCGAGGTGCTCGAGCCGGTCGCATGACGTCGCAGCCCTGGCTCGTCGCGCTGGACATCGACGGCACGCTCCTGGACTACGACCAGACGCTGTCCGACGCCGTCCGGGACGCCGTGCGCGACGTGCGCGCGGCGGGCCACCACGTGGTGCTCGCCTCGGGGCGCTCCCTCATCGCGATGACGCCGGTGGCGCAGCTGCTGGGCATCGAGACCGGCTGGATGGTCGCCTCCAACGGCGCGGTCACGGTGCGCCTCGACCCGTCCGAGCCGGGCGGGTGGCGCGTCACGGACACGGTGACGTTCGACCCCGGGCCGGCGATGCGGCTGCTGCACGCGGAGATGCCCGGGGCGCGGTTCGCCGTGGAGGACGTGGGGGTCGGCTTCCGGCTCAACGAGCTCTTCCCCGAGGGCGAGCTCGACGGCGAGCACAGCGTGGTGGACTTCGAGGAGCTCGCGGCCGGCGGCGAGGTGACCCGCGTGGTCGTCCGCAGCCCCGACGACACCAGCGACGACTTCCACCGGCTGGTCGAGCGGCTCGGCCTCGACGAGGTCACCTACGCCGTCGGCTACACGGCCTGGATGGACATCGCCCCCCAGGGCGTCTCCAAGGCGACCGGGCTGGAGCAGGTGCGCGAGCGCCTCGGCATCGACTCCGCGCGCACGCTCGCGATGGGCGACGGGCACAACGACGTCGAGATGCTGCGGTGGGCCGCGCGCGGGGTCGCGATGGGCCACGCCGACCAGGCGGTGCGCGACGCGGCGGACGAGGTGACGGGCACGATCGAGGACGACGGCGCGGCGAAGGTGCTCCGCAGCCTGCTCTGAGCCCTGGCGCTGCGGCGCTGGCGCGCCGGATCTCGTCCGGGTCGGTTCCGGAATTCGCCCGATTCCGGAACCGACTCTGACGCTTTCCGATGCGCGGTGAGGCGGCCTGTGGACGGCGGCCCCGCACGGCGCCCCGGTTCTGGTCGGCTGTGCGGGTGGCCGCCCGTCCGCTCGCTCCGCTGCCGGGCGTCGTCGTCACGACGGCGCACGCGCAGGCCGGCCTGGTCGCTGCCTGGCAGCTCGCGGCCGGCGGGGTGGCGAAGGCCCGCGTGCACCGGCTGGTCGACGCGGGCGTGCTCGTCCGGGTCGCCCGCGGTGTCTACGACCTCACGACGGTCCCGGTGCCCACCGAGCGCACCGCGCGCCTCGACCGGCAGCGGGAGCGGACCGCGCGGCTCGGCGTCCTGCTCCACGGGCCCGCGGCCGTCGCCACGGGGCTCAGCGCGCTGGTGCTGTACGGCGTGCGGGGCGTCCCTCCGTCCTTCACGCCGGAGGTCGCCCTCCGCGCCGGTGGCGCGGTGGCGCGGACCGACGGCGCCCGGGTCCGCCGCGAACCGGTACCCCGCCTCGTCCACCGTGGCGGGGTGCCCTGCGTCCCGCCCGAGGTCGCCCTGGCCCAGGCGGTGGGGGAGGTGGACCGCTGGACGGCGGTGGCACTGATGGACTCGGCGCGTCAGCGCCGGGTGCTCACGGAGCGCACGTTCGCCGCTGCGCGGCAGCTCGCCCGAGGGCGGCGGGGCGCCGCGCGCAGCCGCCGGTGGTGGGACGCCTCGGACGCGCGCGCCGAGTCGCCGGCGGAGACGTGGGCGCGGCTACGGCTGGCCGACGACGGGCTGCCGCCGGACGTGCTCCAGCTCCCGGTCCGCGGCGGCGACGGCCGCCCGCTCGCCCGGGTCGACCTGGCCTGGTTCCTGGGCGGCGGGCGGTGGCTGCTCGGCGAGGTGGACGGCATCGACGTGCACGGGACGCGCGAGGCCGTCGTCGCCGACCTGCACCGCCAGAACGCGATCGTCACGGGCGCGACGATCCTGCGGCGCTGGACGGGGGCGCAGGCGCGGACCAGAGCCTTCGTGGACGACGTCCGCCAGGTGCTCGACGCCGCCGGGTGGCGTCCCGGCCGGGCGTGCCCCGGCGAGCTGGCGCTGCCGGCGCGTGTGCCCGCGCGAGAAGCGTCAGGGTCGGTTCCGGAACCTCGCGGATTCCGGAACCGACCCTGACGGGATCTACGAGCAGGCGGGTCAGTCGCGCGCCGTCAGGACGATCGGGCCGTCCTCGGTGATCGCGATCGTGTGCTCGCTGTGGGCGCCGCGCGAGCCGTCGGCCGAGCGCAGCGTCCAGCCGTCCGGGTCGGTGTAGATCTCGTCGGTGGTCTCGAGGAACCACGGCTCGACGGCGATGACCAGGCCCGGCCGCAGTGGGAACCCGCGCCCGGCGCGCCCGTCGTTCGGCACGTGCGGGTCGCCGTGCATGGTGCGCCCGACGCCGTGGCCGCCGAAGTCGGTGTTGATCTCGTACCCGGCGGCGCGCGCGACCTGGGCGATCGCCGCGGAGATGTCGCCGACCTTGTTCCCCGCCGTGGCCGCGGCGATGCCGGCGGCCAGCGCCTCCTCGGTGGTGCGGATGAGCTTCGCGTCGCGGGCGGCGCGCTCGGCGTCGGCCGGGCTGCCGACGACGACGGAGACCGCCGAGTCGGCGACCCAGCCGTCCACGGCGGCGGCGAAGTCCAGGCTCAGCAGGTCGCCCTCGGCCAGCACGTAGTCGAACGGCAGGCCGTGCAGCACGGCGTCGTTCACCGAGGTGCAGATGACCTTGCCGAACGGCATCGCGCCGAACGACGGGTGGTAGTCGATGTAGCAGGACTCCGCGCCGCGGTCCTTGATCATGCGGTGGGCGAGCGCGTCGAGCTCCAGCAGGTTGACGCCCGGCTTCGCCGCCTCGCGGCACGCGGTGAGCACCTCCGCCACGAACCGGCCTGCCGGCCGCATCTCCTCGATCTCCTGCGGGGTCCTCAGCTCGATCATCGGTGTCCTCTTCCTCCTCCAGCGCACGGCACAAGTCTGCCCCTGAAGGATCCCACGGCGAGCCGCGGCGGGGGAGACGGGACAGGAACGGTCCTGGGGCCGGGTCACGGACAGGACGCGGTGGGATCACGGCGGGATCACGGAGGTGTGTGGGATGGGTGAACAACGCCTCTCACCGGGGCGGATGCACCGCCACTGGTTGCGGCGCGCCGGTGTTGGGGGTTGCCTTGTCCGCGAGGAGAGCCGCGTCACACGCAAGGCTCCGACAGTGGCCACGACGAGGTGGAGGACGACATGAGGACGACCATGAGAACGAGGCGCAGTCGTTCGCTGCTCACGGCGGGCGCCGGGGCCGCGGCGCTGGCGCTGGTGCTGACCGCCTGCGGAGGCGGCGGGGACGGCGGCGGCGGCGGTGGCGGCGGTGGCGGCGGGGACACCGCGGCGGCCCCGGAGATCGACTGCGCCGCGTACGAGGAGTTCGGCGACCTCGAGGGCACGAGCGTGAGCGTGTACACGTCGATCGTCGAGCCCGAGGCGGAGCAGCAGGAGGCGTCGTACGACGCGTTCGAGGAGTGCACCGGGGTCACGGTCGAGTACGAGGGCTCGCGCGAGTTCGAGGCGCAGCTGCTCGTGCGTCTCCAGGCCGGCAACGCGCCGGACATCGCCTACCTGCCGCAGCCCGGCCTGCTCAACACGATCGTCAACGACTTCCCGGACACGATCGTCCCCGCGCCCGAGCAGACAGTCGCGAACGTCGACGAGTACTTCAACGAGTCGTGGAAGGAGTACGGCACGGTCGACGGCACCTTCTACGCCGCCCCGCTCGGCGCGAACGTCAAGTCCTTCGTGTGGTACTCCCCGGCGATGTTCGAGGACGCCGGGTACGAGGTCCCCGAGACGTGGACCGAGATGATGGACCTGACCGCGCAGATCGCCGAGTCGGGGGCGATCCCGTGGTGCGCCGGCGTGGAGTCCGGTGACGCGACCGGCTGGCCGGCCACCGACTGGATCGAGGACGTCGTGCTCCGCACGGCCGGCCCCGACGTGTACGACCAGTGGTACACGCACGAGATCCCCTTCAACGACCCGCAGATCGTCGAGGCCTTCGACACCGCGGGCGAGATCCTCAAGAACCCGGACTACGTCAACGCCGGCCTCGGCGGTGTCGACTCGATCGCGACGACGGCGTGGACCGACGCGGGCTACCCGATCCTCGACGGCTCGTGCTGGCTGCACCGCGCCGCGAACTTCTACCAGACGCAGTGGCCCGAGGGCACCGAGGTGGCCCCGGACGGCGACGTCTACGCGTTCTACCTGCCGACCGACCAGACGGACGTCCGTCCGGTGCTCGGCGGCGGCGAGTTCGTCGCGGCGTTCAACGACCGCCCGGAGGTCCAGGCGTTCCAGACCTACCTCTCGAGCCCGGACTGGGCCAACCAGAAGGCCGTGGCGACGCCCAGCGGCGGCTGGGTGAGCGCGAACACGGGCCTCGACCCCGAGAACCTGGCGACCGAGTTCGACCAGCTCTCGTACGAGATCCTGGCCGACCCCGAGGCGGTCATCCGGTTCGACGCGTCCGACCTCATGCCCGGCGAGGTGGGTGCCGGGACGTTCTGGACCGGCATGGTGAACTGGTTCACCGGTGCCTCGACGCAGGAGGTCGTCGACCAGATCGAGAGCAGCTGGCCGCAGTAGCAGCCAAGACCGGGTCCCCCGGGCGCGTGGCGAGACGCCACGGGCCCGGGGGACCCGGTGCACTTCTTCCTTAGGAGGTCATCGGTGACCTGGCTCCTGGATCCCGGCAACCCCGGCGAGAAGTTCGCCGTCATGGTCGTGGCGATCCTGCTGTTCGTGGTCGTGATGGGGCTCATCCTGTTCCTCGTCGACCGGCCCAAGAAGATCCCGGCGTGGGTCGTCGCGGTCGGCTTCGTCGGCCCCGCGCTGCTGCTCCTCGCCTACGGCCTGCTGCGGCCGGCGCTCATCACGCTGTGGAGCTCGTTCTTCAACCGCAACGGCAGCGAGTTCGTCGGCATCGACAACTACGCGACCTCGTTCACGCAGCCGCAGTTCCAGCGCGTGCTCCTGATCACGGCGGCGTGGGTGATCCTCGCACCGCTGCTCAGCACGGTGATCGGGCTGGTCTACGCCGTGCTGGTCGACCGGACGCGCTTCGAGCGCCTCGCCAAGGCGCTCATCTTCGTCCCCATGGCGATCTCGATGGTCGGCGCGTCGATCATCTGGGGCTTCGTCTACGAGTTCCGGCCCGACCAGCCGGGCGTCCAGCAGATCGGCCTGCTGAACCAGCTGCTCATGTGGCTCGGTCTGCCGCCGCAGCAGTTCCTCATCGGCCAGCCGTGGAACACGTTCTTCCTCATCGTCGTCATGATCTGGATCCAGACCGGGTTCGCGATGACGGTGCTCTCGGCCGCGATCAAGGCGATCCCCGACGACATCACCGAGGCGGCCCGCCTGGACGGTCTGACGGGCTTCAGCATGTTCCGGTACATCACGGTGCCGAGCATCCGCCCGGCGCTCGTCGTCGTGCTGACCACGATCGCGATGGCGACGCTCAAGGCCTTCGACATCGTGCGGACCATGACAGGCGGCCAGTTCGGCACGCAGGTGGTGGCCAACGAGTTCTACACGCAGGCCTTCCGGCAGAACAACCAAGGCCTGGCCTCGGCGCTCGCCGTGCTGCTGTTCATCCTGGTGATCCCGATCATCGCGTACAACGTGCGGCAGATGCGCCTGGCGGAGGAGATCCGATGACCACCACACCGACCCCCGGACAGGCGGTGACGGCCAGGCCGGTCGACGAGACGTCGCCGACCCAGCCGCGCAAGCTCAGCCGGCTCGAGCGGCGGGCGATCGCGACCAAGGGCAAGCTCAGCTCGCCGTGGGCGTCGCTCATCGCGATCATCATCGCGATCCTGTGGACGATCCCGTCCGTCGGCCTGCTCGTGACCTCGTTCCGCCCGGAGCTCGACATCCGCCGCTCCGGCTGGTGGAGCGTCATCCCCGGGTTGTTCACCGGCGAGACCGAGTTCACCCTCGACAACTACGAGACAGCCCTCTTCGGTGGCGGCAACCTCGCGACGTTCTTCGTCAACACGATCGTCATCACGCTGCCGGCGGTGGTCATCCCGATCACCGTCGCGCTGCTGGCCGCGTACGGGTTCGCGTGGATCGAGTTCCGCGGCCGCGAGATCCTGTTCGTCGCGGTGTTCGCGCTGCAGGTCGTGCCGCTGCAGGTGGCGCTCGTCCCGCTGCTGCGCGACTACGTCAACCTGGGCATCAACGGCACGTTCTGGACCGTCTGGCTCTCGCACTCGATCTTCGCGCTCCCGCTGGCGATCTTCCTGCTGCACAACTTCATGAAGGACATCCCCCGCTCGCTCGTCGAGGCGGCGCGCGTCGACGGGGCGGGCCACGTGAAGATCTTCTTCCAGGTGCTCTTCCCGCTGCTCGTCCCGGCGATCGCCGCGTTCGGCATCTTCCAGTTCCTGTGGGTCTGGAACGACCTGCTCGTCGGCCTCACCTTCACCGACACCCCGTACCGGCCGATCACCGTGGCCATCGCCGAGCTCGCCGGCTCGCGCGGCGGCGACTGGCACCTCCTCACCGCGGGCGCGTTCATCGCGATGGTCGTGCCGCTGGTGGTGTTCATCGCGCTGCAGCGCTACTTCGTCCGCGGCATGCTCGCGGGCGCGGTCAAGGGCTGACGCGCAGTCGTAGGCACGAAGGAGCCCGGGCCGGCGAGCGATCGCCGGCCCGGGCTCCGTCGTGCTGCGGGGGAGGACGCGGGCGTCAGGCGGGGTGCCAGCGGTTGCCCCACCGGCGCGTCACCCGGGTGCCCCAGGTGTCGGCCAGGCGGTCGACGGCATCCTGCACGGCGTCGGCCACCTGGTGGGCGTCGCCGTCGGTGTCCGCCATGAACCGCACGGTGATCCGTGCCTGGCCGCGCACGACGCCGACGTCCCACGACTCGACGGTCGCGAGGGCGCGCGCCGCGTCGCACGCGGCGGGCAGCACCGCCTCGGGGTCGACGCCGGGCTGCAGGGTGCCGACGGCGAGGGTCACGCGGTAGGAGGGCACCCGCAGATCCTGCCAGCACGCGACGAGCGTCCCGTGCCGTCGTCCTCCCGGTGCGGGAGGGCGACGGCGCGGGACGCTCGCTGTGGGGTGGCCGCCGGGGCGGCCGGGTGGCCGTGGGGTGGCCGGGGGTGGTGCGGGGTCAGTACGCCGACGGCGGCTGACCCGCACCGGGGTAGGCCGGGGCGCCGTAGCCGGCGCCCGGCAGCTCGGTGCCCTTGGGGTCGGGACCGAAGCGGTTGGGGCCGGGCGTGCCCTCGAGCGCCAGCAGCACGAGGAGGACGATCGGGCCGACGAACGGGACGGCGTTGAGCAGCACCCACCAGCCCGCCTTGTCGGTGTCGTGCAGGCGACGCACCGCCACGGCGAGCGACGGCAGCACGAGCGCCAGCATCACCAGCGCGTAGAGGCCCACCATGACGGCGCCGGCGCCGGTGGGGCTGCCGGTGACCGGGTCGGTGGTGGGCAGCGCGACCGCGGCGACGACGACGGCGAGGACGAACGAGACCAGGTAGGTGAACAGTGCCCACCACCAGTACTCCGACCGGCGCGCGCGGCCGGAGAACGTCGCGTACTTGCTCAAGACCGTCCGGATGGACTCGGGGAACGACATCGGGGCTCCGTGAAGGGTCTGTGAAGGACCGGGCGAGCCGAGACTAGGGGAGCCGTCGCGCCGCGGCTACCGGTACGGACGGGGAGAAGTCCCCGTCACCAGCGAAGACGCCGGTGCGGGCGGTGGCCACCGGCGGCGCCGTCGCCGCGGTGACCGCTACCGTGTCGCCGTGCGGCTCGGCGTGATCGACATCGGTTCCAACACCGTCCACCTGCTCGTGCTCGACGCGGCGCACGGCGCCCGGCCGGTGCCTGCGGCGTCGGACTCCACGACGGTGCGCCTCATGCGCTACCTGCAGCCGGACGGCTCCATCTCGCCCGACGGCGTCGGGGCGCTCGTGGACGCCGTGGAGCGCGCCGCCGCGGTCAACGCCACGTACCGCACCGAGCAGACGTTCGTCCTGGCCACGTCGGCGCTGCGCGAGGCCACCAACGGCCCCGAGGTGCTCGCGCTGCTGAGCGAGCGCGCCGGCGTGCCGATCGAGGTGCTCTCCGGCGTCGACGAGGCCCGCCTGACGTTCCTGGCGGCCCGTCGCTGGTACGGCTGGGGCGCGGGGCGCCTGCTGCTGCTCGACATCGGCGGCGGCTCGCTGGAGATCGCCGCGGGCGACGACGAGGAGCCCGACGTCGCGCTGTCGGTGCCGCTGGGCGCCGGCCGGCTCACGCGCGCCTTCCTGTGGGAGGCCGACCCGCCGACGCCCGCCGACGTCGAGCGGCTGCGCGCGCACGTGCGCGCGACCCTGCGCGACGCCGTCGTGCCCGCCGCCGGCGCCGCCCGGCCCGACCACGTCGTCGCCACCTCCCGGACGTTCCGCTCGCTCGCCCGCCTGGCCGGCATGCCGCGCGACGTGCTCGGCAACGGCCGCCGCTACCGGATGCGCCGGGCCCAGCTCGAGGACTGGGTGCCGCGGCTGGCGCGGCTGTCGTCGGCCGACCGCACCGTGCTGCCCGGCATCGGGGAGGGCCGAGCCCGCCAGATCGTCGCGGGCGCCGTGGTCGCCGAGGAGGCGATGCGCGCCCTCAAGGTCGACGAGCTGGAGATCTGCCCGTGGGCGCTGCGGGAGGGCGCGATCCTGCAGCGGCTCGACCACCTGTGAGCGTCCCGGTGCTCGCCTCCGCGCTGCCGGGCTGGCTCGGCCCGACCGCCCTGGGCGTCGGCGTCCTGGTGGCCGTCACGGCCGCGGTGCTCGCCGTGACCCGGGTGCCGGGCCGGTGGGCGCCGGGCCTGGCGGTGGCGCGTGGCGCCCTGCAGCTCGCCGTCGTGGCCGTCGTCCTGCACGGCGTCATCACCAGCCCGTCGTGGGTGGCGGTGGCGCTGGTCGTGATGTTCGCGGTGGCGACGACGACGTCGGCGCGCCGGCTCGGCTTCTCGGCGCGGACGCTGGGGCTGGTCGCGGCGGCCATGGCCGCCGGGGCGGGCGTGGCGCTCGCGGTCGTCTTCGCCACCGGGGCGCTGGAGCTCACGCCGCGGTATGCGCTCGCGCTGGGCGGCATCGTGACCGGCGGGTCGATGACGGCGGCCACGCTGGCGGGGCGCCGCTTCCGCGCGGCGGTCGGCGAGCGGTGGGACGAGGTCGAGGGGTGGCTCGCCCTCGGAGCGCGGCCGCGGACGGCGACGCTGGGGCTGGCCCGCACCGCGGTCCACGAGACGCTCGTGCCCACCACCGACCAGACGCGCACCACCGGGCTCGTCACCCTGCCCGGGGCCTTCGTCGGGGCGATCTTCGGCGGCGTGTCGCCGCTGGAGGCCGGCCGGTTCCAGGTCGTCGTGCTGGCGGCGCTGCTGTGCGCGACGGCGGTGACCGCCGCCGTCGTCGTCCGCGGGCTGGGTGCCGTGCGGACGCGGCCCTCCGACGAAACATCGCGCCGTTAGTGTCGGCAGCGTGACCACCCCCTCCCGCGCGGCCGGCGTCTCCGCGCGCGCCTCCGGCGCCGTCGCCCGCGTGCCCGCCCCGCTGCTCTTCGTCGTCTCGGGGCTGACCCTCTACGTCGGCGCCGCCGTGGCCGTCGGGCTCTTCGACAGCATCGGCGCGCCGGCGGTCGGGTGGTGGCGCATCGTGCTGTCGGCCCTCGTGCTGCTGGCCTGGCGTCGGCCGTGGCGGCGGCGGTGGACCCGGCGCCAGCTGGCGTGGGCCGCGGCGTTCGGCGTGGCGCTGTCGGCCATGAACGTCGTGTTCTACGTGGGCATCGACCACCTGCCGCTCGGCGTCGCCGTGGCGCTCGAGTTCTGCGGCCCCGTGGCCGTCGCTGCGATCACGGGACGTGGCTGGGCCGAGCGCGGCGCGATCCTCGTCGCGGCGGGCGGCGTGGTGCTGCTCGCTGGGGTGACGCTCGAGTCCGACCTGCCGCGGCAGGACGTGATCGTCGGCCTCGCGGCGATCGGCGCCGCCGCCGTGTGCTGGGCCGGGTACATCGTGCTCGGCAAGCGGGTGGCCGGGGCGGGCGCGGGGCTCGACAGCCTCGCCGTCGGCATGGCGGCGGGTGCGTTGGTCTTCGCCCCGGTGTTCGGGCACACCGTCGACGACGTCGTGCTGGACCCGCGAATGCTGCTGTTCCTGCTCGTGGTGGCCGTCTGCTCGTCCGTGGTGCCGTACGTGCTCGACCAGGTGGTGCTGCGCCGCGTCGGCACCGCCGCGTTCTCGGTGCTCACCGCGCTGCTGCCGGCCACCGCCGTCGTCGTCGGCGCCGTGGTGCTGCGGCAGATCCCGACGTGGCCCGAGCTCGCGGGCCTGGCGCTGGTGTCCGGGGCCATCGCGATGACCGCCCGTGCGCGGGTGTGAGGTCCCGTGGTGGGGCCCCGTCGCGGGCCTCGTACCGATACTCGTCGCGGGGGCACCGGCGCGGCTTTGGCGCCGGGGCGGTCGTCCGGGTAACCTGACGGCCACGACGCTGTGGTGGGCCTCCGGGCCGACCATCAGGCAGTCGCGAGGAGACGTCGCATAGTCAGGTCTAGTGCGCCACCCTGCTAAGGTGGTAACGGGGCAACCCGTTCGCGGGTTCAAATCCCGCCGTCTCCGCCAGGAAGGCCTCGGATGCCAAGAGCCCGGGGCCTTTTCTGTTGCCCGGGAACGGCCCGACGCCGCGTCCGTCGGTGCGATCGCCTCCTGTTGCGCCGCTGGTGGGGTGCGTCACGTCGCGCGGATCCGGTTTGGGGGAACCGGCCGGGTCGGGTAATGTTCTCGTCGGCCGGTCAGCCGGAAGGCAGACAAGCCACGCGCCCGTAGCTCAACGGATAGAGCATCTGACTACGGATCAGAAGGTTGGGGGTTCGAATCCCTCCGGGCGCACAAGCAAGAGGCCAGGCAGCGAGTCATTCGCTGCCTGGCCTTCGTGCTGTCTGCGCTCCTGCGTTCCCTGACCGTTCCCTCACGGTCGGCCTGTCGCCCCTTCGTGAGTCTGCCGCGAGCGACCATCCAGCCACCACGTGATGGAGCCGTGGTGCGCCAGCGGTCGGCGTGGCGTGCCGGCGCGATCCATGCTGCGGCGGTTCATGCAGGATGCCGTCGAGATTCGGTCCTGGATCCTGCTCCGCCGCCGCTCACCTCGTGGGTCGTGTCTCGGCGGCGTGGTCGTGCAGCGCCACGGCGATGAGCACCGCGACGAGCGCTGCGCCGACCAGCAGTGCAGGGAGGGAGCCACCGAGCAGACCCAGCGCCGCGCACGCGGGGATCGCGGCCAACCGGGCGTATCCCAAGCGGCGCGTCGCCCGCCATTGCAGTGCGAGCTGCGCAAGAAGGAAGAGGGCTGGTCCCGCGACGACGGCGGTCAGCTGTGCACTCCCCAGAGGGTCCGACGGGTGCGCGATCACGAGCTCGTCACCCACGGCCGTCAAGATGATCCCGGCGACGATCAAGACGTGCCCATACGTGTAGATGTCTCGCGCGCGACCGGTGCGGCTCGCCTCACCGTCGAGGGAACGCTCGCCGAGTTCTCGCGTGGAGGTGAAGTACAGCCACCAGAGTGCTGCCGATCCGGCGAACGCGCTGACGAAGGCAGCCACGGTTCCCGCGTCCAGCTCACGCTCGGCAGTCGTCGCCCCGGTGAGGATGATCGTCTCGCCGATGGCAGCGATCACGACCAGCCCGAATCGCTCGGTGAAGTGGCCGGTGGCGAGGCGCCAGGAGCTTGCCGCAAGCCGCGGTCGACCGGGGAGCGGGAAGAGGATGCGCGGAGCGATGTAGTCGAGGGCGAGCGCCAGCAGCCACAGCCCTGCTCTCGAGCCGCCCTCGACCAGTCCGCCAGCGATCCAGAACACGCCGCCCGCCAGGAACCAGACGAGGATTCGTCCGGCCTGCTCCCGTTCGACGCTGCCGCGGTCGGCCGCGACGAACGTCAGGAAGGCGTGGCGGCCGACCTGGATCGCGAGGTAGGCGACGGCGAAGAGAAGGCCGTGCTCGCCGAAGGCGTGCGGGACGGCGATCGCCATCAGCAGGCTTCCGAGCATGAGTGCGATCAGCAGGAGGCGGACGGAATCGGTCTCCGGATCGAGCTCGTTCGTGGCCCACGTCGTGTAGTTCCACGACCACCACACGGCGAGCAGGACGATCGCTGCCTGGCCCGCTCCCGACCAGGTGAGGTGACCCAGGATGAGATGCGAGACCTGGGTGATCGCGAAGACGAACACAAGGTCGTAGAACAGCTCCAGCGTCGCAGCGCGCTGGGCGCCGGCATCGCCGCGACGCCGGAACCGTCCGTTCACCACGGCAGGACGCCGACCCGGTCGGTCACGGTTCCGGTCGGTGTCGCCGGGCCGAGAGTGGCGACGCGCACCGCCGCCTCGGCTCCTTCTGCGACGGTCTGCCCGACGTGGCCGGTGAACTCCGTCGCCGTCTGCCCGGGATCGACCGCGTTGAACCGGACGTCCGGGATCGTCTTCGCGTACTGCGTGGTGAGCATCGTGACTGCGCTCTTGGAAGAGCCGTACGCCGCGAGCGTGTACTGCGACTCCACCCGCGCAGGGTCGTGTGTCAGCGTGAACGACCCCATGCCGCTGGTGACGTTGATCACCGAGGGATCGGTCCCCTTCCGGAGCAGCGGAAGGAATGCGTGCGTGACTCGAACGAGCCCGAACACATTCGTCTCGTACACGTCGCGCAGCTGGTCCGCAGTCATGTCCTCGGGCGCTGCCACCTCACCGAGGATGCCCGCGTTGTTGATGAGGACATCCAAGTGCCCCACCTGTGCTTGCATCCGGGCGACGGCGGCCTCGACGGACGCATCGTCCGTCACGTCCAACGGCACGAAGCGGGCGCCGAGGCGGTCGGCCGCTTGCTGTCCACCGGACGCGTCACGGGCACCGATCCAGACGGCCTGGCCTGCATCGATCAGACGACGGGCGACCTCGTAGCCCAGTCCGCGGTTTCCGCCGGTGATGAGAGTTGTCGTCATTGGTCTTCGTGCCTTTCTAGGCTCTTGTGGCTCTTCTGTTCAGGCCGTGGGTCGGAAAGGACGCAGCAGACGGATGCCCTCCTCGATGGACCCGTCGATCAGCTCGAGCATCCTCGGCACGAGCGCCGCCATTCGCGGTGCACTGAGGTGGGCGTCGAGGAGAGCGCGGTTCTCCCAGCGCTCGTAGATCACGAACGCGCCAGGCTGGCCCTCCACCTCGTGGGCCTCGTAGTCGATGTTTCCGGCGTCATTACGGGACGGCGTGACGGCGGCCGTGATGAACGCCTTGAGGTCGCTCTCCCGGCCAGGCTTGGCCTTCGCTTCCCAGAGGACGGTCACGTAACCGTCGGGGGTCGCTGTCATGCGAGGTTCCTTTGGTCGGAGGGGACACCATCGATCTTCCGTTACAGCAACTGCTTGTAACGAAACTCGTAAGGTGGACCCTAGCGGCGCTCGTCCATTACGGTCAAGAGGTGTAACGAAACGGGTCGAGACCATGAGGGGGACCGAGGTGTCCGGCAAGAGCAGCAGAGCAGAGAGGCCGACGACCACCGGCCGCCCACGCGACCCGCTCATCGAAGAGGCGATCATCGAATCGACGCGGAAGCTGCTCGCGACGAAGGGCTACTCGTCGATGACGATCGGCGACATCGTCGCCGATGCCGGCGTGACACGCCCGACTCTGTACCGGCGCTGGCCGAACAAGTACGAGCTGGTCGTCGAAGCGCTGCAGTACGGGTTGCGCAAGCAGCGCGAGGCGTATCCGCCCCTGGATCTTGATGACCTCACCCCGCGGGAAGCGATGGTCGAGGCTGTGCGTCGGCTAGATCCACGCTTCCACAACCCTCGCGCGATGACCCTGCACGGCAACTTCATGGCCGAAGCGGAGCGCGAGCCAGGGCTGCTTGCGCAGATGAGAGAGCAGGGCAACCAGCCGCGATGCCAGGAGCTCGCCGAGGTGCTCATCGAGCTCCAACGCAGGGGCGCCGTGCGGGAGGACGTGGACGTCGACATGATCGTCAGCCTGTGTTTCGGCAGCTACTTCGCCGACTTCAACCGGTACGGCCGCGAAGTGCCGGCCGACTTCGCCGAACGCGTCGTCGCCACGTTGTGGCCCGTCGTCGCCGGAGAGGGCGGGCCAGCGTTTGCTTGAGCCGGAGACGAACGCACCGCGGTACGGCGCGGGTGACCGAGGCGCCGGACGGCGTTCAGGAGTTCGGTTCTGACATCCGAAGCGCCGGGTTGGCCCTGGCGCGCCGGCTCGACGCTTCTGAGAAGCGCTCGCATGTGAACGTCGCGCCCCGGTGCCCGGGCCTGGCTCAGCGCTTCGGGCGTCCGGGACCGATCGGTTCTGGAGCCACTTCTGCGGACCGCACGGGCCTGAGCGCCTGGACCGATGAACGCCGTCATGTCCATAGCAATCTGCATGCTGGACTCGTCATGAGCGACGGACCACCGAACCGCTCACCACCGACGCGGCCGACCGTGCGCTGAACTGCAAGCGTCACCGTTCTTGCCCAGCCCTCAGGCGCCGCCGCGGCCCGGCGAGCCGGCCTCTGCCCGGCTCGCCTGGGCGCAGTGGACGAGTCAGGCCGTGAGGAACCGGTCGTAGAACATGCGGGGGTCCTCGGCCAGCGAGGCCTTGACCATCGCGCTCCACTCATCGACGACAACCTCGAGGTGGCCCGCCTCGACGGCATCCAGCACCTTGCGGACGACCACGACCGGATCGGTTTTCGGCCCCTGGAGCATCTTGGACATGTCCGTGTCCGCCAGCCCGAGGTGGACGGAGGTGACCTGTGTGCCCTGCGCGGCCAGCTCCAGGCGCAGCGCGTTGCTCATGTTCCAGTTCGCAGCCTTGGACACCGCATACGCGCCGGCTCCCGGAGCGGAGAACCAGGACAGCGCCGAGGCGACGTTGACGATCTTCCCACCGCCGTTGGACGCGAGGACAGGAGCGAAGGCGCGGACCATCGACAGCGCGCCCCAGAAGTTGACGTCCATCTCCGCGCGCACGCCGTCCAGGTCCCCGAGGAGCTGCGCCCCGGTCGAGATGCCGGCGTTGTTGACCAGCAGGTCGACGTCGCGAGCCACGTCGGCGGCGGCGGCAACCGCCTTGGGATCGGTGATGTCCAAGGCGACGGGCCGTACGCCGGGCAGGTCGATCGTGGCCGGTTCGCGGGCAGCGGCATAGACCGTCGCTCCCCTGGCGAGCAGCTCAGCAGCGAAGTGGTGGCCGAGGCCGCGGTTGGCCCCGGTGACGAGTGCAGTTGTCATGTCTGGCACGCTAGGACCTGACGTTGACGTCAGGGGCAAGTCCAGGTCGAGCGGTCAAGGGGACGCATGCGTATCGGAGAGGTCGCCGCACTGGCAGGAGTGAGCGTACGGGCGCTGCGCTACTACGAGGAGCAAGGGCTGCTGGTCCCCGAGCGCAGCGTCAGCGGGCAGCGCCAGTACCCGCACGAGGCGGTCGACCGGGTCAAGTTCATCCAGAACCTCTACGCCGCCGGGCTCGGCAGCAAGGCCGTTCTGCAGATCCTGCCCTGCATGGAGCACGGCGGCCTTACCGACGAGATGCACGAGCGGCTGCTGGCCGAGCGCGCTCGTGTACAGGCGCAGCTGGAGGAGCTGACCACGACGCGCGACAAGCTCGACGACGTCATACGGATGGGCCGCGAGAACTACGCGGATCAGGCGCAGCGCGCTGGCCAGGACGCATGTGCGACCGCTTCTTAGCGACGACACCAGCCCCGCTGGAGGCACGGGCGACGCCGGGGCAGCCGAGCCGCCCTCCCCACATGGGAAGCATGAGCACCCCGACCTAGCCCCCGGCCCAGGCACAGTCCCAGAACACTGAGCGGCCGATCGGCAACCGCCGCGGCTCGCCGTCCGAGCTGGCCGCCCACGCCGTGAAGGCGGCTGTGTCGGCCTTCGTGGGGTGCTGGTCGGCGGGGCGGCTCGGGTCGCGGTGAGGCGCCGGTGGCCGCGCCGGCAGGAGCCGCGGCCACCGGTCCTCCAGGGCGCTGGTCAGCGCAGGTCGCTCTCGGCGCCGGCCAGCAGGGCGAACTCCTCCTCGGGGGCGTTGGCGACGAGCCGGTGGCGGGACCACAGCAGGTAGTAGGCGACGAACGCGGCCATCACGGCGGCCGTGATGCCCGCGGCCACGGGATCGACCACGAAGGTCGCCGCCACCGCGACCACGGACAGCGCCAGCCCGATCCCGGTGGTGACGACGCCGCCGGGCGTCCGGTAGGCACGCTCGAGCTGCGGCTCACGCACCCGCAGCACGATGTGCGACAGGTTGAGCAGGACGTAGGACACCGCGGCACCGAAGACGGCGATGTTGATCAGGCGGTCACCGTTGTTGATGAGCGCTGCGAGCAGGAAGCCGATCGCGCCGGGGACGACGAGCGCCCAGATCGGCGTCTTGCGGGAGCTGGTCCGCGAGAGCCAGCGCGGCAGGTAGCCGGCGCGGGACAGCGCGAACAGCTGCCGCGAGTAGGCGTAGACGATCGAGAAGAACGAGGCGACGAGACCGGCGAGGCCGATGTAGTTCACGACGGTCGCCAGGCCGGTGGCTCCCGCGGCGGCGAGGGCGTCGGGCAGCGGCGAGCCGGAGGCACCCATGGCCTCGGCCCCGGCGATGCCGGGGACGAGGACGAGGACGAGCAGCCCGGTGACCGTCAGGACGCCCATCGCGGCCAGGATCGCTCGCGGCATGTCCTTGGCGGGGTTGCTGGCCTCCTCGGCGGCCAGCGGGATCCCCTCGACCGCGAGGAAGAACCAGATGCCGAACACCAGCGCGCCGATCGCGCCCGCCGGGCCGAAGGGGAGGAACGCCGACGACCCGGCCACGGCGTCGTCGGGCACGATGTCGAAGAGGTTCGCGGGGTCGAAGGCGCCGACGGCGCCGACCGCGAACAGCGCGAGGCCGGCGAGGGCGACGACGGTGATCGCGAGCATCGCCTTGAGCGCCTCGCCCACGCCGACCATGTGGATCCCGATGAAGATCGCGAAGCATGCGAGGAAGACCGGCCAGCTCGACGTCAGGCCGAACAGCCCGAGGGACTCCACGTACCCGCCGATGAAGACGGCGATCGCGGCGGGGGCGAGCACGTACTCGACGAGGATGGCCATGCCGGTGACGAAGCCTCCGAGGCGGCCCAGCGCGCGCCGGGCGAACCCGTATCCCGCACCGGCCGTGGGCAGCGACGAGGACAGCTCGGCCAGCCCGAGGCACATGCACGTGTACATGAGGCCCATCAGGACGAACGCGACGAGCATCCCGCCCCAGCCCCCGACCGCGAGGCCGAGGTTCCACCCGGAGAAGTCGCCGGAGATGACGAACGAGACGCCGAGGCCGGCGAGGAGCACCCAGCCGGCGGCCCCCTTCTGGAGGGAGCGCTTGGCGAAGTAGTCATCCTTCGCGCCGGGCGCACGCTCTGAACGATCCAGCACTGAAGTCATGGCAGGTCCTTCCTGGAGCACGGGGACAGGTCAGTCGTCGAGCAGCCAGGTGGGGCTCTCGAGGAAGCGGCGGGCGCAGTACAGGGCGCCCGACAGCTGGTCGCGCAGCTCGGGCGGCAGGGCGTCGATGCGGTGGGTGGTGGTCCAGCCCAGGAGCTGCAGCCGGCGCAGCATGGCCAGCGCGCCCGCGTGCCGCAGGTCGCGAGGCGTCAGCGGGCTGACCTCCTGGTACCCCGCGACCCAGGCCTTCGCCATGGCGGGTGCGTAGGGCTCGGCGTCGACGAACGAGAGCGACGCGGCGAAGTCGTACAGGTAGTACGACCACCCGCAGTCGTCGAAGTCGATGACGGTGAGCCGGTCGCCGCTCGCCATGACGTTGGACGGCCGCAGGTCGGCGTGGATGACGCCCCAGCTGTCCGGCGTCTTCTCGAGGTCCGCGAGGAGCTCGAAGGCGCGACGCTGGGCGTCGCCGAGCAGCGCCCGCTGCTCGTGGTCGCTCGTGGCGCCCTCCCACGGTCCCCAGCGCGCCGTCGGACCGACCATGTCGACGAGGTCCCAGGAGAACCGGGTGAACCCGTGCGGGGGCGTCCACGTCCGCGAGTGCTCGTGAAACATCGCGCTCCACCGGCCGATGGTGCGGTAGAAGGGCGCCGGGTCCGCGACGTCCTCCAGGACGGTGCCGCGCACGAAGCGGGTCGACACGACCGTCCACGCCTGCCCCAGCTGGTCCTTGACGACCGCGTGGAACGTGCCGCGGACCGTCGGCACGGGGGCGATGAGGTCGACGCCGTCCAGCCCGTGGAGCGAGCCGAGCCAGGCGAACTCCGAGGCGATCGCGGCCGGCCCGCCCACGTACCCGGGCTGCGACACCCGCACGACGCCGACGGGGAGCCCGTCGACGTCGAGCCGGAACGTCGCGTTCTCCGAGACGGTGACGAGCACGAGGTCGACCCGGTCCGGTCGCAGGCCCCAGGCCGCGCAGACACCGCGGTGCAGCCAGTACGGGCTGGGCGCCCCCGCGGTCAGGGCGTCGAAGGCGGCGAGCGACTGCTCCACCGGCGGCGCGGGCACGGGCGCCACCTGCGGGGTGTCGTCGACGACGGCGGTTCCGGTCATCTTGCTCCTCAGACAGACGTAGGGCCCGCGGACGGCGGGCGTGCTGCGTGAGGAGAGCGGGCGGCTCGGCGACACCGTCGTCGAGCCGCGGCCCGCCCGTCAAGGCACCAGGACCGGAAGCAACACAGTCCTTACACGGGCACGGGCGGGCAACCAGCCATTTACACGGGAGCGGTCGTCCGTTACACGGCCGTCATCCCCGGAGCCGCTCCCCACCGCACGGTCGGAGCACGATGGGTGCGGCGCCGAGGAAGCTCGGCCGAGGACGAGCCGGGCGGCCGCCTCACCCGCACCGACGAAGGACCACCCGTGACGAAGCTCTCCAGCATCATGGACACGAACGCGTTCCGTGCCGACTCGCCGGCCGCGTCGGTCACCCAGCAGACGCTTGACCTGAGCCGTCGCCGCTCTCGGCTGCTGGGGCCGGCCTACCGGCTGTTCTACTCCAACCCGGTGCACCTCGTCCGTGGCGAGGGTGCGTACGTGTGGGACGCCGACGGTCGCAAGTACCTGGACATCTACAACAACGTCGTCTCCCTCGGGCACGGTCACTCGGCGGTGGTCGAGGCGGTCCACCGTCAGATGCAGACGCTGAACACCCACACGCGGTACCTGCACGAGGCGATCCTCGAGTACGCGGACGCGCTGCTGGCCACGATGCCGCGCCCCGCCGCGGGCACGGGGCTCGAGCACGTCATGTTCCAGTGCACCGGGTCGGAGTCGAACGACCTCGCCATCCGGGTCGCTCGAGCCGCGACCGGGAACCGGGGAGTCATCGTCACCACGGAGGCCTACCACGGCGCGACCGACCTCACGGCGCAGGTGTCGCCCTCGCTCGGGTCGAACGTCCAGGTCGGCGACTTCGTGCGGCTCGTCGCCGCTCCCGACTTCTACCGCGAGGGTCCCGCGGCCGGGTCGCGGTTCGCCGCTGACGTCGTGAGCGCCGCGCGCGAGCTCGCCGAGGCCGGTCACGGGGTCGCGGCGCTGCTGGTCGACTCCATCTTCTCGTCCGACGGCGTGCACGCCGGCCCGAACGGGTTCCTGCAGGAGGCGATCGACGCGGTGCACACCGCGGGCGGCCTGTTCGTCGCGGACGAGGTGCAGCCCGGGTTCGCGCGCACCGGTGAGGCGTTCTGGGGATACGCCCGCCACACCGCCGACGCCGACATCGTCACGACCGGCAAGCCCATGGGCAACGGCATCCCCGTGGCCGGCATGATCGCGCGCCCCGACGTGCTCGAGGAGTTCGCGTCCCGGTTCCCCTACTTCAACACCTTCGGGGGGAACCCGGTGTCCATCGCGGCCGCCCAGGCGGTGCTCGACACGCTCCTCGGGGAGAACCTGCAGGAGCGGGCGCTCAAGCTCGGCGGCCGGCTCACGGACGAGCTGGCGGCGCTGGCCGAGCGGCACGAGTGCATCGGGGACGTCCGGGGTGCCGGACTGTTCATCGGCGTGGAGCTCGTCAGCGACCGGGGCTCGCGCGAGCCGGACAAGGCCCTCGCGCTGCGCGTGATCGACGAGATGCGAGAGCTCGGGGTCCTCACCTCTGTCGCGGGCCCGGGTGGGAACGTGCTGAAGCTCCGGCCGAACTTCGCCTTCCAGGACGGCGACATCGACTGGTTCGTCGGTGCGCTCGACCGCTGCCTCCGTACCCTGGCCGGGTGATCGGGGCCGCGCGTCGCCCCGGCGAGGAGGTCGGGGTGCTCGAGGACGTCGTCATCCGGCTGCGGCGGCTCATCGCCGAGGCGGAGTACCAGGCGACCGAGCGCCTCGGCGACGAGCGTCGCCTGGCCGAGCGGCTGGGGGTCACGCGCTCGGCGCTGCGCGGCGCGCTGGGCGTCCTGGAGCAGGAGGGGCGCATCCGGCGCACCATCGGCCGCGGTGGGGGAGTGTTCGTCTCCGACGGCAAGATCGAACGGCAGGTCGACACCGCCGAGTCGGTGCCCGACATCCTGCGCCGGCAGGGCCTGACCTGTCGTACGACGGTGCTGGCGGCCCACCTGGCGGCGGCGTCGCCGAGAGAGGCGCGGGCCCTGCGGCTCCCCACCGCCTCGGAGCCGGGCCGCCCGGACGGGCCGGGCCGCGCCCACGTGGTGCGGGTGGTGCGCGCCCGGG
The DNA here is from genome assembly GCF_001750215.1 of Isoptericola variabilis. Taxonomy (GTDB): domain Bacteria; phylum Actinomycetota; class Actinomycetes; order Actinomycetales; family Cellulomonadaceae; genus Puerhibacterium; species Puerhibacterium variabilis_A. The sequence continues at coordinate 4,447 of NZ_LWGM01000011.1, read as the reverse complement.
AGGCCGACGACGTGCCCTGGTCCCTCGAGACGTCGGTGGTGCCGGCACACCTTGCTCCCGGGCTGCTCCAGCACGACCTGTCGACGTCGTTGTACCGGGTCCTCAGCGAGGCCTACGGCCTGCGGCCGGACCTCGCCGAGGAGACGATCGACGTCGTCGGCGCCGATGCCGTCCAGGCCGCGCACATGGGCATCGCGGAGGGGGCGCCCGTCTTCCGCGTCATCCGCGTCGCCCGTGACGCCGGCGGCACGCCGATCGAGCTCGCCACGGACCTCTTCCGTGCCGACCGCACCCGCATCCACACCCACAAGCTCGGATACGTCGCGCCCGGCCGCACGGCCGGCCGCTGACGCTCCGACGACCCGGAGGTCACACAGTGCCAGCGGCTCTGCTCTGCGACATGGACGGCACCCTCGTCGACACCGAGGGCGCGTGGTCCCGGGCCGCCGGCGACCTGGCGCGCGCGCACGGCGTGCCCTGGTCCGCCGCCGACGACGACCGGATCGTGGGCTGGGCCATCCCGCGTCTGGCGGACCACCTCCGCAGCCGCGGCGTCCCACTGCCCCAGGGCGAGGTCGCGGACCTGCTGCACCGAGCCGTCAGCGCGCAGACCGCGGAGGCGATGCCGTGGCGTCCCGGGGCGCGAGACCTCCTGGCGCAGGTGCTGGCGACGGCGACCCCCGTCGGGCTGGTGACGGCGACCTACGCGACCGGTGTCGGCGCGCTGCTGGACGCGGTCGCGGGGATGAGCGCCCGTGGCGGGTTCGACGTCGTCGTCACCGGTGACGTCGTCGCCCACCAGAAGCCGCACCCGGAGCCCTACCTGCGTGCCGCCCGCGAGCTGGGCGTCGAGCCCGGTGACTGCGTGGTGCTCGAGGACTCCGTCACGGGCGTCACCGCGGCACTCGAGGCCGGCATGCGGACGTGGTGCGTCGAGCCGGGGGCCGTCCTGCCGAGCACGGTCGCCCGCCATCCGCGTCTGCACCGGGCGGACGGGCTGATAGAGGTCATCGGGATGCTCGGGCTGGAGAGCGCCGCGGTGGCGTGAGCCGGCAGCCCTCGCGCTCAGCGGGCAGGGCAGCCGCCCCGCGGAGCGCGTGGCCCGATGCAGCCCGACCGGGGCGCCGATGCGCGCACGTACTCGGGCCCGGGAACCCGCAGGTTCCCGGGCCCGAGGGAACCGGTCGGCAGGAGGTCAGCGATCCGCCGCCGTTCCGGGAGCCGTCAGGGGTGCTTGCGCCGCTGGCTGACCTTCGAGAACAGCTCCTTGGCCTTGCGCTGGTTCTCCGGCTTGGCCATCTCCCGCTTGGCGATCTGGAGCGCCTTCGCGGCCAGTGCTGACTTCATGAGCCCGCTCACCAGTCGTGCCATCGTCATCTCCTCTCGATCGCGTTCCTTCGACGCTACCCCGGCCTCCCCGCGGTCGCACCCGCACCACCAGGCACGCTGCAGGGTCGGCCGGACGGCGCCGGCGCCACGTCCCCGCGGAGGCCGCCGTGGCCGGCTCGGTAGGCGTGGCCGGCTCGGTAGGTTGGGACCGTGACGGCAGCGGAGGACCAGGGCGCGCGACCCCGTGGCTACGCCAAGGGCGCGGCGCGCCGTGCGCAGATCCTCGACGAGGTGATCCGCATGGTCGCCGAGAAGGGGGTCGACGCGTCCTCGCTCCGGTCGGTCGCGGAGTCCCTCGGGATCTCGCACGCGGCGCTGCGGCACTACTTCCCGTCCCGCGACGAGCTGCTCGTCGCGGTGTACGAGGAGCACGAGGGGCGGCGGGCCGGGACGGACGACCGGCCCACCTCGGCGGTCGGCGACATGCGCGACAGCGCCGAGCGCAACCGGTCGATCCCCGGGCTGGTCCAGCTCTACACGGTGCTGCTGGCGGACGCCGCGCAGCAGGGGCACCCCGTCACCCGCGCGTTCGTGCGCGAGCGCTTCGCCCGGGTGCGCTCCGAGCTCGCCGAGCTGGTCCGGGCGGACCAGGAGGCCGGGCGGATCGACCCGGACATCGACCCCCGCGACCTCGCCTCGCTGGCCATCGCCGCGTCGGACGGCCTGCAGGTGCAGTGGCTGCTGGACCCGGAGGCGGTCGACGGCGCGCGCGTCCTGGACCTCCTCGAGCGGCTCGTCCCGCCCCCTCCGGCGGGCGGCTGACGCGACCGCCGGGCGGCTGGCGCGACGAGGGGCCGGACCCGGGCGGGTCCGGCCCCTCGTCACGCACCGCGTCGGGCGTCAGGCGAACGTCGCCTCCGCCGGGTCGAAGTCCTCCGGCAGGGGCGGGATCGCGTCGACGGTCGAGGCGACCTCGACGGCGCTCCCCGTCTCCGCCGCGTCACGGATCGCGAGCAGGACGTCGAGGACGTGCAGGGCCACCGCGCCGGAGGCACGCTCCGGCCGCCCCTCGCGGACGGCGCGGGCCAGCTCGACGACGCCCGTGCCGCGGCCCCACGTCGACCCGGTCGCCGGGATTGTCGTCGGCCCGTCCTCGCCGTAGCGCCAGAGGGTGGAGTCGCCCTCGAACGTGTTGGGGTCGGGCAGCGCGATGGTGCCGAGCGTGCCGTTGATCTCCACGAACCCCGCGCGGGGCAGCGCGTGCTGGAAGGAGAACGTCGACTGCGCCGACTGCCCGCCGCGGAACTGGATCAGCGCCGCGTGGTGCGTGGGCACCTCGACCGGGAACGTCTCGCCGGCTCGCGGGCCCGAGCCGATCGTGCGTCGCTCGAGCGACCTCGACGACACGGCCTGCACGCGCGTCGCCGCGCCCAGGGCGTGCACGAGGGTCGTCACGTAGTACGGCCCCATGTCGAACAGGGGGCCGGCGCCCCGGGCGAACAGGAAGTCCGGGTCCGGGTGCCACGCCTCGGGCCCGGGGACGTGGAAGATCGTCGTGGCGGTGAGGGGCTCGCCGATGTCGCCGCGGGCGATGGCCCGCAGCGCCGTCTGGATGCCCGCGCCGAGGACGGTGTCCGGCGCGCACGCGACGCGCAGCCCCTTCGCCGCGGCGGCGTCGAGCAGCTCGACGGCGGAGGCGTGGTCCGTCGCGATCGGCTTCTCGCTCCACACGTGCTTGCCGGCCGCGACGATCCGCTGGCCGACCTCGGTGTGCACGGCGGGGACGGTCAGGTTGACGACGATCTCGATGTCGTCCCGCGCGAGCAGCTCCTCGGCGGTCCCCCAGGCCGGGACGCCGTAGGCCTCCGCCTGCGCCCGCGCCCGGTCGACCAGCAGGTCGGCGACCATGCGGACCTCGACGTCGGCGAACTTCGTGAGGTTCTCGAGGTACTGCGTGGAGATGTTGCCGGCCCCGATGATGCCGACCCCGACCGGGGCGCCCGCCCCGCTCACCGGTCGTTCTCCTCGAGCCAGGCGAGGGACTCGGCGATGCCCTCGAAGACGTCGCCGCTGTAGGCGTCGAACTCCACGACCCGGATCGCCTCGGGGGCGGCGGCGAGGATGGACGGCACGTCGACGTCGCCCTGGCCGGCGGGCGTCTGGTTCTCGAAGGCCGCCCGGAGGGCGTCGGGCACCACGAGGGCGCTCTCGCTCGACGGCAGCACCGAGGCGATGTCGCCGGAGACCTGGCCGTCCTTGACGTGGATCGCCACGACGCGGTCGCCGAGCGACCGCAGGACGGCCGGGGCGTCGGCGCCGCCGACGGTCGCCCAGAACGTGTCGACCTCCAGCACCGCCTCGGGGGCGAGGTGCTCGGCGAAGAGCTCGAAGACCGGCCGGCCGTCGACCTTGTTCGTGAACTCCCACTGGTGGTTGTGGTAGCCGAAGCGCAGGCCGTGCGCGGCCGCCCGGGTGGTGAGCTCGTTGACCCGGTCCGCGATCCGACGGGCGTCGTCGGCGGTCTGCCAGCGCTCGGTGGGGACGAACGGGTCGATGACGATCCCGATCCCCAGGCGCGCCGCCGCCTCGAACACGACGTCGGGGTCGGGGGCGTCGATCACGGCGGCGTGGCCCGACGGGGCCTTGAGCCCCGTCGCGGCGAGCGCGCGCTCGAAGTCGGCGACGCGGTCGACGAACGCGTACGGCTCGACGTGCTCGTAGCCGATCTCGCGGACCCGGGCCACGGCGGCGTCCAGGTCCTCGGCGATGGCGTCGCGCAGCGAGTACAGCTGCACGGAGATGAGGGACATCAGGAGCTCCTTCGGTCTTCTGCCTCTTCCGCCGGGCACGGTGCAGAAGTCCTGCGACACCCGGTGGAAGTCGAGCATAGGGGCAAAACTGCACACTGGATAGTTTCTGCGCGAGGGTCGCGACGTCGCGGGGTCCGTCATCTGAGAACCCCCGGCGAACCGTTGACACTGTCGTCGCCGCCCACATCCCGGACGCAGATATCCGCCATGCGGACGGCCGGGCTAACCTCACCCGCATGTCCACCCCCGCTGCCACGAGTGCCGACGCCGCCGCCGTCGACGCACCGGCCGCCGAGAACTCGCGCGGT
>NZ_LWGM01000109.1 GCF_001750215.1 Isoptericola variabilis | reverse complement strand
GTCTCGTAGGCGTCGGTGGCGTCCTGGGCGGTGAGGTAGATGAGGTTGGCGGCGCGGCCGCGGGTGGCGCCGACGTAGGCGGTCGCGCCGGTGGCATCGTCGGCGAGCAGGCGGGCGGTCTGGACGGTGCGGCCCTGGGCGCCGTGGGCGGTGACGGCGTGGGCGAGGTGGGTGTGGGCCTGGACGTAGGAGCCGGGCAAGGTACGGGGGTGGCCGGCGTCATCCCGGACCTGCAGGGCGCCGTCGGGGCCGTGGCCGGTCACGGTCCAGTGTTGCCGGTTGAGCACCCCGAGGGTGGCCAGGTTGGTGCGGGAGGTGATGCGGTCCCCGATGCCGGCGACCAGCCCGTCACGGCCGGGGACCGCGGTCGGGGGCGCCGGCCGGGTGCGGCCGGCGGCCCGGAGGGCGGCCTGGACGGCGGCGTTGGTGGCGGCGGCCTGTTCGTTGGTGGTCACGATGCCCAGGGCGTCGTGACCGGCGGCCAGGTCGGTGGCCAGGTCGTGGGCGAACCGGACCGCGGTGATCTCGGGGTCGCGCGCGGCGACGAACGCGCCGGCGCGCACCAGGTGGGCGAAGGAGCGCGGGTCGCGGTCGCGGATCAGCAGCGAGATGTTCGCCCAGCCGGGGTGGCGGAAGCGGCGGATGTCGGTCAGGTCGGTGACCGGTACGAGGTCGGCGGCCATCGCCAGCACCCCGCCCTTGCCGACCGGGTGCAGTTGGGCGCGGTCGCCGGTAAGCCGCACCCGCACCCCGGGGGTTTCGGCGGCGACGGTCAGGACCGCGCGCATGGTGTCCTGGTCGGCCATCCCGGCCTCATCGACCAGCACCACGTCGCCGGGGTGCAGCCAGAACCGGGAGTCCGGCGGCGGGACGGGTCGCTGGTCGGGCGGTCGCCGGTGCAGGGGCTCGGTAGGGGTCCACTGGTAGCCGTGGGCGTGCAGGAACCCGTGCAGAGTCGCCGCCGCCGTGCCGGTCTCGCGGCCCGCGACGTGCGCGGCGGTCGCCGACGGCGCCAGGACCAGCACCTGCGCCCCGCTGGTGCGGATCGTGCGCACGGCCGCATCGAGCATGGTGGTCTTGCCGGCCCCGGCGGCGCCCTCGATGACTACGAGCGACTCAGGCCCGGCGATCCGGGCGGCGGCGACCAGCTGCCCGTCGGTCAGCCGGTGGCGGGCGTGGGCGGCCACGGCCCGCACCGCGGCGGGGGTGACGTCGCCGTCGGCGTGGGCGCGGGCGGCCAGCAGGGCGCGCAGCTCCTGTTCTTGCCGGACGACCTCGACCGAGGTCCAGGCCCGCACGCGCGCCTGGCGGGCGTGGTCCATCCGGGCCGCACCGACCAGGAGGGGCAGGCAGTACTCGTCCAGCACCAGCCGGCCGATCTGCCGGCCCAGCTCGAGCAGTCGCGCCAGGTCGCGCACGACGAGGTCGGCGCGTGCCAGCTCGTCGAAGACCTTGGCCTGGACCTCACCCTCGTGCCAGCGGGACTGCTCGGCCCCGAGCCGCTCGACCACGCGCCGGGCGATCTCGTGCGGGTCGAGCTGGCCTGCGAGGCGAAAGGGGGCGGCCCCGCGGGCCAGGCCGCCGGCCCAGCCGAGGCGCCCGGCGCGCCGGCGCCAGTCGGCGCGCAGCGTCTCGAGCGTCTGGGTGTGGTCCTTCTCGGCGCGGGTGAGCTTCTGGGCTCGCTCCCGCCAGGCGGCCACCGTGGCCGCCTCGGGCGTCGCGCCCGGGTGCGCCGCCAGCCACGCCGCGCCGAGCTGGGCGACCGCGGCCTCGATCTGCACGTGCCGGCGGGAGAACTCCGCGACCAGCCGCCCGTCGATGCCGACGATGGTGCCCTCGCGCACGGCGACGTCGCGGTCGAGCAGGACCCGCCGCAGCCGCGGGTCGCCAAGCAGCGCGGCGTCGAAGATCCGGTTCAGGCGCCGCTGGTCGCGAAACAGGGGAGTGGTCCACAGCCCGGCCCATCGCGCCTGCCCGTCGACGTCGACCAGGACCCGGGTAGGGATCACCGTGTGGGCGTGCCAGTGCGGGTCCCCGGCGCGCGAGGTGCGGTGCATGGCCACCGCTGCCTCCAGCCACGTCACCGCAACCAGGTCCTGGTCGCCGGCGGGACCGACGCGCGCCACGGATTCGGCGGCCAGCGCCTCGACGGTGACCTGGACGGCAGTGTGGATCGCGGCCTCGAGCTCGGTCGCGAACGACGGGTCGAGTCCGGCCAGGATCGACAGCACCTTGGGGACGTTGAACGTCTTGTCCAGCGCGAGGACGGAATTCGTCCGGGGGATCCCGTGCTCGCCGGCGCCGTCGATGCCCTGCCACGACAGCATCGACTCGAGCTGCACGGGCGAGATCAGATTGGTTTGCGTGGGCGCGCCCGGCGCGACGGACAGGTGCCGAACGGTGGGGGAGTCCTCGACGGCATACCGCGCATAAGCCCCGGCATCGCCGCTAGCCGCAAATCGGTCGGGCGTGACGTCGAGCCCCTCGCATCCGCTCGCCAGATACCGCGCGAAATCCCGCGCCGCGGAATGGAAACCACCATTCCCGCGACCAATCTTCGCGACTCCGCCGTGGCTCACGAACGCCACCGTACGCCCCACGGCGCAGCCGTGGTATGGGTGCCTGACCTGCGGTTACGTAAGGCTGTCCGAGGTCTTGGGATGCTTGCCGCTGACGTCATCGCACCAGGCCACAATGCCGGTCCGGCCCCGGGCGAAGCCGTCGCGGGACTTCAGAGGGACGCTGGCGTCCTGGTAACGACAGGCAAAGCTCCTGCGGTTCATATGGATCGCTCAGGCGTCGGGCGCATAGTGATCTCAGAGGTCGGCATCCGTGCCGGCGAAGGTCCGTTGACTTAGAGCGCGCTCCAACTTCTAGCCTTCGTTGTGTGATGGACGATATCGAGGCGTCGGGCCTGACGGTCGCGCAGATGGCAAAGGCGACCGGAGTGTCGGCGCACACCCTGCGGTACTACGAGCGCGCGGGCCTCATCCGCCCGGTGGCCCGCACCTCGGGCAACCAGCGCCGGTACTCACCGGTCGACGTCGAGTGGCTGAAGTTCCTGCTGCGGCTGCGCGCGACGGGGATGCCGATCGCCGACATGCGCGAGTACGCCCAGCTGCGTGCACGCGGCGCCTCGACGGTCGCGGCGCGCCTGGCGCTGCTCGAGACACATCGCGCCGGGCTGCACGCGCAGATCACGCTGCTCCGCGGCCATGAAAGAGCGCTCGAGGCCAAGATCGCCGTCTACCGCCACGACCTCACCGGGTCGCGCGAAAGCCTGAACCCCACCGAAGGAGCAGAGAACCATGACTGAAGCCCCGACCCGCGCGGAGCGCTACGCCCACGGCAGGGCGGTGCTCGACGCGATCGACGGCGCGGCCGGCGCGAACGTCGTCGACGCGCTCCAAGACATCGCCCCCGAGCTCGGGCACCAGGTGGTCGCCTGGGGGTTCGGCGAGGTCTACTCCCGCCCCGAGCTCGCCCCGCGGGACCGCCAGCTCGTGACGCTCGGGATGCTCACGGCGCTCGGCGGGTGCGAGCCGCAGCTCGAGGTCCATGTCAACGCGGCCCTCAACGTCGGGCTGTCGCCGCAGCAGATCGTCGAGGCGTTCCTCCACTCGGCGGTCTACTGCGGGTTCCCGCGGGCGCTGAACGCGACGTTCGTCGCGAAGAAGGTCTTCGCCGCGCGGGGGTTGCTGCCGGTCGCGTGAGCAGGACGCGCCCCGGGGCGCCAGCTGTCCCGCGCGGCGCCCCGTTCGCGCCGACGGGCGCCGCTAGCGTGACGGAATGACCTGGGCAAGCGCCGCCTCCCGCGCCGCTGCCGTGCTCCTCCTCGCCCTCGGGGTCGCGGCGTGCACCGCGCCACCCAACGAAGCGGACACCGCTGAGGCCGACCGGTGGATGCGGGAGCACGGCGGCGCACCGGCTGGTGCCCTCGGGGCCATGAGCGGCCGGGCCGGACCGGCGGACCCGGACCCGGACCCGGACGAGCCCGAGGGCATCATCCTCGCGTTCCCCGAGCCGGAACGGGTCAAGAGCCGTCCGGCTGGCCTGCTCCGGCGAGGGCGCCATGAGCTTCACGGTGGAGGTGGGCGGCCTGACGTTCTCCACCACGCGAGACCACGAGGACCTGCGGTGCGGGACGGAGGAGCATGAGATCCCGCTCGGGGTGGCCGAAGCGACGAGCGTGCGGGTCAACGGGTTCGACGCCGACCACCTCACTGCGTGGAACGCCGTCGTGCTCGGGCCCGAAGGGGCCGACGCCTCCGGCCGGGCGACCGACGGCGGCCTCCCCTACGCCGCCTACGTCGAGGAGGAGCCCGGGGTCGGCGACTCCGCCGGGCTCGTCGGCTTCGTTGTCGACGTCGGCGGGTGTCTCACGGTGCGCGAGCTGGAGACGGACCTGACGTACGTACCGGTCTTCCCCACCACGGATCTACGGGCCCGCGCCCTGTCCGACGGCGACATCCTCGAAGTGCGCGGCGGGGCGCGCGACACCCTGCCCGACGGGGCTGAGGAGCCCGAGGCGTGCCCGGCGGACGAGCCCTTCTGGCTGGTGGTCGGCGAGGACGCGGCCTAGGCCTTCGTCTGGTGGGTGCTGGGCGAGCAGCTCGCCGCCGCCGATGTGCTCCGACCCCCCCGGAGGTCGCAGCGACCCGATGGGGCGGTCTCGCGCTGGTCCTCGGCTTGGCGGCCTTCGCCAGCTTGATCGCCTCCGTCGCGACGGCAGTAGTTCGTCAACGGCGGTCCAATGTGTGACGACCGACGGCCAACTGTGCGGACACGACGTCTACCGCGGCGGGTCGTTGCACCCGGCGTTGACCTCCGTGCGCGCGGGTCCTGGTACGCGGCGGCCGGATCCGCCAGAGTGACGCCACGCGAGGCGCGGGAGCCGCGCCATGACAAGGGGTCGCTGGTGACGAGAGTTAAGACCGCCGGGTGGGCGAGGGCGCGATGAGTAGCCCGACCTTGGGCGTGGTGCTGGTCCTGGCGCTGCTTGCGGTCGGCTTGGTCGTCCTCGGGCTCACGATGCTACCGGCGTCAAGCGCCGACACACGCCGCTCACCCTGGCAGCGAGCGGGTTGGCCCTGGCGGCGGTGCTCGCGGCGCTCTGGTTCTTCGTCGTCCCGGTGATAGTCGGAGGCGTGTTCTGCAACATCGGCTCGCCCGTGGACGGGCTGTTCCGCGACCCGTCGCTGGGCGAGGACGCGTATTCACCCGCGTGCGTGGCGCAGTCACGCAAGATCGTGGGCTGGTGGTCGGTCCCGGTGGTCGCGGCGGTAGGAGCCTGGGCGGTGGCGCTGCATCGAGCCCAGCGCGCCCGGACGGCTCAGTAGCGGACTATGAAGCAACGCGCTAGTAGTCGCAGGCCCACCACTGGGCGACGAAGCATTCTCGTCGCCGTGACGGCCCTGGCCCTCGCTGGTTGCACTAGCCCGAGCCCCCGGCTCCAAGACCAGGTCGAGGCCCGCGTCGAGATCGACGTGTGCTCCGAGGATGTCTGCTTCGTTACGGGCGTCCCTGGCGCGTCCGTGGAGGTTCTGCAGGGCGAGACAGTCCTTCAGTCGGCGACCACCGGCGACGACGGGCTGGCCTCGTTCACCACGTTGCCACGCGGTGAGTTCGAGCTTGTTGCTCGCTGGGGTGACTTAACGGCGGGTCCCGCCGTGATCGTGGTTGAGAACTCCTCGGTCACGGTTTCGCTTCGTTTCCCCCAGGGCGCCGGGTGACCTGACTTCCCGACCTGGGCTTTCGTACGGACGCAACGCGCCGCCGCGAGTTGCCAAAGGTGTGGCGTCCTCGGTGGTGTGGCGCGGAGGCGTCGGTTGCGGGTCACATCCAGGGCGCTCGCTCATTCGGATCTCGCGTCAGGGAGCCCCGCAGCTCGACGCTCAGCCACTGCTACTCCCTGGTCCGGCTCGGACCGATCGACGCCTGAATGGGCCAGGACGCGGGCGGCGCAGGGTCTGCCCTACGCCGATCACCCGGGCGGATCCCGAGTCTGTGCTGCGTGGTCGATCCTGCCCTATCGTGAATCGCAGCGGCGGCACGGCGCCGGGACAGGTGCTTCTCTTTGGAAGAGGGCTTATGGAGTCCCACCACAGCAGCAAGCGACTCGTGCAGCTATTCGCGGCAGGACTTGCGGTTGCTGCAGCCGTCGCAGTGATAGCCCTCCCGCTGTATGCGCAGGAGTCCTCGACGTCGTCCGGCGACGTACAGTCCGGGTCGGCAACCGTGCTGTCGGTCGTCGGCCCGCAGGTGCTGCTGGCGCTGCTAGTTCCGGTGCTGGATGCGGCCCTTCCCCTCGCCGCGCGCGGGCGTGCCTGGCAGCCCCTGTCCGTCGCGTCGGTGGTGGTCTTGGCCGTCTTCGTCGTCTTAGGTTCGGCCAGCATCGGTTGGTTCTTCGTCCCCGCGCTCGTCCTGGCCGTCATCGCGCTGTTCCAGCCCGCTTCTGAGCCGACGGTTTCGAGCGCAGCCCCTGCGCCCTGAGGGAGGGGCCAGACATGGGCGGAAGCGGTAACCGCACGGGTCGCCATGGGGGTCGGCGTGCTCGCGCTGTCGCACGCTCGAGCCGGCGACCCGTGCCACCGGTGAGCTGGATTCTCGAATCCGCCACCGAGCACCTCAGTTGAGCTTGAGCCGCCGCGGCATGACCTCTGTGGGCTGACGCGCCACGGTCTAGTGCTGGCAACTACTGGGTGGCCGATCTCGGCCGACGGCAGCGTCGGAGACGCGACTTGCAGTGACTTCGTGGCGATGATCGCGGAATGCGGCGTACCCGCGTTGCGGCCTGAGGTCGCATCGCGGACCTGACTGACTAGCAGCGCCAGCCGCTGAAGGCCTCCTTTTACCCTCCTCTTTGACGTAGATCCGAGCCCTACCGGGGGCAAGTCCGTCCGAGCGACACAGTCGTCCCGATGCAGGTCACGGCCAAGATCGGGCAGGGGCCGCAATCCATGTCCTGGACGGGAACCACAACCCACCGCTACCGCTCACGAACGAAGGGCCCCGCACCAGTGGTGCGGGGCCCTTCGGCGCCCCCACGTCACAGGAAGCCCATCGCTTTGCTTCTTCGGCGGGCGTTCGTGGCGGCTTGCCGCACGAGTTGGTCGATGACCGCGCGAACGGCCGGGGCGATGTGGAGCCTCTCCGCCTCGGGCCTGCCACCAAAGCGGTGGTAGGGATCGTTGGAAGGATCGCGTGGTCTCGCGTCATGCCGTGCTGTCGGATCCCAAGTCGGAGCCGATCGCTCCGTTGGCGGCCGCGATGGCCCCGGGAGCCTGACCCATAGACGGGGCGGTTGACCCGTGACCGCTCCAGGCAAGGGCTCCGCAATCGGATCGACGCCTCAGATCATGCACACGAGCTTCGCTTCTACTGCAGGCCGAAAAGTGCCCACCTCGCGCGGCGCGCACTGGTCGGTCATGCCGCGTGACGGGCGTTGCGCGGCTTAAGCGCATTGAGCCCTGGCATACTCGGCTCCGCGAAGGGCGCTGCAGAAGGAGTAAATGATGCTCACAGGCTTGCTCGCATCGGCCCGCGAGCTCCGCTTTCCACTGACTGTCGGGTACGCCGCCCTATTGTCATCATGGCTTCTCTTCGGCGAGGAGTTGGCACAGGCAGCGCGCAGGGACGCTCTTGGGCGGCGCCTGCTGATTGCCCTCGATTCGCTGGGAGGTACCGCCGAACTCGGACTATATACGTTCGTTGCCGCAATGCTTGGATCGGTGCTGTGGAATGCCGGAGTTGCGAGGCTGGTGCGCTACCTGGGCGTCCGAGGTGGGCACCCAGATTGGCAGCGGATGATCGATGAGGCACGAACCGCGGCTCGCCGGTACGAGGAGTACAGCGTCACGACATACAAGGGGCAAAGCGTTAGCGGTAGGCCGTCATCGTTCGACGAAAAGCACAGTGTTCCGTCGCCGCAATGGGCCGCTCACTTGCAGGAGCGGGTGCAGGAGCGTGAACGTAAGGCCGCCGAGATGTCCTTCCGTGTAACGCTGGCTGTGGCGCTGATTCCCGTCGCACTGGCCCTGGGCGTCGAGGGTGGCGGCCTGTGGTGGCTGTCAGTCATCGCGATTCCAGTCGTCTGGCTTGATGTGGCACTGATGAAATACACGACCCTTCGGGTGGCCCATCGATACGAGCTCGAAAACTTGCAGGAGCGACTGAGGCAGTATGAGTCCTCTTTGGCATCTGCCAAAGCGCAAGCGGATTCGGCCGTCTCGCCAGGCGAGGACCCTGGCGAGTTGGAGCGGCGGAGGGCGCGTGTTGCGGAACTAGGGGCGCGAGTAGAGGCGCTCCGCGGCAGCATCAACCGAATCCAAGAGCACGCCAGTCGGCGGACGTCCAAGTTCTTTGCTCTCCTCGAAGGCGAGCCCGCGGAGTAAGAGCAGTCGTCGGCTAGCGCGTCTCTTGGCGGCACCTGCGCCGTCGCGCCGCCCTGCTGGATCGCTCGAACAGATTGAGCAGTCCAAGGACGATCCTGGTGTACCGGCCTTGCCCGCAGGGGCGCGCCACCGTCACGCGATGAGCGACTGCCCGCCGTCGACGAACACCTCGGTGCCGGTCACGTGGCTCGCCGCGTCCGACAGGAGGTAGGTGATGGTGTCGGCGACCTGCGCCGCGACGCCCGGCTCCTGGCCCGTGAGCGGGATCTGCCCCTCCGGGAACTCGGCCTGCACGCCGAGGTCGTCGGTGTCGCGCTGCTCGGTGTTGTCGTCGATCTCGGTGTCGATCGCGCCCGGGCACACGGAGTTGACCCGCACGCCGCGCGGGCCGAGCTCGACGGCGGCCATGCGCGCGAACGCCACCTGGCCGGCCTTGCTCGTCGCGTAGGCCGACGCGCCGGAGTTGCTGAACGTGCGGGTCCCGTTGATCGACGCGACGACGACGACCGCACCGCCCTGCCGCACCAGCAGCGGCACCGCGTACCGCACCGTCAGGAACGTGCCGGTGAGGTTCGTGGAGATGGTGCTGTCCCACTCCTGCGGCTCCAGCTCCTCGAGCGGCGCCCACACGCCGTTGACCCCCGCGTTCGCGACGACGGCGTCGAGCCGGCCGAACTCCCGCTCGACCCGGTCGATCACGTCGCGCACCGCGGCGGCGTCCGCGACGTCCGCCGCCACCGGGAGCGCCGTGCCGCCGTTGCGGCGGATCTCCTCCGCGACGTCGTCCGCGCTCTCCTGCCGGTGCCCGAGCGCGACCACCGTGGCGCCCTCGCGCGCGAGGCGCACCGCCGTGGCGCGCCCGATCCCCGACCCCGCGCCCGTGACCAGCGCGACCTTGCCCTCCATCGTCATGGTGCCCCCTCGTGCTCTCGGCGCTTCTCTCGGCGCCGTCGACGCTAACGACGGCGCCGGGGCCACGCGCGCGGAGCGGCGGTGCGGAGCGGCGGGGCGAGGTGGGCGGGCTCACCAGGAGGTGGCCGGCGCGTTGCCGAGGTCGCCCCGCGCATGGTCCAATGAATCAAGACATTGACTCATTGGAGGGATGATGGCGGCGCTCGCCCTGCTCGTCGTGGCACTCGTTGTGGCCCTGGTGGCGATCGTGGTGCTGCTGGTGCAGACCGCGCGCCACCGGCCGGCGGCCACCACCGACGCGGTGCTCGAGTCCGCGCGCCGGCACGAGGCGCTGGTCTCGACGTGCGCGGCCGTGGCCGCCGTCGGCGTCGTGGTGATGGTCTGGCAGGTCGAGCTCGGCATCCCGCGGGACCTCGACGAGGTGGCCCGCTTCACCTCGCCGTTCCTCGGCGCCGTCGTCCTGTGCGTCGCGCGCGGCGTCGGCGAGCGGTTCTGGCCGCGGCCCACCGGCTCGGTGCGGCGGGCCCCGCTCGCGCGGCGGACCGTGGTCGGCGTCGCCGGGTGGCGCCTGCCGGTGCTCGCCGGCACGGTCGCGCTCGGGATCGTCGCCGTCGTCGTCTACGGCGTCACCGGCACCGACGACGGCCGCGCCGTCGCCAAGGAGTCGGTGCTGGGCCCGGACGGCTCGGTCGTCGAGTGGGGGCAGTCGGGCCCGTACCCGGGCTGGGTCTTCGGCATCCCGGTCGGTCTCGCCCTGGCGCTCGTCCTCGCGGCGACCGTGGCCGCGCTCCGGGTCATCACCCGGCGCCCGGCCCTGGCGGTGGTGCCGGCCGAGCAGGACGACGCCGTGCGCCGCACGAGCGCCGCCCGGCTCCTGGCCGGCGTCCAGGCGTGGACCGGCGGCGCGCTGGCGCTGATGATGCTCACCGCCGCCGTCGCGCTGCTCAGCGCCGGGCACCCGGTGGCCGCGGCGTCCTCCGCCGTCGTCGGCCTGGCGACCGGCCTCGGGTCGGTGGTGGTCGCCGTGACGGCGCTCCCCGCCCGCCCCGTGGCCGGCCGCCCCCTTCCCGAGACGGTCGGGGGCGGGGCGTGACCACGGAGCTGCGGGTCGACCTCGACGCGGCGACGCCCGCCTACGAGCAGATCCGCGCGCAGGTGGCCGCGCTCGTGGCGGTCGGCGCGCTGCGCCCCGGCGACCGCCTGCCCGCCTCCCGCGACCTGGCCCGCGACCTGGGCGTCGCCGTCGGCACGGTCCAGCGGGCGTACCGCGAGCTCGAGGCGCAGGGCGTCGTGCGGTCGCGCCGCCGCGCGGGCACCGTCGTCACCGAGGACGTGCCCGCCGCCCGGCGCGCGGCCGAGGCGGTCGCGGCCACGCTGCTCGACGACGTGCGCGGGGTCGTCCGCAAGGCCCGCGAGCTGGGGGTCGACGACGCCGAGCTGCTGACGCTCGTGCGCGGTGCGCTGGCCGAGCGGCCCTGACGCCACCTGGCCCGCGGTCGAGCGCGGTCAGGCCGCCGGCCGCGGCGCGGACCCGTCGAGCGCCGGC
>NZ_LWGM01000108.1 GCF_001750215.1 Isoptericola variabilis | reverse complement strand
CCGACGGCGCGCCCCGCCCGCGGCGCGAGCTGCGGCCCCGCGGGCGGCGGGAGACGACCCGCGCCACGATCGAGGACGTCATCGCGCGCCGGCGGCGCGCCCGCGAGGCCAACCTCCCCAGCGGTCCGGTCGACCTGCGCGACTTCCAGGAGCGCCACCGCGCCCGGTACGCCGACCGGGGCGACGCGACCTCGTCGGCGTCCTGAGCACCGGGCCCGCGGGGGGCCGGCGCGGGGCGTCCGCGCGTCAGCCGATGAGCATGCAGGTCAGGCGGGCCGTGCAGAGCCGCCGCCCCGCCTCGTCGGTGACCACGATCTCGTAGGACGCCGTCGAGCGGCCCAGGTGCAGCGCGCGCGCCTCGCCGCGCACGACGCCCTCGCGCGCGCCGCGGTGGTGCGTCGCGTTGAGCTCGATCCCGACCGCCGAGCGCCCCGGACCGGCGTGCGCCTGCGCGGCGAACGAGCCGAGCGTCTCTGCGAGCGCGGCCGACGCGCCGCCGTGCAGCAGCCCCGCGGGCTGGGTGTTGCCCGCCACCGGCATCGCGCCGACCGCCCGCTCGGGCCCGAGCGCCTCCACGGTGATGCCCAGGCGCTCGATGAGCGTGCCGCGCGCCGCCGCGCGCCAGTCCTCCGGCGCGGCGGGAGCGGCGGCGGGAGCGGAGCCGGGCGTGGCGGGGGGAGTGTCGGCCATGCGGGATAGGTTGGCACCCGTGACCACCACCGCGCCATCCCGTGCCGGCGGCGACGCGCCGGCGCGTCCCCGCCTGCTGCTCGTCGACGGGCACTCCATGGCCTACCGCGCGTTCTTCGCGCTGCCGGACACCATGGCCACCACGTCGGGCCAGATCACGAACGCCGTCTACGGCTTCACGTCGATGCTGACCAAGCTGCTCGGGGACGAGCGGCCCACGCACGTCGCGGTGGCGTTCGACGTCTCGCGGCGCTCGTTCCGCACCGAGCGGTACAGCGAGTACAAGGGCACCCGCAACGAGACGCCCCAGGCCTTCCGGGGCCAGGTGCCGCTCATCAAGGAGGTGCTCGAGGCGCTGCGGGTGCCGACCCTCGAGCGCGAGGGGTTCGAGGCGGACGACATCATCGCCACGCTGGCCGGGCAGGCCGCGGCGGCGGGCATGGAGGTGCTGGTCTGCTCCGGCGACCGCGACTCCCTCCAGCTCGTCGGCGAGGACGTCACGCTGCTCTACCCGGTGCGGGGCGTGTCGGAGATGACACGGATGACGCCGGAGGCCGTCCAGGACAAGTACGGCGTGCCGCCCGAGCGCTACCCGGACGTCGCCGCGCTGGTGGGCGAGACCAGCGACAACCTGCCCGGCGTGCCCGGCGTGGGCCCCAAGACGGCGGCGAAGTGGATCACCCAGTACGGGGGCCTGGACGCGCTGCTGGAGCACGTCGGGGACCTCAAGGGCAAGGCGGGGGAGAACCTGCGCGCCGCCGTGGACCAGGTGCGGCTCAACCGCGAGCTCAACGCGCTGCTGCGCGACGTCGAGCTGCCGTTCGGGCCGGACGACCTGGCGCTGCACGGGTTCGACCGGGAGGCCGTGCACCGGGTGTCGGACACCCTGCAGTTCGGCGCGCTGCGCGACCGGCTGCTCGCCGTCGACCCCGCGGCGGACGAGGAGGCGGCGACGTCGGGTGCCGACGCCGGGTTCGACCTCGAGCTCGCGACGCCGCCGGCGGGCGGGCTCGCCGGCTGGCTCGCCGACCGCGCCGGCGTCACGCTCGGCGTCGACGTCTCCGGCCGCGGTACGCCCACCGGCGGCGACGCCTGGGGCGTGGCGCTGGCCGACGGCCGCGGGCACGCGGTGGCCTACGACCTCGCCGAGATCGACCCGGCCGACGAGAAGGCGCTCGGCGACTGGCTCGCCGACGCGGGCGCGCCCAAGGTGCTGCACGGCGCCAAGGCGGCGTGGCACGCCCTGGCCGCGCGCGGGCTGCGCCTGGCGGGCGTGGCGTTCGACACCGAGCTGGCCGCCTACCTGTGCTACCCCGACCAGCGCGGCTACGACCTGGGCGACCTCGTGGCCCGCCACCTCGGGCGCGAGCTGCGCGTCGAGGACGACGGCGGCGCGCAGGGCGCCCTCGACCTGGCGCTGGACGACGACGGCGGCCAGGACGCGCGGCAGGCGACGCGCGCGGCGGCGATCGTCGAGCTGGCGGACGCGCTCGCCGGCCAGCTCGCCGACCGCGGCGCCGCGCACCTGCTGACGGACGTCGAGCTGCCGCTGTCCGCCGTCCTGGCGCGGATGGAGGCCACCGGCATCGCGGCCGACGTCGCCTACCTGCGCGAGCTGGAGGACCACTTCGCCGACCTGGTCGCCACCGCGGCCGACGAGGCGTACGCGGCCATCGGTCGGGAGGTGAACCTCGGCAGCCCCAAGCAGCTGCAGGAGGTGCTGTTCGACCAGCTCGGCATGCCCAAGACCAAGAAGACGAAGACGGGATACACGACGGACGCCTCGGCGCTCGCGGAGCTCTTCGCCAGGACGGGCCACCCGTTCCTCGAGCACCTGCTCGCGCACCGCGACGCCAGCCGGCTGCGCCAGACCGTCGAGGGCCTGCTCAAGTCGGTGGCCGACGACGGGCGCATCCACACGACGTTCCAGCAGACGATCGCCGCGACGGGCCGGCTGTCCTCGACCGAGCCCAACCTGCAGAACATCCCGATCCGCACGGAGGCGGGCCGGCGCATCCGCCGGGCCTTCGCCGTGGGCGACGGGTACGAGACGCTGCTGACCGCCGACTACTCGCAGATCGAGATGCGCATCATGGCGCACCTGTCCGGGGACGCCGGGCTCATCGAGGCCTTCCGCAGCGGCGAGGACCTGCACCGCTACGTGGGCTCGCGGGTGTTCGACGTGGCGCCGGCCGACGTGACGCCCGAGATGCGCTCGAAGGTCAAGGCCATGAGCTACGGCCTGGCGTACGGCCTGAGCGCGTTCGGCCTGTCGCAGCAGCTGGGCATCGCGACGAGCGAGGCGCAGACGCTCATGGACGACTACTTCACGCGGTTCGGCGGGGTGCGCGAGTACCTCGACGGCGTCGTGGAGGAGGCGCGCGCCACCGGCTGGACCGCCACCATCCTCGGCCGGCGGCGCTACCTGCCCGACCTCACGAGCGACAACCGGCAGCGACGGCAGATGGCCGAGCGGATGGCGCTCAACGCGCCCATCCAGGGCAGCGCCGCCGACATCATCAAGCTCGCCATGCTGCGCGTGCAGGCCGAGCTCGAGCGGCGCGGCCTGGGCTCGCGCCTGCTGCTGCAGGTGCACGACGAGCTCGTCGTCGAGGTGGCGCCGGGGGAGCGGGACGAGGCCGAGGACGTGCTGCGCACGCAGATGGGCTCCGCCTTCGCGCTCGACGTGCCGCTCGACGTCTCGGTCGGCACCGGCGCGACCTGGCACGACGCCGGGCACTGACGCCGGGCACCGACGCCGGGCACTGACGCCGGGCACTGACGCGGGGCACTGGCGCCGGCACCCACGCCGCGGGGCCCGGGCCGGACGGTCCGGGCCCCGCCTCGCGCCCGCTCCTGCGACGCGCGCCGGAGCGGCCGCGTGTCGGAGCGGCCGCGTCAGAGCGCGCGCAGCCGCTCCAGCAGCGGCCCGGCGGCCTCGGCGAGGAACCGCTCCTGGTTCTCGTCGCCGACCTGGACGATGGCCAGGTCCGTGAACCCGGCGTCGAGGAACGGCCGGGCGCTCTCGGCCAGCTCGTCGAGGTCGGGGCCGCACGCGATCGACTCGGCGACGTCCTCGGGGCGCACGAACTGGGACGCCGCGTGGAAGCCCGCGGGCGTCGGCAGGTCGGCGTTGACGTCCCAGCCGCCGGCGAACCAGCGGAACTGCTCGTGCGCGCGCTGCACCGCGGCGTCCTTGTCGGGGTCCCAGCACACGGGCAGCTGGCCGATCGCCCGCGACGGCCCCGAGTGCTTCTGCGACCACTCCCGCACGACGTCGGCGTCCGGCACCGTCGTGATGAGGTGGTCGCCGAGCGGGGCGAACCGCTCGATCGAGCGGGGGCCCGAGACCGCCACGCCGAGCGGCACGCCGTCGGCGGGCACGTCCCAGATCCGGGCGGAGTCGACGCGGAAGTACTCGCCCTCCCACGTGACGAGCTCGCCCGTGTGCAGCTCGCGGATGATCTCGATGGCCTCGGCGAGCATCTCGTGGCGCACCGCGACGCTCGGCCAGCCCTCGCCGACCACGTGCTCGTTGAGGTTCTCCCCGGCGCCCAGGCCGAGCGTGAACCGGCCCTCCGACAGCAGCTGCAGCGTCGCGGCCTGCTGCGCCACCACGGCCGGGTGGTAGCGCATCGACGGGCAGGTGACGTACGTCATGAGCTCGGCGCGGGACGTCGCCTGCGCCACGGCGCCGAGCGTGACCCAGGCGTTCGGGGCGTGGCCCTGCTCGGTGAGCCACGGGCTGTAGTGGTCGCTGGAGACGAGGAGGTCGAAGCCGACCTCCTCCGCGGCCTGCGCGTACCGCACGAGGTCGCGGGGGGCGCTCTGCTCGGTCATGAGCGTGTAGCCGATGCGCACGGTGGAGCTCCTGCTCGTCGGGGGCGGGTGGTGCCCCCGACGCTAGGCAGGCGGCCCGGCGCTCGCAGCGGGGCGCTCAGTCCTTCGTCGCGACGAACACGGCGGTGCCGGGCAGCAGGCGCCCGCGCTCGGGGCCCCAGCCGCCCCACACCTGGTCGTTCCAGGCGGGCCACTCGGGCTCGACGACGTCGCGCAGGCGCAGCCCCGCGGCGACGACGTCGCGCACGTGGTCGCCGACGGTGCGGTGGTACTCGGCGTAGAGCACCGCGCCGTCCGCGGCCTGCTCGACGTACGGCCGGCGGTCGAAGTACGAGCGGACCGCCGTGAGCCCGCGCGCGGTCGGGTCGTCGGGAAACGCCCAGCGCAGCGGGTGGGTCACCGCGAACGCCCAGCGCCCGCCCGGGCGCAGCACCCGGGCGGCCTCGGCGTGCACCCGGGCGGCGTCGGGCACGAACGGGACCGCGCCGAACGAGGTGAAGACGACGTCGAACGCGCCGTCGGCGAACGGCAGCGCGCGGGCGTCCGCCTGCACCGCCGGCACCCGCACGCCCGTGGCGGCGTCGAGCCGGGCGGACTGGGCGAGCATCCCGGCCGAGACGTCCGTGGCGACGACCTCGGCGCCGCGGCCGGCGAGCCAGCGCGAGCACTGCGCGGCGCCCGCGCCCACCTCCAGCACGCGGGCGCCCGCCACGTCGCCGAGGAGGCCGGCCTCGGCCTCGGTCAGCCCCTCCGGGCCCCAGCGGAAGCCCGCGTCGCCGAGGAACTCGCGGTGGTCGTCCAGGTACTCGGCGGCGTTGGCGTCCCACCAAAGGCGGCCGGCGCCGCCGCCGGCGTCGTCGGGCACGTCCCGGTAGCCGACGGAGTGCACCGCGTCCGTCGGGGGGACGGCGGGGCCGGGGGCGCCGGGCGCGCCGGGCGCCTCGGGGCGGGTCGCGTCGCTCACGGGCCCATCCTGCCGCCCGGCGGCGCGTTGACCCTGCCGAACGGCCACCGCTAAGATCGCATGCGGTGCAGTGCGCCCGTCAGCGGGTCCCCTCGGCGGATCGTCGAGGCGGTCCGGCGGGCGGTGCGCGGTCACCACAGTCCCTGTCCGCACGACTCAACCTGTCCGCATCGGAGCTTTTACTTCATGACCATCTCCACCACGAAGTCCGCGCCCCAGGTCGCCGTCAACGACATCGGCACCGAGGACGACTTCCTTGCCGCCGTCGACGCCACCATCAAGTACTTCAACGACGGTGACATCGTCGAGGGCACGATCGTCAAGGTCGACCGCGATGAGGTCCTCCTCGACATCGGCTACAAGACCGAGGGTGTCATCCCCTCGCGCGAGCTTTCCATCAAGCACGATGTGGACCCCGGCGAGGTCGTCGCCGTCGGTGACGTCGTCGAGGCCCTGGTCCTCCAGAAGGAGGACAAGGAGGGTCGCCTGATCCTGTCCAAGAAGCGCGCCCAGTACGAGCGCGCCTGGGGCACGATCGAGAAGATCAAGGAGGAGGACGGCGTCGTCACCGGCACCGTCATCGAGGTCGTCAAGGGCGGCCTCATCCTCGACATCGGCCTGCGCGGCTTCCTGCCCGCCTCGCTCGTGGAGATGCGTCGTGTCCGCGACCTCCAGCCGTACGTCGGCCGGGAGATCGAGGCCAAGATCATCGAGCTCGACAAGAACCGCAACAACGTCGTCCTCTCGCGCCGCGCCTGGCTCGAGCAGACGCAGTCCGAGGTGCGCTCGACCTTCCTGCAGACCCTGCAGAAGGGCCAGGTCCGCACCGGTGTGGTCTCGTCGATCGTCAACTTCGGTGCGTTCGTGGACCTCGGCGGCGTCGACGGTCTCGTGCACGTCTCCGAGCTGTCCTGGAAGCACATCGACCACCCGTCCGAGGTCGTCGAGGTGGGCCAGGAGGTCACCGTCGAGGTGCTCGACGTCGACTTCGACCGCGAGCGTGTCTCGCTGTCGCTGAAGGCGACGCAGGAGGACCCCTGGCAGACCTTCGCCCGCACCCACGCCATCGGCCAGGTCGTGCCGGGCAAGGTCACCAAGCTCGTCCCGTTCGGCGCGTTCGTCCGCGTCGAGGACGGCATCGAGGGCCTCGTGCACATCTCCGAGCTGGCGCAGCGTCACGTCGAGCTGCCCGAGCAGGTCGTCACGGTGGGCCAGGAGGTGTTCGTCAAGGTCATCGACATCGACCTGGAGCGCCGCCGCATCTCGCTGTCGCTGAAGCAGGCCAACGAGGGCATGGACCCCGAGTCGGAGGACTTCGACCCCGCGCTGTACGGCATGGCGGCCGAGTACGACGAGAACGGCGAGTACAAGTACCCCGAGGGCTTCGACCCGGAGACCAACGAGTGGCTCGAGGGCTACGAGACGCAGCGCGAGGCCTGGGAGGCGGAGTACGCCAAGGCCCACGCCCGCTGGGAGTCCCACCGCGAGCAGGTGCGCTCGGCCCAGGCGGCCGACGCCGAGGCCGCCGGCGACGCCTCGGCGCCCGCCTCGGCCGCGTCGACCTACTCCTCGGCTCCGGCCCAGGAGGCCACGGGCACGCTCGCGTCGGACGAGGCGCTCGCCGCTCTGCGCGAGAAGCTCACCGGCAACTGAGCCTCGGCTCGTCCCTGACGCCGGACGCGTCCGGCGCCGCACCACGGAGGCCCGTCACCCGCGAGGGTGGCGGGCCTCCGTCGTCCCCCCGCCGGGTCCTGTGCCGGGAGTCCTGCCGGGTGGGGGTGGGCGGCCTCGTAGGGTGACCGCATGGCTTGGCAGACCCGCACCTCGCGCACCGTGTACGCCAACCGCTGGATCCGCGTCCGCGAGGACGCGGTGGTGATGCCCGACGGCGCGGACGGCGTCTACGGCGTGGTGGAGGTGCGCCACCCGGCGGTGTTCGTGGTGGCGCTCGACGACGCCGGCCGGGTGCTGCTGGTCGAGGTCGAGCGGTACACGGTCGGGCGCTCGTGGGAGGTCGTGGCCGGCGGCACCGACGGCGAGGACCCGCTGGCGGCCGCGCGGCGGGAGCTGCGCGAGGAGGCCGGCCTGGAGGCGGACGAGTGGTCCGAGGTGGGGCGGATGGACGCGCTCAACGGCATCTGCGTCGCGCCGGAGCACGTGTTCCTCGCGCGCGGCCTGCGCGCGGCGGCGGGTGCGGGCGAGCTCGCCCGCACCCAGCGGGAGGAGGGCATCGGCGCCACGCGCTGGGTGCCGTTCGGCGACGCGGTGGCGATGGCCGCCGCCGGCGAGATCCGCGACGGCGAGACCGTGGCCGCGCTGGCGTTCGCCGGCGCGCGCCTCGGCCGCTTCGCCTGAGGGCCCGCGGCGCCTCCGCGGACGCCGCGGGCCGCGGGCGGGGAGCGTCAGGCGGCCGGTGCCGCCGCCGGGGCGAACTGCGTGCGGTACAGCTCGGCGTACAGGCCGCCCGCCGCGAGCAGCTCGGGGTGCGTCCCCTGCTCGACGACGCGGCCGTCGTCGAGCACGACGATGAGGTCGGCCTCGCGCACGGTCGACAGCCGGTGGGCGATGACGAGCGAGGTCCGCCCGGCCAGCGCCGCGTCGAGCGCCGCCTGCACCGCCGCCTCCGACTCGGAGTCCAGGTGCGCGGTCGCCTCGTCGAGGACCACCACGTCGGGAGCCTTGAGCAGCAGGCGGGCGATGGCCAGGCGCTGCCGCTCGCCGCCGGACAGGCGGTAGCCGCGGTCGCCGACGACGGTTCCCACGCCGTGGGGCAGCCGCTCGACCAGGTCCCAGATCCGGGCGGCGCGGAGCGCGGCCTCGAGGTCGGCGTCCGTCGCGTCGGGCCGGGCGTAGCGCAGGTTCTCCGCGATCGTGTCGTGGAACAGGTGCGCCTCCTGGGAGACCACCCCGACGGTGTCCCGCAGCGACGCCAGCGTGACGTCGCGCAGGTCCGTGCCGGCGATGCGCACCGTGCCGTGGGTGGGGTCGTACATGCGCGACACGAGCTGGGAGACGGTCGTCTTGCCCGCGCCCGAGGGGCCGACCAGGGCGACCATCGCGCCGGCCGGCACGGAGAACGTCACGTCGTGCAGCGTGTCCCCGGTGGGGTCGTTGCGCAGGGCGGCGACCGACTCGAGGGAGGCGAGCGAGACCTCCTCCGCGCCCGGGTAGCGGAACGTCACGCCGTCGAGCTCCACGCCCGCCCCGCGGACGGCGACGGCCGTGCGCAGGTCGGCGGCGTCGGGCCGGTCCGCGACGCTCGGCTCCAGGTCGAGCACCTCCAGGACCCGCTCGAAGCTCACGAGCGCGGTCATGACGTCGACCTGCACGTTGCTCATCGCCGTCAGGGGGCCGTACAGGCGGCCGAGGTAGGCGGTGAGCGCGACGACGACGCCGACGGTGAGCTCGCCGGCCACGGCCTGCAGGCCGCCCAGGCCGTACACGGCGGCGATGGCGACCGAGGCGAGAGTGGTGAGGCCGACGCGGAACCAGGTGCTCACCAGGGCGCGGCGCATCCCGAGGTCCCGCAGCCGGCGCACCTGCGCGCCGTAGCGGGCGTTCTCCCGCTCGGGGTCGCCGAAGACCTTGGCGAGGTGGGCGCCCGCGACGTTGAACCGCTCGTTCATGAGCTGGCCGGCCTCGGCGTTGAGCTCATAGCCCTCGCGGGTCATGGCGGCCAGGCGGCGGCCGAACCAGCGCGCGGGCAGCACGAACAGCGGCACGAGCACGAGCGCCAGCAGCGTCAGCTCCCACGACATCGCCAGCATCGCGGCGAGCGTGAACACGATCGTCAGGCCGTTCGACACCACGGTCTGCAGGGTGGAGGTGAAGGCCTGCTGCGCGCCGAGGACGTCGCCGTTGAGCCGCTGCACGAGGGCGCCGGTGCGGGTGCGGGAGAAGAAGGCCAGGGGCATGCGCTGCACGTGGTCGAACACGGCGGTGCGCAGGTCGAGGATGAGGCCCTCGCCGACGTGGGAGGAGACCCAGCGCTCGGCGACCGCGAGGCCGGCGGAGACGAGGGCCAGCGCGGCGGCGCCGGCGGCGAGCAGCACGATCAGGCCGCGGTCCCCGGCGGCGATGCCGTCGTCGATGAGGTGGCGGAACAGCAGCGGGGTGGCCGCGCCGGCGGCGGCGTCGAGCGCCAGCAGCAGCAGGAAGACGGCCAGGCGGCCGCGGTAGGGGCGGGCGAAGGACAGCACGCGCCGCAGGGTGCGGCGGGCGAGGCGGTGGGTCGTCACGGAGGAGTCCTGGGTGAAGGACCGCATCCCGTGGCCGGGGTGGGGCATGCTCACGGTCGCCTCCAGGGGGTCGGGGACACGAGCAGGTGCTGAGCATACCTCACTATGTGTGTGGCTCGCCAGATCGGCTACGCTGGCGTCGTGACCGAAGCGACGGAGGCGACCCCGGTGGTCGAGCGGCACGTGCACGACGACGCCGCGACGCTCGTCGAGCTGCTGCACGCGGCGGTCCGGGGCCTGCGGCGC
Source organism: Isoptericola variabilis (assembly GCF_001750215.1). Classification (GTDB taxonomy): domain Bacteria; phylum Actinomycetota; class Actinomycetes; order Actinomycetales; family Cellulomonadaceae; genus Puerhibacterium; species Puerhibacterium variabilis_A. Next base: position 906 of record NZ_LWGM01000108.1, on the reverse strand, counting down.
GACGCCGCCACGCTGGGCGACCCGCTCACGCCCGGCCAGGCCCGGCTGCTGCGCTCGCTGGCCCACGCCGACGGGCCGCTGCGCGCCGTCGACCTCGCCGCCCGCCTCGACGTCGCGCCACGCTCGGTGACCACCAAGGTCGACCAGGCCGAGGCCGACGGGTACGTGCGCCGGCTGCCCGACCCGCACGACCGGCGGGCCCGGCTCGTGGAGCTGACGGACGACGGTCGCGCGGCGCTGGCGCGCGTGTGGGCCGAGCGGCGCCAGGGCGCGGCGGCGCGCCTCGCCCGCCTGACCCCCGACGAGCGCGCGGAGCTGCTGCGCATGCTGCGGGTGGTCGGCGCCGACGACCCGGACGGCCCGGCGGGCGCCGACTGCGCGAAGGGCGCCGGCGGCCCCGGGGGCACGGCCCGTTGAGAGCGGCTGGGGCAGGATGGGGCCCATGCTCCGCATCGGCCTGACGGGCGGCATCGCCGCCGGCAAGTCCGTGGCGGCGCGGCGCCTGGCCGAGCTCGGCGCCGTCGTCGTCGACCACGACGTGCTCGCCCGCGAGGCGGTCGCGCCCGGCTCCGTGGGGCTGGAGCGCGTCGTCGAGACGTTCGGGGACGGGGTGCTGCTCGCGGACGGGTCGCTCGACCGCCCGGCGCTGGGGGCCGTGGTCTTCGGCGACGCCGCCGCGCGGGAGCGGCTCGAGGGCATCGTGCACCCCGAGGTGCGGCGGCTGTCCGCCGAGCGCGAGGCCGCCGCCGTCGCGGCCGACCCGCGCGCCGTCGTCGTGCACGACATCCCCCTGCTGGTCGAGACGGGTCAGACGGACCGGTTCGGGCTGGTGGTCGTCGTGCACGCGCCGGCGGCGCTGCGCGCGGAGCGGCTCGTGGCCGCGCGCGGCCTGGACCCCGCCGCGGC
>NZ_LWGM01000107.1 GCF_001750215.1 Isoptericola variabilis | reverse complement strand
GGACGCCGAGCGCGGCGCGGGCGGCCGCGGGCAGCGGACCGGCGGCGATGCGCACGCCCGGCCAGCCGAGCGCGCGGGCGGCGGCCAGGCCGCGGGTCTCGCCGACGACGTAGTCGGGCTGGGCGCCGCGCTCGGCGCGGGACAGCCCGCGCACGCCGAGCCCGGCGTCGGCCACCACCACGACCGCGCCCAGGCGCAGGCAGGCGTAGACGAGCGCGGTGAGCGTGGGGCCGGGCTGCACGAGCAGCGCGACGCGGTCGCCCCGGCGCACGCCGACCGCGTGCAGACCGGCGGCGATCTCGCGCACCCGCCGCGCCAGCAGCCGCCAGCTCACCACGAGCGGACGGTCGGACGTCATGCCGATGACCGCCGGGCCGTCGTCGTCGGCGCGGGCGTCCAGGCGCGCCCACAGCGGCTCGAACCCCGTCCCCGGGTCCTGCCCCGGAGCAGACACGGGCTCGGGCTCGGGCTCCGGCTCGGACGCCGGTGCAGGCGCCGACGCCGGCAGCACCTCCTCGCCGAGCCAGTCCAGCACCGCCGGGGCGTACGGCGCGTCCTCGGCCACCAGGTGGCCGGCACCCTCGAAGCGGTGGACCCGGGCGTGGGGGAGGCGGTCGACCAGGTCGTCCAGGTAGCGGTCGGAGAACACCGGGTCGCGCGGGCCCCACTGCAGCAGCGCGGGGACGTCGAGGGCGGCCACGCCGGCCGCGACGCGGTCGAGCTCCGGCGCGCTGGCATGGCCCGGCTCTGCCGGGATGTCGGCGACGAAGCCGCCGATGCCCTCGCGCCGCTCCGCGCTGCGGTACGGCGCGCGGTAGGCCGCCGCCACGTCGGCCGGCAGCGCCGGGCGGGCCAGCGCCAGGGTGGTGTCGAGGAACGCGGTGGTGGCCACCGTCCCGGCGTGCAGCACGGGGCGGGCCGAGGCGAGCCGGAGCACGCCCGGCACCGGCGTGCCCGCCGGCTGGTGCACCGCGGTGTTGAGCAGCGCCACGCCCGCGAGGTCGGCGCGGTGGTCCACCGCCCAGCCCAGCGACACCACGCCGCCCCAGTCGTGCCCCAGGGTGACCACGGGCCCGGTGAGCCCGAGCTCCGCGGTGAGCGCCCCGAGGTCCGCCACACGCTGCGCCAGGCCGCGGCGCGTGCCCGTGCGCTCGGACCAGCCCATCTCGAGCTGGTCCACCGCGACCACGCGCCACGCCGGGCCGCCCTGCGCGGCGCGCTCCAGCGAGCCGGCGGCGAGGCGGCGCCACAGGTAGGACCACGTCGGGTTGCCGTGCACCGCCAGGACGGTGCCCACCGGCTGCACGCCGCGCCCCGCGAGCACCGGCCCGGTGTCCAGGCAGTGCCACGTGCGGCGTCGCCCGGCGTCGGCGCCCACGCCGTCGACCTCGACGAGGCGGCTCCAGGCCGGGTCGAGCTGCGGCAGTCCGGGCGGTGGGGTGCGGGCGGGCAGCCCGCTCACCACGCGAGCTCCAGCATCGCCGTGTTGATCCCGGACCCGACGCCCATGAGCAGCACGCGGTCCCCGTCACGCAGGCTGGCCTGCTCGCGGTCCAGCGTGATCGGGATGGACGCCGGCCCCACGTTGCCGAGCGTCGGGAAGGTGGTGGGCACCCGGTCGCGGTCCAGGTGCAGCGCCCGCACGATCGCCTCGGTGTGCACGCGGGAGACCTGGTGGGTGATGTAGCGGTCCATCGACGACCAGTCCCACTCGCGGGACGCCTCGCGCCAGGCGGTGACCACCAGGTCGAGGCCGCCCTTGAGCAGCGCCTTGGCGTCGGTGAACATCCCGTCGACGCTGCCCACGCACAGGTCGTGGAACTGCGTGGCGGCGCGGGTGACGCCGCCGAGCACGCGGTGCCCGCCGGGGTGCTCGTCGGTGCGGCCCAGCACCGCGGCGGCCGATCCGGAGCCGAGCGTCAGCGTCGCGAACTCCTGCATGAAGTCCGCCTTGCCGACGCCCTCCCGCAGCAGGCGGCGGATCGTGGTGCGCTGGACGTCGTCGGCGTCCTCGCCGTTGACGACGATGGCGTGCCGGATCTGCCCGGACTCGATCATGCCGGCGGCCAGGCTCATGCCGTTGACGAAGCCGAGGCAGGCGTTGGCGACGTCGAAGTTGATCGCCGAGCTCGGCAGCCCGAGGCCGTGGTGCAGCCGCACCGCGACGGACGGCTCGAGGTGCTTGCGGGTCACCGAGGTGTTGATGAGCAGGTCGACCTCGCCGGGGGCGACCCCGGCCTTGCGGAGCGCCTCCTCGCCGGCGGCCACGGTGGCGCTGTCGGCGTCCTCGCCCTCGCCCCAGCTGCGGCGCTCGAGCACCCCGGCGACGCGCTGCAACGGGTTGCCGGCGATGCGCAGGCGGCGCAGCGCGGAGCCGAGCCGGTCCTGGATCTCGTCCGACGTGGTGACGCGGCTCGGCAGCCGGCTGGCGACCGCCAGCAGGGACACGTTGCCGAACCGGGTCGTGGCATTACCGGACACTCAAGCTCCATCTCGCAGTACGGGCGCCGACGCGCGGCGGGTCTGGGACAACTGTGCCCCTGCGAGCCGGTCGCGGCGCGTCCACGGGGGTCCGAGGGTCGAACGGCCCGCACGAGGACGCGGTTCCCGCGGCCCGGGCGTGACCGACGACACACGGTCCGCCCGGGCCCGCGGCACCCTCCCGGACGCGCGGCCGCGCGCCCGCCGCGGCTACCAGACCTGCGCGAACACCTCCGCGAAGAGCTCGTCGGCGTCGACGGCCAGGCCGCGCGCCGCGAACCAGGCGCACATCGTGCGGCAGTCGCGGTGCAGCAGCTCCACGCCGCGGGGCACCGCGACGAGGTCCACCACCTGCGGCAGGTCGATGAGGACCAGGCGCTCGCCGTCGGCCAGGACGTTGTACGGCGACAGGTCGCCGTGCGCCCAGCCGAGGCGCGCGACGGCGCCCATCGCGTCGCGCAGCTGCTCGAACCACTCGGCGAGCAGGTCGGGCCCGGGCCGCGTGCGGGCCAGGCGCGGCGCGGCGACGTAGGCGCCGTCGTCGTCGGCGTGCCCCACGAACTCCATGAGGATCTCGGTGCCGTCGATCTGCACCGGGTAGGGGACCGGCACCCCGGCCTCCCGGAACCGGCCGAGCGCCGTGAACTCGGCGTCGGCCCACTGGGTGGCGCGCACGGCACGCCCCCAGGCGGACTTGCGGTCGTCGACCGCGCGCTGGTCGCGGGTGCGGCGCAGGCGCCGGCCCTCGGTGTACTCGGCGTCGCGGTCGAACTGCCGGTGCTCGCGGCCGCGGTAGCGCTTGGCGGCCAGGAGGCTGCGGCGCGCGGGGTCGCCGGGCACGGCGCGCTCCACGAGGTGGACGTCGGCCTCCTTGCCGGTCTTGAGGATGCCCAGCTCGGTGTCGAGCGCGGCGTCGGAGGTGACGACCCAGCCGGGGCGCGGCTCGGGGCCGCGCTGGCCCTTGGTCACGGAGGTCCAGGTGGACCACCGGCGGCCGGGGCCGGGGTCGTCGTCGGGCAGGGTGAGAACGAAGGACACGGGGGTGCTCCTGAGGGGAGGTGGGGCGAGAGCCGCCTCCCGGGGCCGCGTGTCAGCGACGGTGGCGGGGGAGGCGCGCGCGTGCGACGTCGTCGTGCATGGCGGCCTCCTTCCCGGGCGCGGCCGTGCGGCCGCGGTGCTTGGCCGGTCCCCCGTCGGGGACCGTGCGCACGATCCTGGCAGCGCGGCGCCGGGCGGTCCACGGAATTACGGGCCGGCGCTACCGCAGGCCGGCGAGCATCGCCCCCGCGGTCGCCGCGGCCAGCGCGACGAGCACGAGGGTGGGCAGGCGCCGCCACCACGCGCGCACCTCAGCCGCCCTCCCGGTCGCCGGGGTCCTCGGCGTCATCCTCTGCGTCGTCCCTCGCGTCCTCCGCTGCGTCGTCCTCCGCGTCGTCACGGGCGTCGTCCTCCGCGTCGTCACGGGCGTCGTCCTCCGCGTCGTCACGGGCGTCGTCACGCTCCTCCCGCTCGTCCTCGCGCTCCTCCCGCTCGTCCTCCGGCGCCGGGCCGACGGCGGTGAAGGCGCCGTACCCGACGGCGCCCGCGGCGAGGGCGGTGCCGATCCAGACGAGCGCCTGGCGGCGGGTCGGGGAGCCGTCGCTCACGGCGCACCCCCGGTCATGCCGCGCCCCGGGCGAACCACCACAGCGCCGACGTCGTCCACGTGAGCGCCAGCAGGGTGAGCACCGTGCCGCCGAGCAGCGGCAGCCCCCACCCCGGCAGCGACCGCACGCGCAGGGCGAGCATCTTCACGGTGAACGCGCCGAAGAACAGGCACCCGGCGACGCTGTGCACCGCCACGCGGGCCGGCTCGTCCTCGAGCCCCAGCGACCAGACGCACGCGAACGCCACCGGCAGCGTCAGCCCGAACGCCGTGACGCCGCTCCAGCGGTGCGTCCATCCCACCCACGGCGGCGCGCTGCGCACGCCGGGCAGGCGCCCGTACATGGCCAGCGCGGTCAGCAGCTGGACGGCGAGCAGCACGACGGCGCCGGTGGCGAGCCACGACTTGGCGGCGACCATCGAGCCGAACCACAGGGTGAACAGCTCGGTGCCGTCGCCCGGGTGGGCGTCCGCGTAGGCGGCGAGGGCGCCCGAGACCGCGACCCCGCCGAGGACGGCGGCGGCCAGCGCCCACCGCCACCCCGCACCGGCGCCGGGGCGGGAGGCGGGGCCGGAGGCGTCCACCGAGGCCATGACAGCACGGTGCGCCCCGCCGCGGGCCGCGGCAAGCGGCAGGTCAGGCCCGGCGCGGCGTCATCGGGTGAAGCTCTGCCAGGCCCCCGCGACGTCGAAGCCCATCTGCTCCAGCGCGGCCCAGCCGACGCCCACGACGGCGTACAGGCTCACCGGGGTCATCACGAGCCACTCGCGCCACGACCCGGCGTCGCCCAGCAGGGGCACCGAGACGTTGCCCTGGGCGGTCCAGAGGTCGTCCAGCACCAGGGCGCGCCGGCGCACCCAGCGGGGCGAGCGCACGCGCAGCGGCCACAGCAGGGGCACGCCGCGGGTGGTGAGGAGGTCGCCCACGATGTGCACGAGGCAGCCGAGGCCCACGCAGAACGGCATCCAGTACCACTCCTCGGGCGCGAAGACGGCGACGAGCGCCGCCAGGCCCACGGACGACAGCCAGGGCCACAGGGTGCCCTTGCGGGTCAGCCGGAGTGCGCGTAGCGCAAAGGCGACGAGCAGGACGGCCATGACGCCGGGCCCCACCAGCACGTCGCCGAAGCGCTCGGTGGGGACCGAGACCAGGCCGGCCACCCACGCGATCGCGGTGAAGACCAGGACGCCCAGCAGCGAGTGCGTGGCGGCGCGGTGCCCGCCGCTCACGGCGGCGACGACGCGGGTGACGCCCTCGGAGACCGGCGGCAGGGAGTGCGCGATGGTGCCCGAGTGGTGGTCGGCGTCGGGCAGCAGGGCGGCGCCCGCGCACACGAGCGCGCCGGTCATCACGCCGACCTCCGACACGGGGTACCAGCCCAGGGCGATCGGCGTCGAGGCCGTCACGGCCACCCAGGCCGCGGCGCCCGAGGCCGCGTGGTGCCCTCCCATCATGGCGGTCCGCCCCTTTCGCGTTGCTTCTCCCGAAGGACCGGAACGTCCGGCTCGGCGAACCGTACACGGCCGCGCCGACAGCCCGGCCGTGCTGCCGGCACCCTGGAGAAAAGTGTGCCAAGCGCGGATGACGAAGCAGCGGCGTCTGCCGCGTGCGCGCCCGCGGCCCGGACAGCGGCGCCCGGCCGTAGGGTCGCCGCATGGAGCGCTCCTGGGACGACGTCGACGCCTACCTGGTGGACCTGCTGGTGCCGGAGGACGACGCGCTCGAGGCGGCGCGGGAGTCCGCGCACCGCACGACGATGCCGCACGCGGCGGTCTCTCCGGCGCAGGGCCGGTTCCTCGCGCTGCTGGCGCAGGCCGCCGGCGCCCGCCGCGTGCTGGAGGTCGGCACGCTCGCCGGCTACAGCACCCTCTGGCTGGCCCGCGCGGTGGGGCCCGGCGGGCACGTGACCACGTTGGAGCTCGAGGAGTGCAACGCCGCCGTGGCGCGGGAGAACCTCGAGCGGGCGGGCGTCGGCGACCGGGTGGACGTCGTCGTCGGGCCGGCCGTAGCGTCGGCCCGGCGGCTGGTCGAGGACGGCGCCGAGCCCTTCGACCTCGTCTTCGTCGACGCGGACAAGCCGAGCAACCCGCAGTACCTGCGCCTGGCGCTGGCGCTCACCCGCCCCGGCTCGCTGATCGTCGTGGACAACGTGGTGCGGGCCGGCGCGGTCGCCGACGCCGCGAGCGACGACCCGCGGGTCGTCGGCTCGCGGCAGGTGCTGGCCGACATCGCCACCGACGACCGGCTGGAGGCCACCGTGCTGCAGACGGTCGGCGGCAAGGGCTGGGACGGGTTCGCCCTGGTGCGCCGCGTGCGCTGACGCGGTCAGCGCGCCCGTGCCGCCCGGCGCCGCAGGACCGCGACGGCGGTCGCCACCACGACGGCCACGACGAGGACCCCGAGCGCGAGCCCGGCCGCGACGTCGTGCACGTAGTGGACGCCGGCGCCCACCCGGCTGCCGGCCACCGCCAGGGCCGTCGGCACGGCGACCACGGCCGCCCGGCGCACCGCGAGCGCGCAGGCGGTGGCGATCGCGCCGGCGACGACGGCGTGGTTGCTGGGCCAGGACCAGTCGCCGACCGCCGGGCAGGCGAGCACCGTGGCGACGTCGACCACGCGGCACGGGCGCGCCTCGCCGACGAGGAGCTTGACCGCCTCGCTCGTCCCGTACGCCAGGACGACGCCGGCGCCGCCGGCGGCGAGGACCCCGAACCGCGGCCGGTCCCGCCGCCACGTGGCGACGGCCAGCACGCCGGCCGTGGCGACCAGGACGAGCAGCCCGTGCTCGGCGACAAGCCCCACGAGGCCGGCGAGCGGCGACCGCTCGGCGCCGCCCGCGACGGAGCGGTACAGGTCGGCGCGGGCCGGCAGGGCGGCGAGGGTCACGGCAGCGAGCGCCAGGACGACGGCGAGCGCCGGGCCGAGGACGGGCCAGGACGGGAGCGGGGACTGGGCGGCGGACGCGGTGCGGGGGAGGCGGGGCCTGGTCATGGGCGGCGACGCTACGGACGGCGCCGCGCGGCGGATCCGGCCGGGGGAGGGACCTGCGGTCGGCCCGGGGTCGTACGGGACGGTGCCGGCGTCGTCCCGCGGAGGGACGGCGAACCGCGGGCGGTCCCGCCGCCACGTGGCGGATCGTGCGGCGACCGTGCGGCGACCGTGCGGCGACCGTGCGGCGGGGCGGTCGGGTAGGCTGGGGGCAGACTTCCGGCGCGAGAGCGTCGGCGGGATCCGAATGAGACAGCGGATCGAGCGGCCCCCACGGACCTCCACAGCCGTGGGGGCCGCTCGCTGTCCCGGGGCGGACGGCGCGCCCGACGGGCCGTTGACCTTGTCGCGGCGTCATGGTCGACGCTGAGCGCATGCGCATCGGGGACGTGGCCAAGATCGCCGGGACGACGCCGCGGGCGGTGCGTCACCACCACCGCGCCGGCGTCCTGGCCGAACCCGCCCGCCGCGCCAACGGCTACCGGGAGTACGAGGCCGCGGACGTGGTGCGGGTGCTGCGCGTGCGCTGGCTGCTCACCGCGGGCCTGAGCCTGCGCCAGGCCCGCGAGGCGCTCGACGGGGACGGCGGCGACCTGGAGCGTGAGCTCGGGGCGGTGCTGACGCAGCTCGCGGCCGAGCGCGAGCGGCTCGACCGGCAGGAGCGGGCGCTGCGCGCGCTGCTGGCCCAGGTGCGGGCCGGCCACAGCCCGTCGGCCGTGGCCCCGAGCTGCTCGCGGGGCTCGCGGAGATGGCCGAGGCGGTCGGCGCGGACGGCGAGGGCTGGGTGGCCGCCGAGCGACGCGCCGTGGATCTCATGGCGCACCGCGGCGTCCTCGACCCGGACGCCCAGCGGCTGGTGGCGGACACGCTCGGAGGGCTCGCCGGGGACCCGGGGCGCGCTGCGGCCCTGGGCGCCCTCGCCGCCCGGATGGAGGCGCTGGCGGGGCGCGACCCACGCCGTGCGGCCGCGGACATCGAGGCCGCCGCCGACCTCCTCGGCCAGGTCCTGGACACGGTCGAGCTCGAGGCCCTCGCCGGTGCCGTCACCCCGACCGGCGACGACGGGCACGCCTGGCTGGAGGCGCTCCTGCCGGACCCGGCGCAGCGCGCGGTGCTGCGCACGGTCCTCGAGCGGAGGGCGTCGTGAGCCGCGCGTCCGCGCACGGCGCCGGGGGTGCGCGGGAGCGGTGGACGTTGCCGGTCGCGGAGCCGGTCCTCGTCGAGCTGCGCCGGCTGCGGGCGGCGGTCCTCCTCGCGCGCCGACACGTGCACCGGGAGGAGGCCGACGACGTCCTCGTGCCCTACGCGGCGGGCAGCGGCGCCACGTGCGCCGGGCTCGTCGTCGCCGCGGTGATGGAGGCGGCGGTCGTCCACCTCGCCGTCCCGTGGGAGCGCCTCGGCGCCTTGGCGTGGACGCGGTGGGCGGTCCTCGCCCTGTCCGTCTACGGGGCGGTGTGGGTGTTCCTGTGGTGGGCCGCGCGGCGGGTCCACCCCCACCTCGTCCGCGACGGCGGCAGCGACGGCGAGCTGGTGCTGCGCGACGGCGCCTGGGTCACCGCGCGGGTCCCGCTGCCGGCGGTGGTCGCCGTGGCCACGCGTCGCCGCGGCGGCGTGGCCCCGGACCCGGGACGCCTGACGCTCGGCGGGCTGGGCGGCGACACCAACCTCGACCTGGACCTCGCCGGACCGCTGACCGTGCGCGGCCTCCTCGGCCGCGAGCGCCAGGTCTCGGGCGTGTCGCTCTGGGTGGACGACGCCGCGGCCGCGGCGCGGGCGATCACCGCCGCGCGGGACGGGTCGCGCACGGCGCAGACGGGTGCGAGCCCGGCGCGGTGAGGTCAGCCGCCGGCCAGGGCCCGCACGGTGTCGATCGTGTCCGCCTCCGCGGCGGTCTTGTCGTCGCGGTAGCGCAGCACGCGCGCGAACCGCAGCGCCAGGCCGCCGGGGTAGCGCGGCGAGCGCTGCAGGCCGTCGAACGCGATCTCGACCACCTGCTCGGGGCGCCGGGGCGACGGCGCGACCGCGCTGGCCGGACAGGCGCCCGTGCAGCAGGAACCAGGCGAGGTCGCGCTCGACGACCGTGAGGGCGTAGACGTCGCGCAGCCAGGTGAGCACCTGGCGCGTGCCGGCGTCCTCGACCTTCTCGAGCGCGGCGGTGAAGGCCTCCCAGCGCACGAGCTCGGCGTGGGAGCGGGCGGCGTCCACGAGCGCCACCTGGTTGTCGTCGAAGAGGCGCTGGGCCGTGACCGGGTCCGCCTTCTGCGCCGGGCGCAGCGCGAGCGCCACCTCCTCCACCTTGGTGGCGACGCGGTCGGCGAGCAGCTCGCGCTGGGTCGCGGCATCGAGCAGCCCGCGGCCGCCGGCGACGTCCTCCACGACCTGCACCGCGCGCGCGAGCGGGGTGCGGTGCAGCGCCCGGTCGACCGCCTGGTCGACGACGAACCGCGCCATGCCCGGCCCGCTCCGCACCTGCCGGCCGAGCTGGCGGGCGTAGTCGCCCACCAGCCGCTTGGCCACGAGCTGCAGGAGCACCGTGTTGTCGCCCTCGAACGTGGCGTACACGTCCATGTCGTGCCGCAGGCTCGTGATGCGGTTCTCCGTGAGGAACCCTGCGCCGCCGCAGGCCTCGCGGCACTCCTGCAGGGTCTTCAGGGCGAAGTCCGTGGAGGTCGCCTTGAGCGCGGCCGCCATGGTCTCGAGGTCCTCGCGGTTCTCGGGGGTGTCGCCCGCGCCGGAGAAGACCTCGTCGAACAGGTCGAGCAGCCGGTCGTGCGCGAAGTGGATCGCGTAGGTCTCGGCGATGCGGGGGAAGAGCCGACGGCGGTGCGTGGCGTAGTCGAGCAGCACCACCTCGTCGACGGGCGAGGCGCCGGTGAACTGGCGGCGCTCGGCGCCGTAGCGCACGGCGATCGCGAGGCCGACCTTCGCGGCCACCGACGCCGAGCCGTCGAGCGAGACCCGCCCCTGGACCAGCGAGCCGAGCATCGTGAAGAAGCGGCGGCCGGGGCTGTCGATCGGTGAGGTGTAGCTGCCGTCCTCGGCCACCTGGCCGTACCGGGCCAGCAGGTTCTCCCGCGGCACGCGGACCTCGGTGAAGTGCAGCCGGCCGTTGTCGACGCCCCGCAGGCCGCCCTTGAGGCCGTCGTCCTCGCCGCCCACGCCGGGCAGGAACTCCATCGTCTCCGGGTCGCGCACGGGCACGTAGAAGCAGTGCACGCCGTGGTTGACGCCGTTCGTGACGAGCTGGGCGAACACGGTCGCGGCCGTGGCGTGCACGGCGGCGTTGCCGAGGTAGTCCTTCCACGCCGCGCGGAACGGCGTGTGGATCACGAACTCCTGGGTCTGCGGGTCGTACGTGGCCGTGGTGCCGATCGCGGCGACGTCGGAGCCGTGCCCGGTCTCCGTCATCGCGAACGCCCCGGGCACCGACAGGTCCATCGCCCCCGGGAGCCAGCGGTCCTGCTGCTCGGGCGTGCCCAGGTGCAGGATCGCCGCGGCGAACAGGCCCCACTGCACGCCCGCCTTGATCTGCAGCGACGGGTCGGCGAGGGCGAGCTCCTCGAACCCCGCCAGGTTCGCGCCGGGCGCGTCGCCGCCCCCCAGGCGCTCGGGGAACGCCAGCCAGACCTGCTTGGCCTCCTCCTGCGTCAGGCGCCGCAGCTGCTCGAGCACCCGCTCGCGGTGCTCGGCCATCGACAGCGACTCGTCCTTCCAGAAGTCCGGGTCGGTGGCGCGGTCGCGGGCGGCCTGGCGCCACTGCGGCCAGCGGCCGAGCAGCAGGTGCTGCAGCGCGGGGACATCGACGCGGGGGTCACCGGCGGCGGGCCGCCCGACCGGCAGGCGCCGGGCCGGCGGCGCCGGCCTCGACGACGA
>NZ_LWGM01000106.1 GCF_001750215.1 Isoptericola variabilis | reverse complement strand
ACGGCGCCGGCGATGTCACCGGTCGTCACCGCGCCGAACAGGCGGCCGGAGTCGCCCGACTTCGCCTTGACGACGACGTTGGTCTGCGACAGCCGCTCGGCGGCCGCCTTCGCCTCGTCCAGCGTCGTCGGCTACGCCCTGATGCACGCGGACGGCACCGCGCTGACCGACGCGTCGGCGGTCGTGCGCGCCCGCGGCGCCGGCCCTGCCGGCCAGGCGCAGGCGGGCGACGGCCGGCTCGACGCGGTGGCGGCCGACCTGGCCGCCGGGCAGGCGCCCGACCTGGCCGCACGCCTGGCCGACCTGGGCGTCGGCGCCGTGCAGGTGCCGCCGGGCGTGGACCGCGACCTGGTGACGACGCTCGACATGGTGGCCGGCCTGACCCGCGTCACCGAGGGCGAGGGCACCCTGCTGTGGCGGGTCACGCCAGAGGGCGAGCCCGCCCCGGGCTGGGCGCGCCTGACGGACGCGGCGCCCGGCACGGGCGACCGGCCCGAGGTGCTCGGGGTGCTGTCCTCGCACGGCCTGCGGGTGCGCGACGACGTCCCCGTGGCGTCCGACCCCGAGACCGTGCGCGTGGTCGTCCTGGCGGCGGCCGCCGACCCGGGCTGGCGGGCCACCCTGGACGACCGCCGGCTCACCGCGGTGGACGCCGCGGGCCTGCAGGCGTTCGAGGTGCCCGCCGAGGGCGGCCGCCTGCGCGTCGACTACGTGGACCCGCGCCAGCCGCTCTGGTTCGCCGTCGGCGGCGCCGTCCTGCTCGTGTTCGTGCTGCTGGCCCTGCCCGTCGGGCGCCGGCGAGGGAGGTGACCGTGGCGAGGAAGACGGCTACGAGGAAGAGCACCCGCACCGTCGTGCGCTGGGTCGGCCTGGCCGTCACGGGCGTCGCGGTCCTCGGCGCGACGGGTGCCGTCGCCGCCGTCGGCCTGCCGTGGGCGCAGACCTTGACGGGGGGCGAGTCCGCCTCCGGTCAGGGTGCCGCGCGGGTCGTGGCGGTCGACCCGGCACCGGCCACGCTGGTGTGCCCGCAGCCCGCGCGGCTGCCGGAGGGCAGCGACGTCGGCGACGACCAGTTCCAGGCTTCGCCCGTGCAGACCGTGTCGACGTACGCCCTGGCCGTCCTGGGGTCGCTCGCACAGGTGCCGCGCGTGTCCACGCTCGACGGCGCCGACGAGCTGGGCCTCGCCCAGGGCGCCGCCGCCTTCGCGGCGGCGGGCGACGCGTCCGGCGGCGTCCTGCTGCGTGCTCGGCCCGACGCCGAGGGGCCGTTCCGCGCGGCCGGTGCGCTGGCCTCCGTCACCACGACCGGTGACCTGCGCGGCCTCGCCGCCGCTGCCTGCCCCGCCCCACGGATCTCGCAGTGGATCGTCGGCGGCAGCACCGAGGTCGGCTCGAGCGCGATGCTGGTCGTGCAGAACCCGAGCGCGCGCGCTGCGACCGTCACGCTCACCGTCCACGGGCCCGGCGGGCAGGTGGCGCTCGGCAGCAACGGCTCGTTCGTGCTCGGCCCGGGGGAGTCCCGCGAGACCCGCCTCGAGGCCGCGGCGCCCGACCAGCGGCGGCTCGCCGTGCACGTGACCTCGTCCGGGGCTCGCGTCGCGGCGCACCTGCAGACGCAGTCCATCGACGGTCTCGTGCCGCAGGGCGTCGACCTGCTGACGCCGGGCGTCGAGCCGCGCCGGACCGTCGCCGTCCCCGGGATCGTCTCCGGCGGCCAGGCCGTGGACGACCCGCACGCGCCGCAGCTGCGGATGCTCGTGCCCGGCGAGGAGCCCACGACCGCCCGCGTCAGCGTGTACGGGCCCGACGGGCGCGTGTACCTGCGCGGCGGCGAGGAGGTGGACCTCGAGCCGGGCGTCGTCACCGACCTGCCGATCGGCGGGCTGCCGGAGGGGTCGTACACCGTGGTGCTCGACGCCGACCGGCCGCTGGTGGCCGCGGCGGTCAGCACGCGCGAGGGCGTGCCGGCGGCCGACGCGGTGGTGTCGGGCGCGCCGTACGACGTCGCGTGGGTGGTGGGCGCGGCGGTGCCCGAGGCCGCGGGCTCGGCTCAGGCGGCGCTACCGGCCGGGGCCCGCCCCGTCCTGGCGCTCACCGCCGTGCCGGCCGACCGCGGTGAGGACGTCGACCCGAGCGGGCAGGCCGCTGCCGTCGTGCGGCTCTACGGCCCCGACGGTGCCCAGGTCGCCGAGCGGCAGGTCGCGCTCGAGGCGGCGCGCAGCACCACCGTGGACCTCGCCGAGATGGCTGGAGCCGCCGTCCCGGCCGCCGTCGGCGTCGAGGCGGACGACGCGGGCGTCGTGTGGTCGGTGCAGCTCACGGCCGACGACGGCACGTCGGCGGCGGGCACCCTCGTCGCGTCGCTGCCCGCGACCGCGGCCGAGGCGGCGCCCGGCAGCGTCAGCGTGCGCGAGGTCGACGCCGCCGGCTGAGTCGGCGCCCGAGGAGACCCGCACCTCGAGCGTCGTCAGCGGCCCTCGAAGTGCGGGTCGATCTCCTCGGGCGTGCGTGCCAGCAGGTGGGCGACCTGCTCGACGACGACGTCGTGGACCAGGTCGGCGAGGTCGTCGTCGTCGAGCGCGCGCAGCTCCACCGGCCGCCGGTAGACCACGACGCGCGCGGGCTGGCCGGCGTGGGCGGGGAAGCAACGCCCGAGCGGCACGCCGCCGGCCTCCCACGGCGCCGGGTCAGAAGCCGGCACGTCCTCCACCGCGAACTCCGTGCCCGCCAGCTGGCCCGACCACCGGCGCTCGACGTCCTCGACGGCGTCGAGCACCAGGTCGTCGAACCGCTCGGCACGGGTGCGGTGGGCCGGGGCGCCCGGCGGCAGCAGCGGCCCGCGCAGCCCGCGCCCCCGCCGGTCGCGTCGACGGGCAGGGGCGGCGTCGGCCTGCGCCGACGGCGGCGCCGGGGCCACGAAAGGCACGACGGCGGGCCGCGCCCGTCGCGACGGGCCGTGCGGCTGGGGCGCGGGCTGTCCGCCGCGCGAGGAGCCGAAGAGTCCCACGAGCCGACTCTACGACGGTCCCGGCGGAGGCCCGGGGCGCACTGCGGGTGCGGCGCTGGTCACGCTCCGGTCACGCCCGGCGTGGGCGCGTTGGGCAGCCCCGCGCAGGGCGTAAGGTCGCGATGTGAGATCGGTCAGGCAGTGCTCGCGCACGGCATGCACGCGTGCGGCCGTGGCGACCCTCACCTACGTGTACGCGGACTCCACCGCCGTCTTGGGCCCGCTCGCCCAGCTGGCAGAGCCGCACTCCTACGACCTGTGCGCAGAGCACGCCGAGCGGCTCACCGCACCGCGCGGCTGGGAGGTCGTGCGCCTGACGACCCAGCTGGAGGACGCGGGCCCGACGCCGGACGATCTGTCCGCGCTCGCCGAGGCCGTCCGCGAGGCCGGGCGCGTGCGCCCGCCGGTGCGACCAGAGCCCGGCACCGTCACGGAGACCGCCCGCCGCGGGCACCTGCGCGTCCTGCGCGCCGAGGGCGACTGAGCCCGGGCGGGCGCCCGCGCCGCCGGCCCGTCGCGGCTCGGTGGTCCGCGTGCGTGTCCGAGAGGCACGTCCGACCCGGCTAGGCTGAAGGCCATGTCACAGCTCGCCGTCGTCGTGGTCACCTACAAGCGCCAGGAGCTGCTCGGCGAGCTGCTCGACTCCGTGCGCGCGCTGAGCGAGAAGCCCGACTTGCTCGTCGTGGTCGACAACGAGAACTCCGCCGAGACGGGTCGGATCGTCGCGGACGCCGCGGCGGACCTGCCGGAAACGAAGGTCCACTACGCCCCGCAGGCCACCAACACCGGCGGGGCCGGCGGGTTCAGCGAAGGCATGCGGCTCGCGTACGAGGGCGGCGCGGACTGGATCTGGATGATGGACGACGACGTCGCGGTCCTTCCCGAGGGGCTGGCCCGCGTGCGCCGGTGGACCGACGGCGTGGACCGCGACCTCGCCGCCGGCGTGCCCCTGGCGCAGACGCACGGCGTCCTGCAGCCGCAGCGCCGCAACTTCGACGGCAGTGCGTTCTACTGGCAGTACCAGTTCGTCACGGCCATGGGCATCCCCAACCCGTTCGCACCTCGCGCCTTCCCGGAGGAGGGCGAGCCGCGGTGGCGGTCGATGAACACGGCGTGCTTCGAGGGAGGCGTGTTCCACCGGGAGGTGGTGCGCCGCATCGGTCTGCCGGACGCACGGTTCTTCATCTACTGGGACGACACCATCTACGGCTATCTGGCCACCAAGGTGACCCGTCCGGCCCTGGTGAGCGACTTCGCGCTGCGACGCACCCGTACGTTGCAGCACCTGCCCATCGGACGCATCCGCAAGCTGAACTCCACGAGCGACATGGCTCGGTATCACATCATGCGCAACCGCGGGTACATGGCTCGATACCTGCAGGTGCACGGCGACTACCGGCCCGCGATGTTCGCGCTGGGCTCCGTTGTGACCCTCGGCAAGGAGATCGTGCGCCTCTTCGTCTCGCGGCAGGTGCGCACCGGGCTGCCCCAGCTTGTGCGCGGCTGGCGCGACGGGCGGGCGCTGCGCCGGGACTCGCGGTGGGAGCCGCCGCGGCCCCTTTCGGTCTGACCGCGGCGTCGCTGGTGGCCGGTCGTTCTCAGGGCACCCAGGCGCAGACGAGCTGGCCCTCACCGGCGACAGACAAGGGCCCAGCGGCATGCGGGACAAACACAGAGCCGCCCTGCTCGAGAGCGATCGCCCCGTGCTCGTGCTCCAGAACTAGCTTGCCCTCGATGCACAGGACGATGCGGGGGCCCTCGTCGTGCAGGGGCACCGTCTCTTCATCGTCGACGTCGGCAACCGTCAGGGCGAATTCCTCGACTGGAGGGCGGAACGAATGCACCTGGCCACGTTCGCCCGTCAGCACCAGCTCGGGGTGCACCGGCGGGGCCGGCGTAAAGGTAGCGCACTCGATCAGCGCGGTCTCGTCGACCAACTTCGAGGTCAGTCCGGCGCGCAGCACGTTATCCGAGCTCGCCATGACTTCGATGCCCAGGCCCGAGAGGTATGCGTGAACCTGACCAGCCGGCGTAAACATCGCCTCTCCAGGCTCCAGCGTCACGCGATTCAGCATCAACGACGCGATGGCGCCGGGATCGCCGGGATGCTCGTGCGCCAGTTGCACGACGGTGGCGTCGGCCCGGTCGAACGGCGAGCCTCCAGCCAACCGCACGCGCACGGATTCGACGGTCTCCCTGACGGCCGCCGCGCACGTCACCTCGCCACGAGCCGCCAGCAGAAGCGAGAAGGCACGTCGCATCCCACGGTCGGAACGGTCGGCGAGGAGCGAGTCGCGTACAGCGGCGACCAGCGGCCCACGGAGACCGTCCAGGAGAGCGAGGATCGCTCGCGGGGCTCGAAACCCGGAGAGCGCCTCGAACTGTGACACCGCTACGACCATCTCTGGCTTGTGCTGGTCGTCGTGAAATGACCGCTGCTGGGAGCCTGCCGGCAGACCCGCGCGGTTCTCCCGGTTGAACCCCGCCCGGGCGGCGTGCGGCTTGGGGTGTACCTGAAGGGAGAGTGCGCGCTCCGCGGCGAGAACCTTGAGAAGGTAGGGCAGCCTGGGCCCGAACTGCTCGACGACGTGGGGCCCGAGCATTACGTCTGGGGCTGAGCGGACGAGCTCAAGAAGCGATGTGCGCTCGCCGCTGTGCCCGTCGGGGAGGATGACTTGGGACGGTGCGCTGGGATGTGTGCCCAACCAGAGTTCAGCGGCGGGGCTGCCGTCGGGCTCGGTGCCGAGGAGTTCGTGGATTCGGGTCGGGGAACCCCAGTTGTAGTGCTGGACGACGTTGTCCAGGAGGTAGATCTGCTTGCTCATCGGGGGTCTCGCAAGTCGTCGTGTTGTCGGGGCGCGGCGACGAGCCTACGGTCCCGAGATGGTTCGGGAGGGAACCTTACCGGCACGGTGGGCCGGGAGGGCTGCGCGAGGCGCCCCCTCGTGGGCGTCTGGAATTCATCCAGCCTTCTCCGGGTGAAAAGTTCTGAGTCAGCCCTAGCTTGCCTAGGGTCGGTCCGATACTGAAGCACCGACTGCTCAGGAGAGACGCCGATGAAAAGACTTTTCGCCCGTGTGCTCGTTGCGGCTGTGGCTGCCGGTGCGCTTGCATTTCCCATCGCCGCACCTGCGTCCGCCGCGCCGTCCAACGACGCGATCGTTCAAACTTGGTATCGAAACTTCCTCGGCCGAACCTCCAGTGAGGCGGCCGCCGACACGGGCCGCTACTACTGGGTTGGCCTGCTCGACCGCGGCTGGAGGCCTTCGGACGTGCTCTGGGCGATCCTGCACAGCCGCGAGTACAACAACCGCGAAATCACCGACTATTACGCGCGCTACCTCGGCCGCGCGATCGACCCCGGTGCGCAGTACTGGGTTGATGGGACCAGCAGCCACGGGATGGCCCTCGAGTGGGTCGAGCAGAACCTCCTCGCTAGCCGGGAGTACCAGAACTCATTCGGTTGGGTCGACGGCGGCGTGCCGGTGTCGTGGTGGTACCTAGACATCCTTCAGCGCGATGCGAGCGACGGTGAGGTCAACTACTGGTCGAGTCGCGCCCGCAAGGTCGGTGCACTGCAGGCCGTCCGCGAGATCTGGTACAGCGACGAGGCGGTGCGGCTGCGCGTCGACGAGAACTACTGGGAGATTCTGGTCCGCCCTGCGGACCTGCCCGGCATGAGGTACTGGTACCCCAAGGAGATAGAGAGCGACATCAACGTCAAGACGCTCCTTGCCTCCACTCCGGAGTACCTCAACAGCCGGGTGTACTGAGGCAGCACGCGTCGGCCCGTCCGTCGTCGGTGACGGGCGGGCCGACGTCTATCCTGCTCCCGTGACGTACATTGACCTGTCCACCATCATCAAGGCCTACGACGTGCGCGGCACCGTCCCCGACCAGCTTTCACCCGGGGTGGCCGAGGCGATCGGCGCGGCCTTCGCCCGCGTGGTGGTCCTGCCCGAGCACGCGGGCGCGGGCCGCCCGGCCGTCGTCGTCGGCAACGACATGCGCGACTCGGGGCCCGAGCTGGTCGAGGCCTTCGCTCGCGGGATCGCGGCGGCGGGCGTCGACGTGCTGCGCATCGGCCTGTGCTCCACGGACGGCCTGTACTTCGCCTCCGGCTCGCTGGGGCTGCCGGGTGCCATGTTCACCGCGTCGCACAACCCGGCCGCGTACAACGGCATCAAGCTGTGCCGCGCCGGGGCCCGCCCGGTGGGGCAGGAGACCGGCCTGGCGCAGGTGCGCGAGCTGGCGCAGACCTATCTCGACGGCGGGCTGCCGCAGCCGGCGGGGGAGCCGGGCACCGTCACCGACCGCGACCTGCTGGCCGACTACGCCGCGTTCCTGCGCGGCCTGGTGGACCTGTCCGGCGTCCGCCCGCTCAAGGTGGTGGTCGACGCCGGCAACGGGATGGGCGGGCACACGGTGCCGGCCGTGCTCGGCACCGCCGCCGGGCTGCCGGCGCTGCCGCTCGACGTCGTGCCGCTGTACTTCGAGCTCGACGGCACGTTCCCGAACCACGAGGCGAACCCGCTGGAGCCGAAGAACCTCGTCGACCTGCAGCGCGCCGTCGTCGAGCACGGCGCCGACCTGGGCCTGGCGTTCGACGGCGACGCCGACCGCTGCTTCGTCGTCGACGAGACCGGCCGGCCCGTCTCGCCGTCGGCCATCACCGCGCTGGTGGGCCTGCGCGAGGTGGGCAAGGAGCTCGCCGCGGGCCGCACCCCGACGGTGATCCACAACCTCATCACCTCCCGCGCCGTGCCCGACCTGCTGCAGGCTGCCGGCGCCACCACCGTGCGCACCCGCGTGGGCCACTCGTTCATCAAGGCGCAGATGGCCGAGCACCAGGCCGTGTTCGGCGGCGAGCACAGCGCGCACTACTACTTCCGCGACTTCTTCTTCGCCGACACCGGCATGCTCGCGGCGATGCACGTGCTGGCCGCGCTCGGCGAGCAGGAGCACCCGCTGTCGGCGCTCGCGGAGATGTACGAGCCCTACGTCGCCTCGGGCGAGATCAACTCCCGCGTGCCGGACGTCGCCGCGGCCCGCGAGCGCGTCCTGGACGCCTACCGGGCCGCCTACCCGGACATCGCCCTCGACGAGCTCGACGGCGCGACGGTCTCGCACTGGGACGGCCACCCGCAGTGGTGGTTCAACCTGCGCGCGTCGAACACCGAGCCGCTGCTGCGGCTGAACGTCGAGGCGGCGGACGAGGACATCATGGCCAAGGTGCGCGACGACGTGCTGTCGTTGGTGCGCGCCGAGGGAGGGGAGCCGGCATGAGCGAGCACGAGAGCAGCGGTACGGGTGCCGGCAGCGGTACGGGCCTCGACGCCTGGGTGCGCAGCGTGCTGCGGTGCCCGGTCACCGGCGCGGAGCTGGTCGACGGCGTCGGTCCGGACGGGCAGCCCGAGCTGCACTCCACCGACCCGCAGCTGCCGCTGGCCTACCCGGTGCGCGACGGGATCCCCGTGCTGCTGGAGTCGGACGCCCGGCCGCTGGAGCCGCGCGCCTGACGCGACGCGGGGCGCCCTCGATGTTTCCGCCGTGTGTCCGCCGGTGTGGCGCGCGTCATACCCAGACACGAGACTGCACTAGGGTCACCCCCGGAGGCCCTCCCGGGTCTCGATCTCTTGAGGGGGAGACCATGCACCTGCGTACCACCCGCCGCGCCCGCCTGGCTGCCGCCACGGCGACCGCGGCCCTCGCGCTTGTGGGCCTCGGCAACGTCGCCGTCGCCGCCGACGAGCCGAGCTCCACGCCCGTCCCGGTCGTCACGACCGAGGGGCAGACGTTCTCGTACGTCGTCAACGCCAAGCACGCGAACCCCGGGCAGACCCACCTGGCCGAGAAGGCCGTCGCGGCCGCGGGCGGCGTCGTCGTGCAGTCCTGGCCCGAGATCGGCGTCGTGATCGCGCACTCGGCCAACGACACCTTCCGTGCCGACGTCGTCCGCCTCGCCAAGGGCAAGGCCGTCGCGTCGGTCGGCGTCACCCGGACCGTCCCGGTGTCCGAGGGCACCCCGGACGCCGTGGCCGAGGTGCCCGGCGCCAAGGGCGCGCCGAAGAAGGCCACGAAGAAGAAGACGGTCGGCGTCGGCGTCGAGGACGTCGCGGCCACCGAGGTCGCGGTCGACCCGCGCGAGGCCGAGCAGTGGGACATGAGCCTGATCAAGGCCGACCAGGCGCACGAGATCACCGACGGCTCGCCCGACGTGCTCGTCGGCGTGCTCGACTCGGGCATCAACGCCACGCACCCCGACCTGGCCCCGGTCATCGACACCGCCGCCTCGGTCAACTGCACCGCCGCCGGCCGCCCGGACACCTCGGCCACCGGCTGGCAGCCCACCACCAGCTACCACGGCACCCACGTGGCCGGCACGATCGCCGCCGCCCGCAACGGCGTCGGCATCGTCGGCGTCGCGCCCGGCGTGAAGCTGGCCTCGGTCAAGGTCGTCAACGACGACGGGTTCATCTACCCGGAGTACGCGATCTGCGGGTTCGTGTGGGCCGGCCTCGAGGGCATGGACGTCACCAACAACTCGTACTACATCGACCCGTTCATGTACTGGTGCTCCGACCAGCCCGACCAGGCGGCCGTCAAGGAGGCCGTCTCCCGCGCGGTGGACTTCTCGACCGACCGCGGCGTCGTGCACGCGGCCGCGGCGGGCAACGCCGCGACCGACCTCGCCACCAACACGGTCGACACCTCGAGCCCGAACGACTCGACGCCCGTCCGCCGCACGATCAACTCCGGCTGCGAGGACATCCCGGCCGAGCTCGACGGCGTCGTGACGGTCTCGTCGATCGACAAGGCGGCGAACCTGTCGTCCTTCTCCAACCGCGGCCTGGGCAAGATCGACGTCGCCGCCCCGGGCTCGTCGATCCTGTCGACCAACTTCCCTGGTGACGGATACCGCCTCGCCTCCGGCACCTCGATGGCGTCCCCGCACGTCGCGGGCGTCCTGGCGCTGCTGAAGTCGACGCACCCCGAGTGGACGCCGGCGCAGCTCGAGACCGCCGTGCGCGAGCAGGCCGACGACCACGCGTGCGGCCCGGTCGCGTCCGGCGCGGCCTGCGTCGGCGGCCTGGACGAGAACAGCTTCTACGGCGACGGCATCGTCGACGCCCTGGACGCGGTGACGCTGGGCTGACGTCCCGGGTGACCGGCCGGGCCGCCGCCCGGCCGGCGACCCGGCCGGCTCGGGTGCGGGTCCCTGGAAGTCCGCGACAGAACCCTCTGTCGCGGACCGCCAGGGACCCGCAGCCGTTCCCGGGCCGAGCGGCTCAGCGGCCGGCGGCGTACCCCTGGGCGCCGCGCGGGTTGGCCGCGGCGCCGAGGACGCCGGTGGCGGGGTCGCGGGTGACGGCGGACAGGCGGCCCAGCGCCCAGTCCCCGGCGCGGGTGACGGCGTGGCCCCGGGCGGCGAGGCCGCGCAGGACGTCGTCGCCGAGGCGGTCCTCGACGACGGCGCCGGCCGGCGTCCACGTGCGCGGCCAGAACGAGCCGGGGAACGCCGTCGTGTGCAGGGCGGGGGCGTCGATCGCCTCCTGCGGGCTGTAGCCGCCCACCAGCACGCGCAGCAGCATCAGCAGCTGCCACTGGTCCTGCTGGTCGCCGCCGGGCGAGCCGAGCGCCATGACCGGCAGCCCGTCGCGCAGCACGAGCGTGGGGGTGAGCGTCGTGCGCGGGCGCCGGCCCGGCGCGAGGGCCGACGGGGACGACTCGTCCAGCCACGACATCTGCAGGCGCGTGCCCAGGCAGAACCCGAGCCCGGGCACGGTGGGGGAGGACTGCAGCCAGCCGCCCGACGGCGTCGCGGAGATCATGTTGCCCCAGCGGTCGACGACGTCGATGTGGCAGGTGTCGCCGCGGGTCGTGCCGTCTGCGGCGAGCTCGAGGCCTGCGTCGACGACGACGGTCGGCTCGCCGACGCCCGGCCCGCCGACGGCCGGCACGGTCGGCTCGCCGACGCCCGCCGCCGGCGCCGCCGCCGGCG
>NZ_LWGM01000105.1 GCF_001750215.1 Isoptericola variabilis | reverse complement strand
GCCGCCACCGTCACCGCCGCCGCCGGCGCCGCGCGGCGCAGCGCCCGGCGGCGCCGCAGCCGCTCCAGGAGCACCGCGCGCTCCAGCGCCTGCTCCATGCTCAGCCCACGTTCCGTGGTCATCAGCGGTCCCCCTCCGCTCGTGCCCGGCGGTGCCGGGCGTTCCCCCTGCGCGACGGTCACGGCCGGTAGCCTCCTCGTGGCGAGCACGTCGCCGCCCACCGAGCGAAGGAGCCCCCATGCGAGCCCTGACGCCTCGAGCGGTCGCCGTCACGGCGGCCGCCCTCCTGCTGGTCGGCCTGACGGCGCAGGCCGCGGCCGCCGAGCCCCGTGCCGCCGGCCCCGGTGCCGCGGTCGTCGACGACCCACCCGGCGCCGCGACCCCCGACGACCTGCCCGACCCCTCGGGCGTCGTCGACAACCGGGACGGCTCGACGACGCTGCTGTTCGACGACGGCGCCACGTTCACGTCGCAGGAGCCGCAGGCCCCGGCCCGCGGCGACGGCGCCCGGACCCTCGCCCTCGCGGCGGCGTCGTTCACCTGGAGCGCCACCTACGACGTGTCGGTCACCTCGCGCAGCTGGTCGACGAGCCGCTCCGGCGACGTCTGGGTCGACGTGCACTCGATCAGCAGCTGCGGCGGCAAGGCGCAGAGCCTCGCGCTGTACCGCCTCGGCTCCGCCGGCTGGTCGCGCGTGGGCACGGTGCGCGCGGTGAGCTGCGGCGGCGGCAGCTACGTCTGGCGCGCGGTCGCCAAGGGCACCTACCGGTTCCAGCTCTGGGACGGCAGCACGAGCGACGCCTACCGGGGCCACGTGGCGCGCGGCGCCGTCCGCTACCCCTGAGGCCCGGCGCGCGCTGACGCTCGTCGGCTCAGCCATCCTCGCGCCCCTGCACGACGCGGCGGAGGGCGAGCACGGTCGCCGTCGCCAGGGCCACCAGCACCAGGGCGACCACGCCGGTCTCGAGCGCCTGCTGGACGCGCCACCCGCTGGGCACCACCCGGTCGGCCAGCAGCCAGGCGGCCACCGCGGCGGCGACCCGCACGACGGCGCACAGCGAGGCGATCACCGGGGCGACCACGGACCGCGACGTGCGGCTGCGCAGGACCATGAAGACCGCGGCGCCGCTCAGCGCCAGCGCCGCGAGCTTGGCGACGGCCGCGCCGGGGAACACCCCGGAGTAGCCGTCGCCGGTGGTGAGCACCCACGCCACCGCCATCACGAGGCCGGCGTCGAGGACGGCCCCCGCGACCGAGGCGGGGATCACCACGGTGCCGTCCGGCTCCCGGTGCCACAGCGCCCGCTTGTGCGTCTCGCGGCCGGCGAGCACCCCGGCGACGACCGCGACGACCACCACCACGGTGGCGGCCAGGCGCGGCGCGCCCACCATGCGCAGCGCGGCGGTCAGCAGCAGCGCGCCGAGCACCCCGGCGGCGCGGAACCACAGGTAGGCGAGCCCCAGCCGCAGGAGGAACGGGCGCGCGTCGGTGCGGTCCGCGGTGGCGGTCCCCGTGCTAGTCACCATCCGGCTCACGTCCTTCCAGGCTGAGCGTCGCCACGTAGGCGTCCTTCGCGTCGCGGGTCGTCACGGTCTTGTGCACGGCCTGCCGCGAGACGCCCAGGAGCGTCGCGACGCGCGCCAGGCTCGCGTCCTCCACGAGCCGCGCGTACGTCGAGCGGCGCCCGGAGGCGGCGCGCTCCTGGGCGTACGCGAGGTACGCGCCGAGCTCGTTCCACAGCAGGGCGGTGCGGAGCGGGTCCGCCGTGGAGCCCTCCTGGTACAGCCCGTCGCCGAGGTCCGCGAGCGCGGCCCTGGCCTCGTCCGCGGTGACCCCGGCGGCGACGAGCCGGTCCCGTGCGGCTTCCAGGTCCGCACCCTCCCGGTGAGGGAGAGCGCGCGCCCAGTCGGCCGCGGTGGACTCCACGCCGTCGAGTCAACCCCCGGTCCGGCGTGGTGTCAACGGGGGGTTGACGGTGTGCGCGGAAGTGTTGCCGGACCGTGACCCGGCCGTGGCCCGGAAGTGGCCCGACCGTGGCCCGACCCGCGGTCAGGCGTCGCGGCGCCGGACCGCCACGGCGGCCGCCACGAGGACCACCGCGGTGTACCCGGCGAGCACGGCGTAGCCGGTCCACGGCTCGAGCAGCGTGTCGGGCGTGACCCCGGTGGAGACGACCCGCTCGCCGGCCACCGACGGCAGCAGCTTGTTGACCTGCTCGGCCCACGCAGCGTCGGACACCGACGTGACGATCGAGAAGATCAGCGGGAGCACGAACAGCGCCGCGACCAGCGTGAAGATCGTGCCGGCCGTGTGCCGCAGCAGGGCGCCGACGCCGACGGCGAGCGCGCCGATCGTCACCAGGTACAGCACGCAGCCCGCCAGCGCCCGCACCTGGTCGCCGTCGGACCAGTCGACCTCCAGGCCGGCCGCGTCGAGGATCGGCATCGTGGCCAGGTAGGCGAGCGCGAGGGCCGCGACGGCGAGCGCCGCCGTGACGGCGGCGACGACGAGCAGCTTGGCCCACAGCACGGGCAGGCGGCGCGGCACGGCGGCGAACGTCGCGCGGATCATCCCGGTCGAGTGCTCGCTGGTCATGGTCAGCGCCCCGAGCACCGCGATGACCAGCTGCGCGAACGAGTAGCCGAACACCACGGCCGTGGTGCCGGTCAGGCCGATGGCCTGCAGCCCCGGGTCCTGCGCCATGCCCTGCTGCATCTCGGGCTCGTCGGCCGCGGTGTTCAGCAGGCTGGCCATCATCAGCGCGAGCCCGACCATGACGAGGACCGTGAGCAGCGCGGTCCACAGCGAGGAGCGCAGGGTGCGCAGCTTGATCCACTCCGAGCGCACCACGCGCCCGAAGGAGACCGGGCGCGCGGGGGCGGGGCGCGGCGGGGCCGCGGCGGTGGCGGCCGCGGGGGCGGTGGTGGTCATCGCGGGGCTCCCTCGGGCTGCGGGGTCGTGAGCCGGGCCGGCTCGCCGTCGGACGGCGCCGCGGGCCCGGTGCGCTCGGTGCGGTACTCGACGGAGTCCGCGGTGAGCTCCATGTAGGCGTCCTCGAGCGTGGAGCGCACGGGCGTGAGCTCGTGCAGGGCCAGCCCGTGGGTGAGCGCCAGCTCTCCGACGACCGCGGCGTCGAGGCCGCTCACCTCGAGCAGCCCGGCCTCCGCCCGCCCGGCGTCGGCGGGCCCGTCGGCGGGGTGCACGGACCCCGGCTGCTCGACGGCGGTGCCGCCGGCCCGTCGCACCGCCGCGGCGAGCGCGGCCGCGCCGGGCGTGCGGACCCGCACGGTGCGCCGCGAGGCGCCGTCGACGAGGTCCTGGACCGGGGTGTCGGCGAGGATGCGGCCCTTGCCGATGACGACGACGTGGTCGGCCGTGAGGGCCACCTCGCTCATGAGGTGGCTGGACAGGAACACGGTGCGGCCCTCGCTCGCGAGGTACCGCGCGAGGTTGCGCACCCACAGCACGCCCTCGGGGTCGAGCCCGTTGACGGGCTCGTCGAGGATCAGCGTGCGCGGGTCGCCGAGCAGCGCCGTGGCGATGCCGAGGCGCTGCCCCATGCCGAGCGAGAAGCCGCCGACGCGCTTGCGCGCCACGGACTGCAGCCCCGTGAGCTCGATGACCTCGTCCACGCGCCGCGCCGGGATCCCGTGCGTGGCGGCCAGGGCGAGCAGGTGCTGGCGGGCGCTGCGGCCCGGGTGCATGGCCTTGGCCTCGAGCAGCGCGCCCACCTCGGCCAGCGGGGTGCGGTGCTCGGCGTACGGCCTGCCGTTGACGGTGACGGAGCCTGCCGTCGGGCGGTCCAGCCCCATCACCATGCGCATCGTGGTCGACTTGCCGGCCCCGTTGGGGCCGAGGAACCCGGTGACGATGCCGGGGCGCACCGTGAAGGTGACCTGGTCGACCGCCGTCGTGGGCCCGAACCGCTTGGTCAGGCCGCTCGCCTCGATCATGGCGCCCCCTCGGTGGGTGTGGGTGGGTGCCTGCCCTCCGAGCGTAGGGCGCCCGCCGCCGGGGCGTCACCCGGGTTTCCCCTGACCCGACCCTGTCTTCGCGCCGCCCATCGCTCCCCGGACCCTGAAGATCGGGTCGAGGAGCCGGTCCGGGGCCCGGGAACCTCCCACGGGCCCGCAGCGTTGCATAAGGTGGATCGACGGCCAGCGACCCGGCCCTGCGTACCGACGCCTTGTCGGTGCGGACCCGGCAGCCGCGACCAGGAGGAGCTCATGAGCAACCCCGTCTTCTCGAACAGCGACGTCTTCGGCGAGCCGCGCCGCACGGCCGCGCGCCGGGGCGGCGTGGGCACGGCCCCCGCGCCGCAGCAGGGCTACGGGCAGCAGGCCCCGCAGTACGGCCAGGCCCCGCAGTACGGCCAGTACGGCGCCGCCGGTGCCCAGGCCGCCGACGCGGCGTCGCTGGAGAACATGTACAACGCGCCGTCGGCGACGACGGCGGACACCAAGCGCCTGACGTACGACGACGTCATCGTCAAGACCGGCGGCCTGCTCGCCGTCCTGGTGGTCGTCGCGGCGGCCACCTGGTACCTCGCGCCGGGCCTCTGGCCGGTCGGCATGGTCGTCGGCCTGGTGCTGGGCCTGGTGAACGCGTTCAAGCGCAACCCGAGCCCGGTGCTCATCACCCTGTACGCGGTGGCCGAGGGCGTGTTCCTCGGCGGCATCTCGGCGGCGTTCGCCAGCTTCTACGACGGCATCGTGCTGCAGGCCGTCATCGCCACGATGGCGACGTTCGCCGCCTCGCTGTTCCTGTTCCGGTCCGGCCGCGTGCGCGTCACGCCCAAGTTCACGCGCTGGCTGATCATCGCGATGGTCGGCTACCTGGCCTTCCAGCTCGTCAACCTCGTGCTGGTGTGGACCGGCGTGCTCGGCGGCGCCGGCATGCGCGGCGGCGTCCTCGGCATCGTCGTCGGCCTGGTGGCCGTCGGCCTGGCCGCGGCGTCCCTCATCGTGGACTTCGACTCGATCAAGCGCGGCGTCGAGGCGGGCGTGCCGGCGAAGTTCGCCTGGTCGGCCGCGTTCGGCCTCACGGTCACCCTCGTGTGGCTGTACCTCGAGTTCCTGCGCCTGCTGGCCATCTTCCAGTCGAACGACTGACGGACCGCAGCACCGCGACGGCCGCTCCCCGGGCTCCGGGGGGCGGCCGTCGTCGTCCCCGGGGCGAAGTGCGAGAGGATGGGTCCATGCGCTACGCCGAGCACATCTCCGACCTCGTGGGCGGCACGCCGCTCGTGAGGCTGAACTCCGTGACCGCCGGGCTGTCGGCGACCATCCTCGCGAAGGTCGAGTACCTCAACCCCGGGGGGTCCGTGAAGGACCGCATCGCCCTGAAGATGATCGAGGCCGCCGAGGCCTCGGGCGAGCTCAAGCCGGGCGGCACCATCGTCGAGCCGACGTCGGGCAACACCGGCGTGGGCCTGGCCCTGGTCGCCCAGCGCAAGGGCTACCAGTGCGTGTTCGTGTGCCCGGACAAGGTGAGCAAGGACAAGCGCGACGTGCTGGCCGCGTACGGCGCCCGCGTCGTCGTCACGCCCACGGCCGTGGCGCCCGAGGACCCCGACTCGTACTACTCCGTCTCCGACCGCCTGGTGCGCGAGATCCCGGGCGCCTGGAAGCCGAACCAGTACGCCAACGCGAACGGGCCCGCGTCGCACTACGAGTCCACGGGCCCCGAGATCTGGTCGGACACCGACGGCAGGGTCACCCACTTCGTGACCGGCGTCGGCACCGGCGGCACCATCACGGGCACTGGTCGCTTCCTCAAGGACGCCAGCGCAGACCGGCCGGAGGCCGAGGGCGGGCGCGTCACCGTGATCGGCGCCGACCCCGCCGGCTCGGTCTACTCCGGCGGCGACGGCCGGCCGTACCTGGTCGAGGGCGTCGGCGAGGACTTCTGGCCCGCCGCCTACGACCCGACCGTGCCCGACGAGATCATCCCCGTCACCGACGCCGACTCCTTCGCGATGACGCGCCGGCTGGCGCGCGAGGAGGGCCTGCTCGTGGGCGGCTCCTGCGGCATGGCCGTCGAGGCGGCGCTGCGGTACGCGCGCCGGCTGGAGGAGCAGGACCCCGAGGCGGCGCGGAAGGCCGTGATCGTCGTCCTGCTGCCCGACTCGGGCCGCGGCTACATGTCGAAGATCTTCGACGACGGCTGGATGCGCTCGTACGGGTTCCTCGACGCCGACGCGGAGGTCACCGCGGGTGACATCCTGCGGTCCAAGACGGGCGACACCCCGCCGCTGGTGCACACGCACCCGAGCGAGACGGTGCGTGACGCGATCGCCCTCCTCCAGGAGTACGACGTCTCGCAGATGCCGGTCGTGGTCGCCGAGCCGCCGGTGAAGATCGGCGAGGTGGCCGGCTCGGTCACCGAGCGCGCCCTGCTCGACCTCGTGTTCTCCGGCAAGGCCGGGCTGGCCGACCGCGTCGGGGACCACATGGAGGAGCGGTTCCCGCTCGTCGGCGTGGGCGAGGGCGTCGACGCCGTCCGCGCGGCGCTGCACGACGCCGACGCGCTGCTGGTCGTCGAGGGCGGCAACCCGGTGGGCGTGCTCACCCGCCACGACCTGCTGGGCTACCTCGCCCACTGAGCCACCCGCGCCCCGGACGCCTCACGGCGTCCGGGGCGCGTCGGCGTCCGCGGCGAGGTGCGGCGTCAGGTACGGTCCGGCGCCCGGAACGCGCGGAAGTCGAGCGGCTCCTCCTCGGCGCGAATCACGTGCATGACGGCGTTGATGAGCGCCAGGTGCGTGAACGCCTGCGGGAAGTTGCCCAGGTGCCGCCCGGTGCGCGGGTCGATCTCCTCGGCGTAGAGGTTGAGCGAGCTGGCGAACGACAGCAGCCGCTCGCACAGGGACCGGGCCCGGGCCACCTCGCCGATCTCGGCGAGGGCCGAGACGAGCCAGAACGAGCAGATCGTGAACGTGCCCTCCTCGCCGTGCAGCCCGTCGTCGGTCTCCTCGACGCGGTAGCGCAGCACGAGCCCCTCCTCGGTGAGCTCGTCGGCGATGGCCAGGACGGTGGCGCGCACGCGCGGGTCGTCCGGCGGCAAGAACCGCAGCAGCGGCACCAGCAGCAGCGACGCGTCGAGCGCGTCGGAGCCGTAGCGCTGCACGAAGACGCCGCGCTCGTCGACGCCCTTGGCGCAGATGTCCGCGTGGATCTCGTCGGCGAGCTTCTGCCACTGCTCGGCGTAGTCGTGCTCGTCGTACAGCCGCGCCAGGCGAGCGCCGCGGTCGAGCGCAACCCAGCACATGAGCTTGCTGGAGGTGAAGTGCTGCGGCTCGCCACGCACCTCCCAGATGCCGCGGTCGGGCAGGTGCCAGTGCCGCGCCGCCTCCTCGACCTGCTTCTTGAGCACCGGCCACAGCGCCTCGGGCAGCTGCTCGCGGTTGCGGGTGTGCAGCCACACGGAGTCCAGCACGGCGCCCCACACGTCGTGCTGGCGCTGGGAGTACGCGGCGTTGCCGATGCGCACCGGCTGGGCGCCCTCGTACCCGGTCAGGTGCCCCAGCTCGTGCTCCTCGAGGGTGGCCTCGCCGCCGACGCCGTACATGACCTGCAGCGGCTTGTCGTCGCGGCACACGTCCTGGATGAACGCGAAGAAGTCGTTCGCCTCGCGGTCCAGGCCGAGCGTGTACAGGCCCCACAGGGCGAACGTCGAGTCGCGCACCCAGGCGTAGCGGTAGTCCCAGTTGCGCTCGCCGCCGGGCGTCTCCGGCAGCGACGTGGTGGCGGCGGCCAGCAGCGCCCCGGTCGGGGCGTAGGTGAGGCCCTTGAGCGTGAGCGCCGAGCGCTGCAGGTAGGTGCGCCACGGGTGGTCCGGGAAGGAGCCCTGGGTGATCCAGTCGCGCCAGAACTGCTCGGTGCGCCACATCTTCTCGATCGCCTCGTCCCAGCTGGCCGGGGCGGCCAGGTGCGACCACGACAGCGCGACGAAGTGGGTGTCGCCCTCGGACATGCGCGTGCGGGCGCTGACCCGCCGGCCCTCGATGCCGAACCGCAGGCTCGACGTCAGGTGCAGGTCCGGGTTCGCCTCCCCGGTGCGGGCGACGACGGAGCTGTAGCCCGCGGCGTCGTACTCCCACCGCGGCTCCGCGCGGGCGTAGTCCGGCATCGGCTCGCACACGACCTCGAGGTCCACCGTGCCGCTGACGCACTTGATGGTGCGCAGCATGATGTGCTCGGCGTCGTCGTCCGTGGGCGTGCGGCGGTGGGTGTTCGACCGCTCGTCGATCTCGTGCCACGGGCCCATCACCATGGCGTCGCGCACCACGAGCCAGCCGGTCGACGTCTGCCACGTCGTCTCGAGGATGAGCGTGCCGGGCACGTACCGGCGGGCCACGGGCACGTGCACGCCGTGCGGGCCCACGCGGAAGTGGCCGGCTCCGCGGTCGAGGACCGCGGAGAACACGCTGGGGGAGTCGGGGCGCGGGACGCACATCCACTCCACCGCGCCGCTGGGCGCCACCAGCGCGTTCGTCTCGCAGTCGGACAGGAAGCCGTACTCGGCGATGGAGGGGAACGTGCTGCGGCCGTCGGCAGGGGTCGGCGCAGGAGCAGCAGGGGTCATGTCTCCAGGGTGCGCTGCGAGGCGCGTGCGATTCCAGTCGGGGTGGTCCGCCGAGACCCGTCTCACACGGTTGCGCCGGGCGCCCCGGGCCTGCCGGCCCGTCGTCGACCGGCCGGCGAAGATTCCTCCGCCGCCGTGTCGATCCGGGGGTTCCCCGTTCGACCTGGGAGTGAGAGGGTCCCGACCGGGGCCCACCGACCGCAGGAGTCCGAGATGGCCAGGTTCATGTTGATCATGCGGGGCACCGACGAGACCGACGCCGCGTTCGCCGCGTCCGGGATCAGCCTCGACGAGGTGATGGAGCAGATGGGCCGGTTCAACCAGGAGCTCATCGACGCCGGCGTGCTGGTGGCCGCCGAGGGACTCGAGGAGGCGTCCAAGGGGGTCGTCGTCGACTACTCGCAGAGCCCGCCGGTGGTGACCGACGGGCCGTACGGCGAGACCAAGGAGCTGTTCAACGGCTTCTGGGTCCTCGACGTGCCGACGGTCGAGGACGCCGTCGCCTGGGCGAAGAAGGCGCCGCTCGCCGGGCCCGGGTCGAAGGCCGAGATCCGCCGGATCCCGTCCATCGACGAGTTCCCGCAGGACAACGAGTGGATCCGCAAGGAGCGCGCGTGGCGCGAGGCCACCGGCCAGCTCTGACCGGCACGTCGACGTCGGCCCGACGCACGACCTGCACGACCGACCTGCACGACCGACCTGCACGACCGACCTGCACGACCGAGCACCGACCGACACGGGAGACGACCATGCCGAAGTACATGCTGATCATGCGCGGGACCGACGAGGGCGCCGCCGCCTACGCCACCCGGGACTTCCGCGAGATCATCGCGGAGATGGGGCGCTACAACGAGGCCATGATGGAGGCCGGCGTGCTCGTGGCCGGCGAGGGGCTGTCCGACGCCGGCGAGGGCGCGGTCGTGGACTTCACCGCCGAGACGCCGGTGGTGACCGACGGGCCCTACGGGGAGACCAAGGAGCTGTTCAACGGCTTCTGGATCCTCGACGTGGCCTCGAAGGACGAGGCGGTCGAGTGGGCCCGCCGCGCGCCGCTGCACGGGCCGGGCAACAAGATCGAGGTCCGGCGGGTCAACGGCGTCGAGGACTTCCCGCAGGACGACGAGTGGATCCAGAAGGAGGCGGGGTGGCGCGAGCAGCTCGGGACGGTCTGAGCGCCGCGCCCGCGCCGTCGCCCGACGCCGGGCGGCGCGCCGTCGAGGCGGTGTGGCGCATCGAGGCCGCCCGCATCGTCGGCGCGCTCGCCCGGTACACCGGCGACTTCCCCCTCGCCGAGGACCTCGCGTCCGAGGCGCTCGCGGAGGCGCTCGTGGCCTGGCCGCGCGACGGCGTCCCGCGCGACCCCGCCGCGTGGCTGCTCACCGTCGGGCGGCGCCGGGCGATCGACGCGTTCCGGCGCCGCTCCGCCCGTGACGAGCGGTACGCCGCCCTCGGCCACCACCTGGGGGAGGGCGGCGCCTGGGCGGGGGCCGACGTCGTCGGCGCGGGCGGCGGGGACGACGACGTGCTGTGGGACCCCGACCGCATCGACGACGACCGGCTCGCGCTGCTGTTCATGGCGTGCCACCCCGTGCTGTCCCGGGAGGCCCGCGTCGCGCTGACGCTGCG
This sequence comes from Isoptericola variabilis, assembly GCF_001750215.1. GTDB lineage: Bacteria > Actinomycetota > Actinomycetes > Actinomycetales > Cellulomonadaceae > Puerhibacterium > Puerhibacterium variabilis_A. Next base: position 821 of record NZ_LWGM01000105.1, on the reverse strand, counting down.
CGTGGTGGGCGGCCTGACCAGCGAGCAGGTCGCGGCAGCGTTCCTGGTGCCCGTGCCGACCGTGCAGGCGCGCATCACCCGCGCCAAGAAGACGCTCGCCGCGGCGCGCGTGCCGTTCGAGGTCCCGCCGGCCGCCGAGCGCGCCGAGCGGCTCGGCTCCGTGCTCACCGTCCTTTACGTGATCTTCGCCGAGGGCTCGACGGCGTCGTCGGGCGACGAGTGGATGCGGGCCGACCTCGCGCAGGAGGCCGTGCGCCTGGCCCGTCAGCTGGTGCGCCTGGTGCCCGACGAGCCCGAGGCGCACGGCCTGCTGGCGCTGCTCGAGCTCACCGCGGCGCGGTTCCCCGCGCGCACCGGGCCCGACGGCGAGCCGGTGCTGCTGGCCGACCAGGACCGGCGGCGGTGGGACCGTGCCGCGATCCGCCGCGGGCGGGCCGCGCTGGCCCGCGCCGTCGGGACGGGCCGCGGGCTTGGGCCCTACGGGCTGCAGGCGGCGATCGCCGAGCAGCACGCCGTCGCGCCGTCGGTCGACGCCACCGACTGGGAGCGCATCGTGCTGCTGTACGAGGCGCTCGGCCGCGTGGCGCCGTCGCCGGTCGTGGAGGTCAACCGGGCCGTCGCCGTGTCGATGGCCGCCGGCCCGGCCGCGGCGCTGCCGCTCGTCGACGCGCTCGCGGCCGACGGGCAGCTGCGCGGGTCGTACCTGCTGCGCGGGTCGTACCTGCTGCCGAGCGTGCGCGGGGAGCTGCTCGCGCGGCTCGGGCGCGACGTCGAGGCGAAGGCCGAGCTCGAGCGCGCCGCGGCGCTGTGCGGCAACGCCC
>NZ_LWGM01000104.1 GCF_001750215.1 Isoptericola variabilis | reverse complement strand
AGGCCCGCCCGCGTGGCCCGGCGCCGCGACGGCGACACCGCGGCGACGCCGACCGTGCAGCGTCGACCCGCCCGCTGGATCCCGCGCGCCGCGGTGCTCGGCACCCTGGCCGCGGCCACCATCGCCGCCCCGTTCGCCACCGGCCACGCGTCGCAGGGGACGGGGACGCCCGCGCAGGGCGACGCCATGGCCAGCGGCCCGTCGACGCTCGAGATCGTGCGCCAGAACGTCGCGCCGCCCGCCACGTCGGAGGGCATCGCGGCGGCGCCGCAGGTCGCCGCCCGAGCGGACGCCGCGGCCTCCCGCTCGCAGGAGCGCGAGCCGCTGCCCGACTGCGACACGAGCGTGACGGTGACGAGCGAGAACGGGAACCTGTCGGGCGGGGAGCTGTGCGACCTGTGGCAGGCCGGCGAGCAGCTCCAGCCGCGGGCCGCCGACGCGCTCACCGCGCTCAACCAGGCGTTCCGCGCCGAGTTCGGCCGCGACATCCTGCTGATCGACACCTACCGCTCGCTCGACCGGCAGTACTCCGTCAAGGCGTCGCGCGGCTCCTTCGCCGCCCAGCCCGGCACGTCGATGCACGGCTGGGGCCTGGCGATCGACCTCAGCTCGCAGGTCACCGGCAACACCGAGTACTACCGCTGGCTGCTCGAGAACGGCCCGGCCTACGGCTGGGAGAACCCCCCGTGGGCCCAGCGCGGCGGCTCCGGCTCCTACGAGCCCTGGCACTTCGAGTACCGCCCGGGTGTCGAGGAGATCACCACCTGGCACTGACGGCACTGACGGCACCGACGGCCGGCCGCTGACGGCACCGACGGCCGCCCGCTGACGGCCCGGCGCCGGGACGCCGCCCGTCCGGGCTCAGTCGGACGGGCTCAGCCGGCCGGGCTCAGTTTGACGGGCTCAGTCGGACGGGATCGTGGTGTTCGGCCCGAAGTCCTGCCGGAAGCGCGGGCCCGTCCGCGCGAGCTCCTGCGCGAACGCCGCGGACCAGCCGCTGAAGGGGTCGAGCGCGAGCGACTCGTTGGAGAAGCGCCGGTCGTCGGTCAGCTCGGTCACGCAGAAGTCGGGGATCTGCAGCTCGACCACCGGCCCGGACCGCTCGCACTCGGCGACGACCAGCGGGCTGTTGGCGCCGCCGAACACGTCGACCGACCAGCCGTCGGCGCCGAGCCACGCCGCGTAGCGGGTCTTGAGGACCTGCGCGCCGCCGCGGCGCACCAGCTCCACGCCCACGCGCGGGTCGATCTCCCGCTCGGCCTCGTACCGGGTGCCCCCCGCCGAGGGGCCCTTGACGGTCACCGCCGCGAAGTCGACGGCGTCCGCGTGCCGGCGCAGCACGTCCTGCGCCTCCGATCCGGGGCCCAGGCCCGCGTCGACGCCGGACGCCTGGCAGCGGACCCGCAGCGCGTAGCCGCCGTCGGACAGGTAGTAGCTCTGCACGATCAGCGCCGGGGTGTCCCGCAGGGCGTCGGGCAGCGAGCGCACGAGGAAGCGACGCTCGAACTCGAAGTCGGCGTAGCCGGCCGTCTCGTCGGTCATGGGTCCTCAGCGTCCTTCGCAGCGGGAGGCCGCGGCGCCGGTCGGCGCGCGGCGCGACCAGCGTAACCACCCGTCCGGCAAGGGTCCGCGCGGGGCGGGGACGACGAAGGCCCCCGCCGCGGGTGCGGCGGGGGCCTCACGAGGTGCGCCCGAAGGGATTCGAACCCCCGACCTTCTGCTCCGGAGGCAGACGCTCTATCCACTGAGCTACGGGCGCGTGGTCCACGGCGTCGTACGCCGGAGGGCCGCGTACGAGACTACCAGCAGTCGGGCGCTGCCCGGGCACGCGCGCTCGGGCGGGCGGAGCAGGCGAGCAGGGGCGGGGCGGGCGGAGCGGGCGGGCGGAGCGGGCGGGCGGAGCGGGCGGGCGGTGGGACGCCTGGCCGCCGGGCGCCCGCCGCTCGATAGAATCGCCCGGTGACCCCCGACCAGCTCTCCGGAGCCCTCAGCGCTGCCCTCGCCTCGGCCGTGGCCGACGGCGCCCTCGCCCTGCCCGCCGACGCCGTCCCCGGCTCGGTGCACGTGGAGCGACCCCGGCAGCGCGAGCACGGCGACTGGGCCACCAACGTGGCGCTGCAGCTGGCCAAGAAGGCCGGCACCACGCCGCGCGCCCTCGCCGAGGAGCTTGCGCGCCGCCTCGAGGCCGCCGACGGCGTGAAGTCGGTCGAGGTCGCCGGTCCCGGCTTCCTCAACATCACGCTCGACGCCGGCGCCGCCGGCGAGCTGGCGCGCACCGTCGTCACGGCGGGCGCGGCCTACGGCCGCGGCGACGCCCTGGCCGGCCAGGTCCACAACCTCGAGTTCATCTCGGCCAACCCGACCGGCCCGCTGCACATCGGGCACACCCGCTGGGCGGCGCTCGGCGACGCCCTGGCGCGCATCATGCGCGCGGCCGGCGCGGACGTCACCGCCGAGTACTACATCAACGACGCGGGCGCGCAGATGGACCGCTTCGGCGGCTCCGTCCTGGCCCGGGCGCGCGGCACCGAGGTGCCCGAGGGCGGCTACCGCGGCGAGTACGTCAAGGAGCTCGCGGCCCAGGTGCTCGAGGCCCGCCCCGACCTGCTCGACCTGCCCGAGGAGGAGGCGCTCGTCGTCGCCCGCGAGGAGGGCTACCGCCTGCAGCTCGCGGAGATCCGCGCGGTGCTCGAGGGCTTCGACGTGCACTTCGACGTGTGGTTCTCCGAGCGCGCGCTGCACGAGTCCGGGGCCGTCGAGCAGGCCGTCGAGCGCCTGCGCGAGCAGGGGCACGTCTTCGACTCCGAGGGCGCCGTCTGGCTGCGCACCACGGACTTCACGGACGACAAGGACCGCGTGATGATCCGCGCCAACGGCGAGCCGACGTACTTCGCCGCGGACGCCGCGTACTACCTGTCGAAGAAGGACCGCGGCTTCCCCGGCAAGATCTACCTGCTCGGCGCCGACCACCACGGCTACATCAACCGCCTCAAGGCGATCGCGGCCTGCGCGGGCGACGACCCCGAGACGAACATCGAGGTGCTGATCGGGCAGCTCGTCAACGTCGGCGGCGCGCGCCTGTCCAAGCGGGCCGGCAACATCATCGAGCTGCGGGACCTGGTCGAGTGGATCGGCAAGGACGCGGTGCGCTACTCGCTCGCGCGCTACCCGGCGGACACGCCGCTGGAGCTGCAGGGCGAGGACATGCTCAAGCAGACCAACGACAACCCGGTCTTCTACGTGCAGTACGCGCACTCGCGCACCTGTGCCGTGGACCGCAACGCCGCCGACCGCGGCGTGGTGCGCACGCGCCCGGACGGCACCGACGCGTTCGACCCCTCGCTGCTGACCCACGAGACCGAGTCGGTGCTGCTGGGCCGCCTCACCGAGTTCCCGCGCATCGTCGGCCAGGCCGCCGAGCTGCGCGAGCCGCACCGCGTGGCGCGCTACCTGGAGGCCCTGGCCGGCGACTACCACAAGTGGTACGCCGAGTGCCGCGTCCTGCCGTACCCGGACGAGGAGGTCACCGACCTGCACGGCACGCGCCTGTGGCTCAACGACGCGGTGCGCCAGGTGCTGGCCAACGGGCTGGACCTGCTCGGCGTCAGCGCCCCGGAGCGGATGTGAGCGCCTACCTCGCCGAGCAGCTCGGCGCCGGCGCCGCCGCCCCGGAGGCCGCGGCGCGCCTCGGCGAGCCGTGGCCCGTGACGGCCCGCCGGCGTGACGACGGCGAGATGGAGGTCGGCGGCGTCGGCGTGCGCGACCTCGCCGCGCAGCACGGCACGCCCGCGTACGTGCTGGACGAGGTCGACTTCCGGGCGCGCGCCCGGGCGTACCGCACGGCGTTCGCCGAGGCGTTCGCCGAGGTCGGCACCGACACCGACGTCTACTACGCGGGCAAGGCGCTGCTCACCGTCGCGGTGGCCCGCTGGGCCGTCGAGGAGGGGCTGGGCGTCGACACCGCGTCCGGCGGCGAGCTCGCCGTGGCGCTGCGCGCCGGGGTCCCGGTCGCCGAGGTCGGCCTGCACGGCAACAACAAGTCGGCCGGCGAGATCGCCACGGCGCTGGAGGCCGGCGTGGGGCGGATCATCGTCGACTCGCTGGCCGAGGTCGAGAAGGTGGCCGACGCCGCCGCCGCGCTCGGCGTCGTCGCGCCCGTCATGGTGCGGGTGACCACCGGCGTGCACGCCGGCGGCCACGAGTACATCTCCACCGCCCACGAGGACCAGAAGTTCGGGCTCTCGGTGAACACCGTCGACGGCGGGGACGCCCCGGCGATGCGCGCCCTGCTCGCCGTCGTCGAGCGGCCGTCCCTGCGGCTGCTCGGCATCCACTCGCACATCGGGTCGCAGATCCTCGACCCCGCCGGCTTCGAGGCCGCGGCGCGCTCGGTGCTCGCGCTGCGGGCCGAGCTCGCCCGGCGCACCGGCGTGCTGGTCGAGGAGGTCGACCTCGGCGGCGGGTACGGCATCGCCTACCTGCCCGGGGAGGCGGCGCTCGACCCGCGCACCGTCGCCCGCGACGTCGCCCGCGCCGTCGCCGACGTGTGCGCCGAGCTCGGCACGCCGCTGCCGCGCATCTCCATCGAGCCGGGCCGCTCGATCGTCGGTCCCGCCGGCATCACCCTGTACGAGGTCGGCACGGTCAAGCCGGTCGCGGTCACCGCGCAGGACGGGTCGACGTTCACCCGCCTGTACGTGTCCGTGGACGGCGGCATGAGCGACAACATCCGCCCCGCGCTCTACGGCGCGCAGTACCACGCCGAGGTCGTGGGCCGGTCGTCCGACGCCGAGCCGGTGCTCGCCCGCGTCGTGGGCAAGCACTGCGAGAGCGGCGACATCGTCGTGCACGAGGTGCGGCTGCCGGGCGACGTGCGCGCCGGCGACCTCCTCGCGGTCGCGGCCACGGGCGCCTACGGCCGGTCCATGGCGTCCAACTACAACCTGCTCACGCGCCCGCCGGTCGTCGCCGCGAGCGACGGCGCCTCGCGCGTGCTCGTGCGTCGCGAGACGGTCGAGGACCTGCTCGCGCTCGACGCCCAGGCCTGACGCCGGCCCGGGCCCGGCGCCCGTCGTGGACACCTCGTCGGGGGCCGGGGCCGAGCCCCTATCCTGACCCCGACCCCCGCCCCGCCCGGAAGGTGTACCCGTGCCCGGAACTGCGAGCCCGACCCCCCTGCGCGTCGCCCTGCTCGGCTGCGGCGTCGTCGGCACGGAGGTGGCCCGCGGGCTGCTGACCGGCGCCGACGACCTCGCCGCGCGCGTGGGCGCCCCGCTCGAGCTGGTCGGGGTGGCGGTGCGCGACCTCGCGACCGAGCGCGACCCGGCCGTGCCGCGCGAGCTGCTGACCACCGACGCCGAGACGCTCGTGGACGGTGCGGACATCGTCGTCGAGGTGATGGGCGGCATCGAGCCCGCCCGCACGCTGCTGCTGCGGGCCGTCAAGGGCGGCGCGTCGGTGGTGACCGCCAACAAGGCGCTGCTCGCCGAGCGCTGGCCGGAGCTCTTCGAGGCGGCCGACGCCGCGGGCGTCGACCTGTCCTTCGAGGCCGCCGTCGCCGGGGCCGTCCCGATCGTGCGCCCGGTGCGCGAGTCGCTCGCCGGCGACCACGTGCGGCGCGTGCTGGGCATCGTCAACGGCACCACCAACTTCGTGCTCGACCGCATGACCACCGAGGGCCTGGAGCTCGAGGAGGCGGTGCGCGAGGCGCAGGCGCTGGGCTACGCGGAGGCCGACCCGACCGCCGACGTCGACGGGTTCGACGCCGCCGCCAAGGCCGCCATCCTCGCGTCGCTCGCGTTCCACACCCGCGTGTCGATCGACGACGTCGCGCGCGAGGGCATCCGCGCCGTCACCGCGGACGACGTCGCGGCCGCGGCGGCGACGGGCCACACGGTCAAGCTGCTCGCCATCGCCGAGCGGACCGCCGAGGGCGTGTCGGTGCGCGTGCACCCCGCGCTCGTGCCGGTCGAGCACCCGCTGGCGGCCGTCCGGGGTGCCTTCAACGCCGTCTTCGTCGAGGCCGACGGCGCCGGGCCGCTGATGTTCTACGGGCAGGGCGCGGGCGGCCGGCCGACGGCGTCCGCCGTCCTGGGCGACGTCGTGTCCGCCGCGCGCCACCGCGTGCTCGGCGGCAAGGGCCCCGAGGAGTCGGCGTACGCCTCGCTGCCCCTGCTGCCCGCCGACGCGGCCGTCACGCGCTACCAGGTGCGGCTCGTCGTCGACGACCGCCCGGGCGTGCTGGCGCAGGTCGCGGGCGTGCTGGCCGAGCACGGCGTGTCCATCGAGACCGTGCGGCAGTCCGCCCTCGACCCCGACGGCGCCGAGGCCGCCGAGCCCGGCGCGGAGCCGGCCGGCGCGGCCGCGAACCTGCTGCTGACCACCCACCGGGCGCGCGAGGCCTCCCTCGCGGCCACGGTGGCCGCGGTCGCCGGCCTCGAGCCGGTCCGCGAGATCACCTCCGTCCTGCGAGTCGAGGGAGCCTGACATGCCCGGACCGGTGCGCCAGTGGCGCGGGGTCGTCACCGAGTACGCCGACCGCCTGCCGGAGCACGTGCGCCGCACCGTGGTGACGCTGGGGGAGGGCGGCACGCCGCTCGTCCCGGCGCCCGCGCTGTCGGACCGCACCGGCGCGGAGGTGTACGTCAAGGTCGAGGGCATGAACCCGACCGGGTCGTTCAAGGACCGCGGCATGACCGCGGCGATCTCCGCCGCCGCGGACCGCGGCGCCCGCGCCGTCGTGTGCGCCTCGACCGGCAACACCTCGGCGTCGGCCGCCGCCTACGCCACGCGCGCCGGCATGACCTGCGCCGTGCTGGTGCCGGACGGCAAGATCGCGATGGGCAAGCTCAGCCAGGCGATCGCCCACGGCGCGATGCTGCTCCAGGTCGACGGCAACTTCGACGACTGCCTCGTCGCGGCGCGCAAGCTCGCCGAGGCCTACCCGGTCGAGCTGGTGAACTCGGTCAACCCCGACCGCATCGAGGGGCAGAAGACGGCGGCGTTCGAGGTGGTCGACGCGCTCGGCGAGGCCCCGGACATCCACTGCCTGCCCGTCGGCAACGCCGGCAACATCACGGCGTACTGGAAGGGCTACCGCGAGTACGCCGGGTTCGACGCGGGGGCGCGGCTGCACGCCGTGGCCAGCCGCACCCCCCAGATGTGGGGCTTCCAGGCGGCGGGCGCCGCGCCGATCGTCCTCGGCCACCCCGTGACCGAGCCCGAGACCGTCGCGACCGCCATCCGCATCGGCAACCCCGCCTCGTGGAAGCAGGCCGAGGCCGCCCGCGACGTCTCCGGCGGCGTCATCGAGGCGGTGACCGACGAGCAGATCCTGGCGGCGCACCGCGTGCTGTCGAGCGAGGTCGGCGTGTTCGTCGAGCCGGCGTCGGCCGCCGGCGTCGCGGGCCTGCTGTCGCGCGCCGAGCGCGGCCTCGTCCCGGCCGGCGCGCGCGTGGCGGTCACCGTGACGGGCCACGGGCTCAAGGACCCGGGCTGGGCGCTGCGCACGGCCGACGGCGGCGAGGTGCAGCCCACCCGCGTGGGCGCCGACGTCGTCTCGATCGCCGACGCGCTCGGCCTCTGACGCCGCGCCGGCCGGACAGGCACCAGGAGACCGCATGCAGCTCGGAGCCGACCACGTCGTGGTCCGCGTGCCCGCCACCAGCGCCAACCTCGGCCCGGGGTTCGACGCGCTGGGCCTCGCCCTCGCGCTGTACGACGAGCTCGAGGTGCGCCTCGTGGCGACCGACGACGTCGTCGTCGACGTGTACGGCGAGGGCGCCGGCGAGGTGCCCACGGGGGAGGACCACCTGGTGGTGCGCGCGCTGCGGCGCACCCTCGAGGTCGCGGGAGCGCCGCAGACCGGCCTGCGGCTGACCTGCTCGAACGCCGTGCCGCACGGCCGCGGCCTCGGGTCGTCGGCCGCCGCCGTGGTGTCCGGGATCGTCGCCGGGCGGGCGCTGCTCGCCGACCCGTCGTCGCTCGACGCGACCGCCGTCCTCGAGCTCGCGACCGAGTTCGAGGGGCACCCGGACAACGCCGCGCCGGCGATCCGCGGCGGCGCGACGGTGGCCTGGACCGGCCCCGACGGGCCGCGCGCGACCGGCCTGCAGCTCGACCCCCGGGTCACGGCGACGGTGCTGGTGCCCACCTCCCGGCTGGCCACCAGCCACGCCCGGTCGGTGCTGCCCGAGACGGTGCCGCACGCCGACGCCGCCTTCACCGCCGGCCGCGCCGCGCTGCTGGTCGAGGCGCTCGCACGCCGCCCCGAGCTGCTGCTCGAAGCCACCGAGGACCGGCTGCACCAGCAGTACCGGGCGGGGGTCATGGCGGCGTCGGCCGAGCTGGTGCGCGCGCTGCGGGCCGAGGGCTTCGCGGCCACCGTCTCGGGGGCGGGCCCGACGGTGCTCGTGCTCGCCGCGGAGGCGCGGCTGCCCGAGCTCGACGGCGCGCTGGCAGGCCTGGTCGACGCGATGGCGGGCCGCAGCAGGCTTGGGGGCCGGCTTCGCCGCGGGCTTCGCAGGGGCTTCGGACCTGGCCGCGGGGGCCGAGTCCTTGAACTTCTCGCGCATCGAGCGCTCGACCGGCGCCTCGAGCGTCGAGGACGCCGAGCTCACGTACTCACCGGCCTCCTTCAGCGCGGCGAGGAGCTCCTTGCTCGTCTTCCCGAGCTCCTTAGCGAGCGCGGAGACACGAATCTTTGCCACATCTCTCCTGTCTCGGCCCTCCCCGAGGCAGGCAGGAAGGACCGTCGTCAGTAACGAGTACTCATCGCAGGGGACTCATCGGGTGCCCATCGGCTTCTGACCCGCTTCCTTGTCGACGTACACGTGGTGCGGCCGGGACCCCTCGTGGGTCCCGGTCGGGACGGTTCTTCAACGGCCGTGACGCTCCAGATAGTCCCGGACCGTCTCCAGGTCCAGCGGCCCGGCCGTGCGCAGCGCGCGCGGCACGGCCCGCCGTCGCACGGCGAGGTCCAGGCAGGCACGGTCCGGGTGGAGCCAGGCGCCGCGCCCCGGCAGGGCCTTGCGCTCGTCCACCACCACCGCCGGGCCGCCCTCGGGCGACGACGGCGGCGCCGTGGTGGCCGGTGCGAGGACCAGCCGCAGGAGTGCCGACCGCAGGTCGCGCTCCCGGCACCCGACGCACGTCCGCACCGGGCCGGCCGGAGGGGCCGGAGAGGGGGTGCGGGGGTGTGCAGGGTCCTGGGCGCGCGGCCCGGTCCTGGACAGTCTAGCGCGCGGGTCGGCCCCGGCGGGACCGCGACCCGTCACGAGTCGTCGCGCTCCCGGCCGCCCTGGCCGGCGGCGGCACCGGCGTCGGCGCCCTCGGCGTCGGACCGGATGTCGATCCGCCACCCGGTCAGCTTCGCGGCGAGGCGGGCGTTCTGGCCCTCCTTGCCGATCGCGAGCGAGAGCTGGTAGTCCGGCACGACGGCGCGCGCGGCGCGGGCCTCGCGGTCGACGACCGTGACCGAGGTCACGCGCGCCGGCGACAGGGCGTTGGCGACGAACCGCGCCGGGTCCTCGCTCCAGTCGACGATGTCGATCTTCTCGCCGCGCAGCTCGGTCATCACGGCGCGCACGCGCGCGCCCATCGGGCCGATGCAGGCGCCCTTGGCGTTGAGGCCGGCGACCTTCGACCGCACGGCGACCTTGGTGCGGTGCCCCGCCTCGCGGGCCACGGCCATGATCTCCACCGAGCCGTCCGCGACCTCGGGCACCTCGAGCTCGAACAGCTTGCGCACGAGGCCCGGGTGCGTGCGCGACAGCGTCACCTGGGCGCCCTTCATGCCGCGCGACACCTCGACGACGAGGCCGCGCAGGCGCTCGCCGTGCGCGTACTCCTCGGTCGGCACCTGCTCGTGCGGCGGCAGCACCGCCTCGGTGCCGCCGACGTCGACGAGCACGACGCGCGGGTCGCGGCCCTGCTGGATGACGCCGGCGAGGACCTCGCCCTCCTTGCCGCGGAACATGCCGAGCACCTGGTCGTCCTCGGCGTCGCGCAGGCGCTGCACGATCACCTGGCGCGCCGTCGCCGTGGCGATGCGGCCGAAGTCGTGCGGGGTGTCGTCGAACTCGGGGCCCAGGTCGACGCGCGGGTGCGCCTCCGGGTCCTCGGGGTCCGGGGTGCGGATCTCCTCGCGCGCCCACACGGTCACGTGGCCGGAGCGGCGGTCGAGCTCCACGCGGGCGCTGCGGTGGGCGTCCGGGGTGCGGTGGTAGGCGGACAGGAGGGCCTGCTCGATCGCCTCGACCAGCACGTCGAGGCTGATGTCCCTCTCGCGCTCCAGCAGCCGCAGCGTGCTCATGTCGATGTCCATGTCAGCCCTCCTGGGTGCGGGGCTCGCCCGCGTCGTCGGCCGCGGCGTCGCCGTCGGCGTCATCGTCGTCCTCGAGGCGCTTGAGCTCGACCTCGACCTTGCCCCTGCGGACCCGGTCGAGCGGCACGCGCGCGCCGTCGTCGAGCACCAGCACCGGGCCGTCGCCGTCGTCGACGACGTCGGTCAGCCGGCCGGTCACGGACCCGCCGTCGACCAGCTGGAGCGTCACCAGCCGCGTGCGCGCGCGCCGGAAGTGGCGCGGCTGCGTCAGCGGTCGGGACGTGCCGGGGGTCGAGACCTCGAGGGTGTACACACCGGGCACGACGTCGTCGGCGTCGAGCGCCGCGGACACCTCGCGCGAGGCCTCGCCCAGGGTGTCGGAGTCGAGGCTGCCGATCGCGTCCTCGGGCAGGTCCAGGGTGATGCGCACGACCGAGCGCGCGCCCGCCCGCGAGACCTGGACGTCCTCGAGCCACAGCCCGGCGTCCGTGACCACCGGTCCCACGACCTCGCGAACCGCGTCCGCCACGTTCCCGCGGCCCTGCTCCGTCATCGTCTGCCTCCCGCCGGCATCGTGCTGGTCTCACGCCCGGGTCCGGCACGACCGGTGTGTTGTTGTTGTGCGAGGTCAAGGGTAACGAACCGGGCCGCCGCCTCGCGCCGCGACCGCGGCCCGGCCCGCGGGCCGCGCCGGACCGCCCGTCGTGCGTGGCATCATCGGCGGCGATGGAACCCCTGCCGGGCGCC
>NZ_LWGM01000103.1 GCF_001750215.1 Isoptericola variabilis | reverse complement strand
CGCGGTTGATCGGCGCCAGCGGACGGAACTCCCGCCCCTGCGGCGTCGCCCACCCCGTCGAGATGCCCTGCGCCGCCAGCCACGAGATCTCGTCGTGGTACATGCTGCCCGCCGGCACATCGGAGAACTGCGGGGCCTCGGCCTCCGCGCAGACGTCACCCTGCGGGCCCGGGTCCTCGGCCATCTCGCCGACGGTGCCGTCGGCGGAGACCACGGCGTCGTCCTCGCGGATGGTCAGCCGGCCGAACGCGTCGGCGGTCGACGCGTTGCCGACGGCGGCCGCGGTGACCGAGATCCACGACGTGGCGGCCGTGGCGGTCTTGCGGTCGCCCTCGAGCGGCACCGCGAACGCGACGCAGGTCTCGCCCGCCGGGATGGTGACGGCGGCACCCAGGCGCTGGGCGCCGACGGTCCCGCCGCCGTTGGCCTCGACGTAGGTGGTGACCGGCGTGGTCGCGGGCTCCGAGAGCCGCAGCGCGACGTTCGCCTCGCCCGGGCCGGTGCCCTCGTTGACGTAGGCGTCGGTGACCGTGAGCCCCGGCAGGTCGAGCGTGTTGGCGGTGCCCACGCCGGCGCTCGCGAAGGCGACGTCGGACAGGTACACGCCGCCCGACGCCCCGGCACCCGCGATGCGGACCTGCCGGACGTCGGTGGTGTCGACGCCCTGGAACTCCGACAGCGGCTTCTCGATGGTGCGCAGGTACGTCTTGCGCAGCGGCGTGGCGTCACCCGGCAGGTGCGCCAGCGCGTCGCTGACCTCCGACGCGAGGAAGGAGGCCGTGCCGCCCTTGCCGTCGACGAGCGTGATCGTCACGTCCTGGGTCTCGGTGGCGTCCTGGTCGGGCGCCCCGCGCAGCGTGAGCTTGTCGAAGCCCGAGACGTCGCGCGAGCCGGCGGGCAGGTCCATCCGCAGCTCGCCGCCTGTGGCCGACCACCTGAGGTCGACCATCTGGCCGGCCGGGGCCGACGGGGCGAACCGCATCGGCGTCCAGTGCGGCGCCTGCGAGCTCGTCACCTTCGCGCTGTCCGCGCACGCAGGGACCTGCTGCGGGTAGGGGCGCCCGGACAGGGAGGCGCAGTACGTCGCGGTGGCGGCGCCCGCCGTGCGCACGCGGGCCGAGTCCGTCATCAGCGGGGCGACGTCGAGCCTGCTGCCCGCCGGCTGCGACGCGACCGTGTGGACCTCGGCGCGCCCGGCCGCGGCCGGCACGGCGCCGGAGCCGTCGAACATCGGGAGGAGCTCGTCCTCGCCGCCCATGGTGAGGCGGAACCACCCGGAGACGTAGGCGTCACCGGCGGCGTACTGCTCCGCGGCGCTGAGGCGCGACGGGGCGGCCGAGCCGCAGACCGTGTTGGTCTGGTTCCGATCCTGGGCGGCCCAGTCGTCGGAGACGGCGTAGGGGTACAGGCCCGGCGTCCAGACCGTGTTGAAGAAGTTGTGGTTCGAGCCCATGAATAGCCCGGTGGCACGCAGCACGTCGTCGCCGAACGCGTGGCGCGAGTCCTCGTAGAAGTGCTGGCCCTGCAGGTTGACCACGTCGCCGTCGCAGTACGGCAACATCACGTAGGTCGGGACGTCGGGCAGGCTCAGGCGGCCGAAGTCGACGGGCGCCAGCGGGAGCACGGACTCGATCCCGAAGGGCTCGTCCAGCTCGGCGTTCATCAGCGCCGCCCGCACCACGCCGTCGCCGCCACGGGAGTGGCCCATCAGGCCGACGTGGTCGAGGTCGAGCCGGCCGACGAGCTCGGACGGGACGCCCTGCGGAGCCGTGCCCTCGTTGGCCTCGGCGAGCAGCTCGAGGTGGTCGAGGACGAGCCCGCCGCGGGCGGTGGCGCCGTAGTCGATCGCCAGCTGGTTGTCGTTGGCGTTGATCGCGTTCGCGCTCACGGACACGACGACGTAGCCGTTCGAGGCGAGGGTCTCGGCCGGGGCGTCGTAGCCGAGGTAGCTCGGGATCTCGACCTGGTCCGGCCCGCACGGGTAGCGGGCGGGGTTCGGCGTGCCCTGCGAGCACGACGAGTGCCGGCCGTGCAGGAACACGACGACCGGACGCTCGCCCGCCGCCTCCACCGGGTAGTAGACGGCGGCGCGCATCTCGCCCTTGATCCCGCCGATCTCCTGGAGGTCGACTGCCTGCGTCCCCAGGTCGTAGTCGGCGCGGCCGACGGTGTAGTCGCCCTGGGCGGTCGGGTCCGCGTCGAGGACCTCGCGGTCGGCCGCCGGCTCCTCGGGGGCGGCGGGGCGCGCGGAGCCGTCCGAGCCGGCGTCGCCGGCGTCGTCGCCCGACCAGCCCGCGGTGACCTCCGTCGCGTCGACCACCGACGCGTCGGTGGTGAAGACGGTCAGAGCCAGCCCGTCGGCCGACTCGCGCGCGAGGCCGACCTCCTCGCCGTCCACCTCGACGGTGGGGGCGGCGCTGCGAACCGGCAGCTGCTCGTCGAGGTGCACGGTGACCTCGTAGCCACCCCCCACCTGCGCGACGGTCCAGCCGTCGCCCTGGACGACGACCGGTTCGTCCGTGGCCGCCCAGGCCGCCGCCGGACCCGCGACCACGAGCCCTGCTCCGAGGACCGCGGCGAGCGCACCGCAGACCGCCTTCCGACGTGTGAGTCCCGTAGGCATTCGCACCCTTCCCACCGCTCGCGCCTGACGGCACCGTGCGCGTCAGGGCTGCCGGCGCGCACGCAGGCGGGCACAGAAGCAGCGGGGGGAGCATCGCCTGGCCACGACCGCCGGAGGTGTCCGGTGCGCGGCGGCCGTGTTTCGCCAGCCCGGTGGCGGTTACGCGGGTGTGAAATCTTCGCCGGAGCGCTACGAGCCGCCTGGACGGTACCCGGCGGACGGCCATCCGCCCGGTGCGCTCAGCCCTTGACCGAGCCGGACGCGAGCCCGGCGACGTAGTACCGCTGCAGCGCCACGTACAGCACCACGCACGGGACCATCGCCACCACGGACCCGGCGGCCAGCAGGCCGAAGTCGACCTGGCCGTAGGCGCCCTGCTGGAGGTTCACCAGCGACACCGGCAGCGTGTACAGGGCCGAGTCGGTGAGGAACGTCAGAGCACCGAGGAACTCCGTCCACGAGGCGAGGAAGGCGTACAGCGCCGCCGTCGCCGCGCCCGGCACCACCAGGGGGCGCAGCACGGACACCAGCAGGCGCAGCGTGCCTGCCCCGTCCACGTGCGCCGAGTCCTCGATCTCCCCCGGCACCGCCTCGAACGCGTTGCGCATCACGAAGATGCAGAACGGCAGGTTCATCGTCGTGTAGAAGAGCACGAGCCCCAGCAGGCTGTCGGTCAGGCCCATGGCGCTCATCTGCAGGTACAGCGGCGTGAGGATCGCCTGGAACGGCACCATGAGCGTCACCAGGACCAGGCCGAACAGCGCCGAGCGTCCGCGGAAGCCGAACTTGGCGAACCCGTAGCCCGCCAGGGTGGCGAGCACGGCCGTGAGCAGCGCCGTCGCGACGGAGACGACCGCCGAGTTCACGATGCCCCGCCAGATCTCGGGCTGGTCGAGGATCGCCCGGAAGTTCACCGCGGACAGGTCGAGGAACCGGTCGTCGGGCGCCGCGACCACGACGTCCCCCGGCTGGCCGGCGCGCACGAACGCCAGCAGCAGGGGCACGAGGAACACCAGGGCGGCGAGCGTGCCGCCCACGACGTAGAGCGTCCGCCGGACACGGGTGTCCCGCTCGGGACCGGACGGGCCGTCCTGGCCGGTGCGGCCGCGCGCGGCCGGCCGCGCCGACGCCGCGCCGGCCGTCCGCCGGGTGGCGGGGGCGATCGCGGCCATGTCAGCTCCTCTCCCGCAGCAGCCAGAACTGCGCCGCGGTGACCAGTCCGGTGATGACGACCAGGACCAGCGACATCGCCGTCGCGGCCCCCAGCTGGAGCTGCACGAACGCCCGCCGGTAGATCGCGAGCACCACCGTGGTGGTGTCCGAGCCGGGGCCGCCCTGGGTCAGGATGTAGAACTGCGTGAACGCGAGGAACGACCCGATGACCGACAGGATCACCGTCATGGCGATCGTGCGGCGCAGCATGGGGACGGTGATCGACCGCTCCCGGACCCACCAGGACGCGCCGTCGAGCTCGGCCGACTCGTAGACCTCGCGCGGGATGCCCTGCATCCCGGACATCAGCAGCACCATGGTGAGGCCGGAGACGCCCCAGATCACCATGACGCACAGCAGCCCGGTGGCCAGCGGGCCGTCGACCAGCCACGCGGTCGTGCCGTCGGTGATCCCGAGGGCGCGCAGCACGACGTTCACCATGCCGCTGTTGGGCTGGGCCTCCAGGAGCATGAGGAAGCTGAGCGTGGTCAGCCCGATCACGTAGGGGACGAAGAAGACCGTCCGCAGCAGCGTGGCGCCGCGACGGTTGGCCCGCACCACGACCGCGAGCACGTAGCCCACGAGCAGGATCGGGCCGGTGACGATCGCGGTGTACAGCAGCGTGTAGCCGATCGCGCGCCAGAAGGCCGGGTCGGTGAGCACCGCCGCGTAGTTCTCCAGCCCGATGAACCGGAACGAGCCGATGAGCGGGAAGTTCGTCAGCGAGATGACCACGGCCGCCACGAGCGGCACGAGGACGAAGACGACGACGAACGCCACCGCGGGCGCCACCAGCAGGATGCCGGTGCGGTCGGGGTGCGTGAGCGTGCCGCGGCGGCGCGCCGGGCGGCGGCGCTCGTCCCGGGCGGCGCGCGCGGCCGGCGGCGTGACGCCGCTGCGGGGGACGGCGGGCGCGCTCATGCCTGGGCCTGCCGCAGGATCCGGTCGTACGTGGACTGTGCCTCCGCCATGGCGGCATCGACCTCCCCGTCGAAGACGGCGCGGCGGAACATGCGCAGCCACGGCCCGTCCTGCTGGTTGTAGATGAGGTTGTACGCGAGCGTGGTCGGCGCGTAGCCGGACTCGAGCGTCTCGAGCGGCGGCACCACCAGCGGGTACCGCTCGGCGAACTCGGGGGTCGCCACGTCCGAGCGGATCGGCGAGTAGTAGCCCTCGGGCATCCGCGCCTGCTGCTCCCGGGCCACGGCGAAGCGGATGAGCTCGGCGGCGGCCTCGGGGTTCCTGCCGCCCACCGGCATGCACAGGTTGTCGCCGCCGTCGAAGAAGCTGCGCCCGCCGTCGGGCCCGGGCAGCAGCACCACCCGGGTGCGCTCGAGCATCTCGGGCGAAGCGTTCGGCGCCACGACGCCGTACCCGGCGGGGAACATCCCCAGCCGGCCGGCGACGTAGTCGGCCGACCACCGCGACGCGTCGTCGGCGAAGCTGCCCGGCGGCACCAGCTCCTCCACCCACAGCGTGCGCAGCAGGTCGAGCGTGCGGCGCACCGCGTCGTTGCCCTCGACGTGGCCGCGCTGGTCGCCGACCTCGCCGGCGATGAGGTCCGTGCCGGTGGCCCACACGTGCGGCTGCACGGTGAAGCCCAGCGCGCCCGACGCGTTGCCCGGGTACGACCAGCCGTAGACGTCGTCGTCCAGCGCGGAGATCGCGCGGGCCGCCTCGAGGATCCCGTCGAAGGAACCGGTGTGCTCGTCGACGTCGAGACCGGCGCGGTCGAACAGCTCCGTGTTGCAGAACAGCACGGAGAAGTCACCGAGGAACGGGATCCCGTAGTGGCGCCCGTCCTTGGTCGCCAGGGCCAGGTGGCCCGGGCTGAGCGCGTCGCCGAGCGCGAGCTCCTCGACGATCGGGGTGAGGTCCGTGAACGCGTCGCGGAACGCGAACTGGGTCGAGTAGATGTCGTCGATGTCGATGACGTCGGGCACCCGGCCGCCGCGGATCGCCGTGGCGACCTTGGTGACGTACTGGCCGTTCTGGATGGGGGTGAGCCGCACCCGGATGCGGTCCTGCGCCGCGTGGAACGCGTCGACCACCGCCTGCACGCCGTTGACGGTGTCCGAGCGGCACCACAGGTCGACCGTCCCGCGCGCCCCGTCGCCGAACCCCGGCGCGCCGACGTCCACGGGCGCGACGTCGCGCGCACAGCCGGCGAGCGCCGCCGCCGTGCCACCTGCCCCGAGCAGCGCGAGCAGCTGGCGTCTGGTGAGCTCCATCGCTCTCCTCCTTCGCGCCCGTCCGGGCGCTCGAGCCTCCGGCGCCCCCACGGGCGCTCGACTCCCCGCCGCGGCGTCGGTGCCGCGGCGCGTGCGGCAGGGCGCCCGTGGGCGCCCCGCCGTGGTTCAGACGACCGGCACCCAGACCCGCATGGCCTGCGGGCCGCGGTTGGCCCACAGGTGGTACGGGATCGCCCGGAGGGTGACCGGGCGGGACGCGGCCGGCGCGGCGCCCGCCGGCCGGTACGGCCCGGCACCGGCCGGGACGGCGGGCCGCTCGGCGACCGCCCCCTGCGCCGTCACCACGACGACGCCGCCCAGCAGGTCCGGCCGCTCCTCCTCGCCGAGGGGCGCCGCGGGGTCGATGCGCACGTCGTCGAGGACGGCGCCCTCCTCCTGGTCGCCCTGCTCGAGGGCGTACACGAGCGGCCCCCGCTCGATCGCGACGCAGCCGCGCACGGCGTCCACGCGCGGGTCCGCCGCCGTCAGCCGCGGGACCACGGGCAGCTCGAGGACGACGACGTCCCCGGCCGCGAGGGCCCGCTCCACGGTCGCGTAGGTCCCCGGCGCGACCGGCGTGCCGTCGAGCGTCGCGCCGTCGGCCCACGCCGGGACGCGCAGGGCGAGCCCGGCCCGGGCGGGCGCTTCCTCGACGTGCACGGCGACCCGCCCGTCGTGCGGGTAGCGCGTCTCCACCCGCAGGCGCAGCGTGCCGCCGCCGAGGACCGTGGCGAGGGTGCCCGGCGCGTACTGGTGCAGCTGGAGGGCGTCGCCGGTGGTCGTGGCGAGGTAGCCCTCCAGGCTCGACAGCGTCCGCATGACGTTCGGCGGGCAGCAGGCGCAACCGAACCAGGGCAGGCGCCCGTTCGCCGGGGTGCGCTCCTCGTCGGGGTGGGCGTCGGCCCGGACCTGGAGCGGGTTGACGTAGAAGTACTCGGTGCCGGCCAGGGACAGCCCGGCGAGGAAGCCGTTGAGCAGCATGCGCTCGATCTGGTCCGCGTAGCGGGCGTCGCCCGTGGCCAGCAGCAGGCGCCACGCCCACTGGACACCGCCGATCGCAGCGCACGTCTCGGCGTAGGCGCGGTCGGCGGGCAGCTCGTACGGGTCGCCGAACGCCTCGCCCTCCCACCGGGAGCCCAGCCCACCGGTGATGTACTGCTTGCCGTCGACCATCGCGGCGTACTGCCGCTCCAGCGCCGCGAGGAGCTCGGTGTCACCGGTCTCGACGGCGACGTCGGTGGCGCCCGCCCCGAGGTACACGGCGCGCACGGCGTGCCCCTCGACGGTGGTGGCCTCGCGCACCCGCACGCGGTCGGAGAAGTAGGTCGGCGCCTTGCCGTGGCCCGCGATGATCCCGGTCCCCCGCGCCTCGACGAACCAGCGGGCCAGCTCGAGGTAGGCGGCCGTCCCGGTCTCCCGGTACAGCTCCACCAGCCCCATCTCGACGACCGGGTGGCCGTCCACCTCGCGCAGCTGCCCCTCGCCGTCGCCGAACGTGGCGACGAGGTGGTCGGCGAGCCGGACGGCCACGTCGAGCAGCTCCCGCCGCCCGGTGGCCCGCGACTGCGCCACGGCCGCCTGGAACAGGTGCCCCGCGCAGTACAGCTCGTGGCTCCACGGGAGGTCGGTGTACCGCTCCAGGCCACGCAGCTGCGGCACGGAGTCGAGGTAGCCGTCCGGCGCCTGCGCCGCGGCCACCGCGCGGGTCACCCGGAGCACGTCCTCGAGCAGCCTCGCGTCGGCCTCGCGCCCGTACTCCCACGCGGCGGCCTCGAGCCACTTGTGCACGTCGGAGTCGGCGAAGACCGGGCCGCGCGCCTCGCCCTCGGCCTGCCCGGCGGCGATCTCGAGGTTGCGCAGGTTGCCCGCCTCGTGCAGCCGGTCGAGGCCGGACGGCACCGAGGCCTCGCGGTTCGCGCGGAGCCGGTGCCCCCACAGCCCGCCGTCGATCGACGCGGCACCGGGCGGCAGCGGCCGCAGGGCCGCGATGGCGGAGCCGGTGGGTTCGGCGGGGCCGCGCCCCGTGGTCTGGCCGGCGGGCCGCTGCGTCGTCGTCGTCATGCACCTCTCCTTTGAGGACGGGATCGCGATCCGGAAACTAGGAATCCGATTTCCGACCACCGTAGGGACGCGCCGCGCCAACGTCAACACCCTGTGCGTGGTGCGCGGCTAGGATCGAGGGATGCGTTCCGCGGGGCCCGCCGCGGAACGGCCGGAAATCTGAGGGAGGCGACCATGGCGGAGGCTTCCGGCGTCGTCCGGATCACGGACGTGGCCGCGCTCGCCGGCGTGTCCCCGAGCACCGTGTCGAAGGCGCTCAACGACACGGGCTCGCTGCGCCCGGCCACCCGGGCCCGGGTGCGCGAGGCGGCCGAGCGGCTCGGGTTCGTCCCTGACGCGACGGCACGCTCCCTGTCGG
This sequence comes from Isoptericola variabilis, assembly GCF_001750215.1. Classification (GTDB taxonomy): domain Bacteria; phylum Actinomycetota; class Actinomycetes; order Actinomycetales; family Cellulomonadaceae; genus Puerhibacterium; species Puerhibacterium variabilis_A. The sequence continues at coordinate 2,684 of NZ_LWGM01000103.1, read as the reverse complement.
CGCGCCGCAGCTTCACGGTGGGGCTGCTCAGCACCGACTCCGCCGGCCGCTTCTCGCTACCCGTGGTGCTCGGCGCGGAGAACGCGCTGGTGGGCGGGCAGATCTCGGCCCTGCTCGCGACGGCCCGGCACGACCCGGTCCGCGAGCAGCACCACGTGCGCAGCCTCGTCGCCCGGCGCGTCGACGGCATCATCGTCACCGGCCGCACCGTGGACCCGCGCCCGCCGATCCACGTGCCGATGCCGGTCGTCTACGCGTTCGCCCCCTCGCAGGACCCCGACGACGCGTCGGTCGTGCCCGACGACGCCGCGGGCATGCGCGCCGTCGCCGCGCACCTGCTGTCGCTCGGCCGCCGGCGGGTCGCCTACGTGGGAGGCCGGGCCGACCAGCTCGCCTCGACCCTGCGCCACGACGCCCTGGTCGACGCCCTGGCCGAGCACGGCCTGCAGCGCGCCGGCGAGCCGTTGTACGGCGAGTGGTCCGAGCGCTGGGGCCGGCTCGCGGTCGACCTGCTGCTCGGCGACCACCGCGCCGGCGAGCCGCTCCCGTTCGACGCCGTCGCCTTCGCGTCCGACCAGCTCGCCCGCGGCGGCTGCGACCGCCTGCGCGACCGTGGGATCCGCGTGCCGGAGGACGTCGCCGTCACCGGGTACGACGACTGGGACGTCATGGCCATGGCCAGCCGGCCACCGCTGACCACCGTCGACCCGCAGCTCGAGCGCCTCGGCCAGCGCGCCGCGGAGCTGCTCCTCGCGGCCATCGACGGCCGCCCGTCGCGCGGCGTCGAGCCGTCCCCGCCGCGCCTCGTCGTCCGGGCGTCCACGATGGGCGACGGCTGACCGGCGCACGCCGGGACGGGCGGCCGGGCGGCGGCCGACCGGCTCAGACGTGCCGCAGCTCGACGCCCTTGCGCTCCGGCATGAACCACACCGCCACGGCGGCCGCGAGGCACACGAGCACGAAGTAGAGGGTGAACACCCACTGCAGCCCGAGCCCGTACAGCCACTGGTTGAGGTACAGCGCGGTGCCGCCGAAGATCGCCACGCTGAGGGAGTTCGCGATGCCGATCGTCCGGGCCCGGTAGCGCGTCGGCAGCTGCTCCGCGAGGAGCGCCGAGTACATCGAGTTGCCGCACGCGACGAAGCACAGCGCGACGGTCTGCGCGACCAGCAGCGTCCACGGGGCGTCGCTGATCATCCCCATGAGCGGGAAGCTCAGCACCACGAACCCCAGCGCGAACACCAGGGTCACCGGGCGGCGGCCGACGCGGTCGCTCACGAGGCCCGCCACCGGCATGAGGCACACGCACACGGCCTGCGCCACGAGGCTGGAGGCGAACGCGGCGGACGCGTCCATGCCGTGCTGGGTGGTGGCCAGCGTCGAGGCGGACGTGAGCCACGTGTAGAAGACGATCGTGATGGCCGCGACGAACCAGAAGATGCGGAAGCCGGACCAGAAGACGGCGCGGCGCACGCGCGGGTCCGCCGGCGCGTCGAGGTCCTCGTGCGCCAGCTCCTCCGTGACGGCCTCCGACTCCATCATGCGGCGGCGCATGACCAGCACGGCCACGCTGAGCAGCGAGCCGACCGCGAACGGGACGCGCCAGCCCCACGCCGCCATGGCGTCGTCGGGCAGCAGGCCGGTCAGGGCCCAGCCGAGCGCGGAGGCGAGCATCGAGCCGACCAGGACGCCGGTGGACAGCGTGGAGGAGAAGAAGCCGCGCCGCGGCGCGGGGGCGATCTCGGCGATGTACGCGTAGCCGGCGGTGGACTCGGCGCCGTGCGCCATGCCCTGGACGAGCCGGGCGAGGAGCAGCAGCACGGACGCGCCCACCCCGGCGACGGCGAAGGCGGGCGTCACGGCGATGAGCAGCGACGCCGCCGACATCGTCAGCATCGTCGCCATCATCACCGTGCGCCGCCCGTACCGGTCGGCCAGGTAGCCGGCGAGCATGCCGCCCACCGGCCGGAACACGAAGCCGACGCCGAAGATGGCCAGCACCTGCAGCAGCGACGACGCGGGGTCGCCGGGGTCGAACAGCGCGGCGGTGAGGAACGGCGTGAAGACGACGTAGATGTTCCAGTCGAACCACTCGAGGCCGTTGCCGACGGCGGAGGCGATCATCGAGCGGCGGCGGGCGGCGTCGATGCGGACCGGCCGGGTGGCCGAGGTGCTCTGGGAGCTCACCGCCGGAGCGTAGGCACAGGGCCGCCGCGCGGGCCGTGACCCTGGCCACTGCTCCGGTGTGACGGCCGCCGCGCCGCCGCCCGCTGGCGAGAGGCCCGGCGGCGGCGTCCCATGGTGCTGAGGCCGCAGAGCGCCGGGCCCGACGACGACGCCGGCACACCGGGCGCGCGCGACCACGATGCCGCATGGCACCGCGTGCGGGAGGGGACGTGGGATGACGCGCGCACTCGTCGCGGGGACCGCCGTGCTCCTGGACGGCGTCGTGCTCGGCACCGCGGCCGCCCTCGGCCACACCGCGGTGGCGGCCGGCGCCGCCGTGGTCGCCGTCGTGCTCGCCGTCGTCCTGGCGCTGACCACGCCGGTCGACGAGCGGGGCGCGACCCGGACGGTGACCCTGTCCGGGCCCGCGCGGGCGGCGACGCCGGTCGACGAGGCCGAGGCCGACGCCGAGGCCGAGGCCGACGCCGATGCCGAGGCAGCCGCCCCGGGCTCGCAGC
>NZ_LWGM01000102.1 GCF_001750215.1 Isoptericola variabilis | reverse complement strand
GCCCGCACGCGGGCGCGCGGCACGGTGACGACCATGGTCAGGCCGCCGCCGGGGGTGTCCTCGGCGAGGACAGCGGCGCCGACGGCGCGGGCCAGCCCGTCGGCCACGGCCAGGCCGAGGCCCAGCCCGCCCGGCGTCCGGTCGCCCAGGCGCTGGAACGGCACGAACATCGTCTCCTTCCGCTCGTCCGGCACGCCGGGGCCGGTGTCCACGACCCGCAGCTCGACGTCGTCGGGCCCGGCCGCCGCGGCGACCCGCACGCGGGTGCCCGCCGGCGAGTGTCGCACCGCGTTGGACACCAGGTTGGCCACGACGCGCTCGAGCAGCCCCGGGTCGGTGCGCACCAGCGGCAGGTCCTCGGGCACGTCGAGCTCCAGGCGCGCGAGCCACGGCTCGACGGCGATGGGCACGACCTCCTCGAGCGACGTCTCGCGCAGCACCGGCCGCACCGCGCCGGTCTGCAGCCGGGACAGGTCCAGCAGGTTGTCGATGAGCCGCTCCAGGCGGCGGGTGGACTCCGCCAGCGTGCGCTCCAGCGCCGCCGCGTCCTCGGCGTCGAGGCTGACGTCGGGCGACGTGAGGCCGTCGACGGCGGTGCGGATCGACGCCAGCGGGGTGCGCAGGTCGTGCGAGACGGCGGCCAGCAGCGCGGTGCGGGTGGCCTCGGCCTGCTCCAGGCCGGCGGCGTGGGCCGCGACCTCGCGCAGCCGCTGCTGCTCGAGCACGACCCGTGCCTGGGCGCCGAAGGCCTCGACCACCTGCCGGTCGCTCGCGGGCAGGGCCCGGCCGACGAGCACCAGGCGGTGGTCGTCGTCGATGCGGACCTCGGTGGTCCCGGCGGCCCCCGGGGTCGCCCCGCGCCGCGCCTCCGGCCGCCGCACCTCGGCGACCGTCCGCCACGCGGCGCGCTCGCCGGCCCGCTGCTCCAGCCGCCCGGCGTCGAGCCCGAAGGTCTGGGTGAGCCGCTCCACGATCGCCTGCGCCGTGTCCTGGCCGGACAGCACCGAGCGGGACAGCGCGGCGAGCGTGGACGCCTCGGCCCGCGCCCGGTACGCCTCGACCGTGCGGCGCGCGGCGACGTCGACGACCGACGCCACGGCCAGGGCCACGACGACGAACGTGCCCAGGGTGAGCAGGTCGGCCGGCCGAGCGACGGTGAACCGCCCGGTCGGCTCGGTGAAGAACCAGTTGAGGCACGCGAACGCGACGGCGCACGAGGCGAGCGCCGGCCACAGGCCACCGACGATCGCCACGCCCACGACCAGCGCGAGGAAGAACATCAGCGGGCTGGACAGGTCCTCCGGCGCGGAGTCGACCCACCGCAGCCCCGCCGCGAGCGCCACGGGGGCACCCGCCGCGCCCGCCCACCCGAGCGCGCGCCGCACCGGCGAGAGCGTCGACCACCGGGCCCGCGACCGGCGCCCGGCGCCGGCGCTGTCGTGGTCGACCAGGTGCACGTCGATGCCGCCGGACCTCCGGGCGATCTCGGCGCTGGTCGAGCCGAGCAGCGCCTGGCGCCAGCGGGAGTGCCGCGAGACGCCGGCCACGACCATGGTGGCGTTGACGCCGCGGGCGAAGTCCGCCACGGCGGTGGCGACGTCCTCGCCGACGACGGTGTGGAAGGTGCCGTCGAGCGACTCCACGAGGGCCCGCTGCCGCGCGACCGCCGCCGCCGGGGCGGACGGCAGGCCGTCGGTCGGCAGCACGTGCACGGCCAGCAGCTCCGACCCGGCGGCGCGCTGGGCGATCCGCGCGCCGCGGCGCAGCAGCGTCTCCGACTCCGGGCCGCCGGTGACGGCGACGACGACGCGCTCGCGCGCCGGCCAGGTGCCGGTGATGGCGTGGTCGGCGCGGTAGCGCGTCAGGGCGTCGTCGACGCGGTCGGCCAGCCACAGCAGCGCCAGCTCGCGCAGCGCGGTGAGGTTGCCCTCGCGGAACCACGACCGCAGGGACGCGTCGATCTGCTCGGGCCGGTAGACGTTGCCGTGCGCCAGCCGGCGGCGCAGCTGCTGCGGCGACAGGTCGACGAGCTGGATCTGGTCGGCGTCGCGCACCACCTGGTCGGGCACGGTCTCGCGCTGCCGCACGCCGGTGATGGCCTCGACGTCGTCGGTGAGCGAGGCCAGGTGCTGCACGTTGACCGTGGTGACGACGTCGATGCCGGCGTCGAGCACGTCGTGCACGTCCTGCCAGCGCTTCTCGTGGCGCGAGCCGGGGGCGTTGGTGTGCGCGAGCTCGTCGACGAGCACCACCTGCGGCGCGCGAGCCACGACCGCGTCGACGTCGAGCTCGGTCAGCGTCGTGCCGCGGTAGGTGGCCGCCCGCCGCGGCAGCACCTCGAGGTCGCCCACCTTGGCGGCGGTCGCCGCCCGGCCGTGGGTCTCGACGAGGCCGACGACGACGTCGGTGCCGCGGGCGCGGCGACGGTGCGCCTCGTCGAGCATCGCGTAGGTCTTGCCGACGCCGGGCGCGGCGCCGAGGTAGACCGTCAGCCGGCCCCGTCGCGCCGCGCCCGGCGTCCGTCGCTCGTCCATGGGCCGATCGTCCCTCATGCGGGCGCCGTCGTCGGCCGGCTCATCCCCGCGCCGCGGTCTGCTCGAGCGCGAGGTTCAGCTCGAGCACGTTCACGACCGGGTCCCCGAGCACGCCGAGCGGCCGGGCGGCGGTGTGCGCGGCCACCAGGTCGCGGACGGCGTCCTCGGGCAGCCCGCGGGCGGCGGCGACGCGGCGCACCTGCAGCGCGGCGTAGGCCGGGCTGATGTGCGGGTCCAGGCCCGAGGCCGAGGCGGTGAGGGCGTCGGGCGGCACCCGGCCCGGGTCGACGCCCTCCTCGGCGGCGACGGCCGCGCGCCGCTCGTCGATCGCGGCGACCAGCTCGGGGCTGAGCGGCCCGAGGTTGGAGCCCGCGGAGGCGAGGGTGTCGTAGCCGTCGCCGGCCGCCGACGGGCGGGGGTGGAACCACGCGGCGCCGTCGAACGACTGCCCGATCAGGACCGACCCGACGGCGTCGGCCCGCGCGGTGGTGCGCTCGCCCGTGGCGGTGACCAGGGAGCCGTTCGCCCGCCACGGCATCGTCAGCTGCGCGACGCCCGTGACGGCCAGCGGGTAGGCCAGCCCGAGCAGCAGGGTGAAGGCGAGCAGCACCCGCAGGCCGGTGACGGACTGCCGGCCGAGGGCCGCGAGGCCCGGGGTGCCGGCCGGCCTGGTGGACGGTGCGCCGGACGGTGCGCCGGGAGCGGAGGGGGTGGGCATGGTGGTCCTTTCCGGGTCCCGGCTCACAGCCCGGGCAGCAGGGAGACGAGCAGGTCGACGAGCTTGATGCCGACGAACGGCGCGACCAGGCCGCCGACGCCGTAGAGCAGCAGGTTGCGCCGCAGCAGCGCCGCGGCCGACGCCGGCCGGTACCGCACCCCGCGCAGGGACAGCGGGATCAGGGCCACGATGACCAACGCGTTGAAGATCACCGCCGAGAGGATCGCCGACTCGGGGCTCGACAGGCGCATGACGTCGAGCACCTCGAGCCGGGGGAACAGCGGCGCGAACATCGCGGGCAGGATCGCGAAGTACTTCGCGACGTCGTTGGCCACCGAGAAGGTGGTCAGCGCCCCGCGCGTGATGAGCAGCTGCTTGCCGATCTCGACGATCTCGATGAGCTTCGTCGGGTCCGAGTCGAGGTCGACCATGTTGCCGGCCTCCTTCGCGGCCGACGTGCCGGTGTTCATCGCGACCCCGACGTCGGACTGCGCCAGGGCGGGCGCGTCGTTGGTGCCGTCGCCGGCCATCGCGACGAGCCGACCGCCGGTCTGCTCCCGCCGGATGTAGGCGAGCTTGTCCTCCGGCGTGGCCTCGGCGAGGAAGTCGTCGACGCCCGCCTCGGCGGCGATCGCCTGCGCCGTGAGCCGGTTGTCGCCGGTGACCATGACGGTGCGGATGCCCATGGCGCGCAGGCGGTCGAACCGCTCCCGCACGCCCTCCTTGACCACGTCCTTGAGGTGAACGACGCCGAGGACCCGCGCGGGCTCCTCGCCGGCCTGCTCCGCCACGACCAGCGGCGTGCCGCCCGAGCGCGCGATCTCGTCGACGAGGTCGGCGAGCCGGGCGGCCTCGGCCTCCGGCACCTGCGCTCCCGTTGTGCGCAGCCACCGCTCGACCGCCGACCCGGCGCCCTTGCGGACGCGGTACGGCCGGCCGTCCCGGGTCAGGTCCAGCCCGGACATGCGGGTGTGCGCGCTGAACGGCACGAGCTCCGCGCCGGGCGGCAGCCCCTCGCCCGCGCCCGACGCCGTGTCGACGAGCTCGACGATCGAGCGGCCCTCGGGGGTGTCGTCCGCGAGCGAGCCCAGCCGCGCGGCGCGCGCCAGCTCCTCCTCGCTCACCGCGCCGACCGGCACCAGGCGCGACGCGCGTCGGTTGCCGTAGGTGATCGTGCCGGTCTTGTCGAGCAGCAGCACGTCGACGTCGCCGGCGGCCTCGACCGCGCGGCCGGACATCGCCAGCACGTTGCGCTGCACCAGGCGGTCCATGCCGGCGATGCCGATGGCGGACAGCAGCGCGCCGATCGTCGTGGGGATGAGGCACACCAGCAGCGCGACGAGCACCAGCACCGGCTGCTTCTGCCCCGCGTACGCCGCGAAGGGCTGCAGCGTGGCCACCGCCAGCAGGAACACGACGGTCAGCGAGGTGAGCAGGGTGTCGAGCGCGATCTCGTTCGGGGTGCGCCGGCGCTCGCTGCCCTCGACGAGCGCGATCATCCGGTCGACGAACGTCGAGCCGGCGGGGGCGGTGATGCGCACGACGACCCGGTCGGACAGCACCACGGTGCCGCCCGTGACGGCCGAGCGATCGCCGCCGGACTCGCGGACCACCGGTGCGGACTCCCCCGTGACGGCCGACTCGTCGACCGACGCGACGCCCTCGACGACGTCGCCGTCGCCGGGGATGGTCTCCCCCGCCTCGACCACGACGAGGTCGCCGACCCGCAGCGTGGCCGACGGGACCGTGGTGGTCTCCAGCGGCGCGCGGCCCGGGCCGTGCCCCGGCGTGGCGTCCGGCGTCAGCACCTTGCGGGCGGTGGTCTGCTGCTGCGTGGCCCGCAGCGTGGAGGCCTGCGCCTTGCCGCGCGCCTCGGCGACCGACTCCGCGAGGGTGCCGAACAGCACGGTGAGCCACAGCCACGCGGCGACCCACCACGCGAAGACGCCGGGGGCGGCGACGGCCAGGGCGGTGCTGAGCACAGCGCCGAGCTCGACGACGAGCATCACCGGGCTGGTGACCATCCGGCGCGGGTCCAGCTTGCGCACCGCGCCGGGCAGCGCGGCGCGGACCTGCGCCCAGGTGAGCACGCCGCCGGCCGGGCGGACCGCGCGGGGCGGGGTGCCGCCGGCCGCGGGCGCGCGGCCCGGGGTCTCGTGCGGAGGGGTCTGCAGCACGGTGGTCATGACAGGGACTCCACGATCGGGCCGAGGGACAGGGCGGGGACGTAGGTGAGGCCGACGACGACGAGCGCGACCGCACCGAGCAGGCCGGCGAACAGCGGCTGGTGGGTGGGCAGCGTCCCGGCGGACGCCGGGACGGCCCTCTGGGCGGCCAGGCGGCCGGCGAGCGCCAGCACGAGCGCGATCGGGACGAACCGGCCCAGGAGCATCGCCAGGCCCAGCAGGGTGTTGTAGTACGGCGTGCCCGACGTGAGGCCGCCGAACGCCGAGCCGTTGTTGTTGCCGGCCGAGGCGAAGGCGTACAGCACCTCGGTAAACCCGTGCGGCCCGGCCTCCTGGACGCCGGCCAGACCCTGCGGCAGCACCACGGACAGGGCGGTGCCCACCAGCACGACCGCCGGCGTGGTCAGCACGTAGAGGGCCACCAGGGTGATCTCGCCCGGGCCGATCTTCTTGCCGAGGTACTCGGGGGTGCGGCCCACCATGAGGCCGGCGACGAACACCGCCACGAGGGCCAGCACGAGCATCCCGAACAGCCCGGCGCCCACGCCGCCCGGGGCGACCTCGCCGAGGAGCATGCTGAACAGCACGACGCCGCCGCCCGGCGCGGTCAGCGAGTCGTGCATGGCGTTGACCGCGCCCGTGGAGGTTCCCGTGGTGGCCGCGGCGAACAGCGCCGAGCCGGCCAGGCCGAACCGGGTCTCCTTGCCCTCCAGGGCGGCGCCCGCGGCCTGCGGGGCCGCGCCGGGCCCGGCCAGCTCCGCCCACGTGGTGAGCGCGAGGGCCGCGGCGAACAGCCCCGCCATCACGCCGAGCACCGCCCAGCCCTGGCGGCGGTCGCCGACCAGCAGGCCGAACGTGCGCGGCAGCGTGAACGGGATCAGCAGGACCAGGAAGACCTCGACGAGGTTGGTCCACGCCGTGGGGTTCTCCAGCGGGTGCGCCGAGTTGGCGTTGAAGAACCCGCCGCCGTTGGTGCCGAGCTCCTTGATGGCCTCCTGCGAGGCGACCGGGCCGCCGAGCGCGGCCTGGCGGCCGCCGTCGAGCGTGGTGATCGCGGTGTGCGGGTCCAGGGACTGGATCACGCCGCCGGCCACCAGCACGAGCGCGGCCACGGCGCTGATCGGCAGCAGGATGCGCACGACGCCGCGGGTGAGGTCGCGCCAGAAGTTGCCCAGGCGCGCGTCGGTGCCCGACCGGGCGAACCCGCGCACCAGCGCGATCGCGACGGCCATGCCGACGCCCGCGGAGACGAAGTTCTGCACGGCCAGGCCGGCCATCTGCAGCAGGTACCCGGCGGCCTGCTCGCCGGAGTACCACTGCCAGTTGGTGTTGGTCACGAAGCTGACGGCGGTGTTCCACGCCCCCGCCGGGTCGAGCCCGGCGAACCCGAGGTCCCACGGCAGGTGCGCCTGCAGGCGGCCCAGCGCGTACAGCAGCAGCACCGAGGCGAGCGAGAAGCCGAGCAGCGAGAACAGGTAGGTGCTCCAGCGCTGCTCGGCGTCGGGGTCGACGCGCACGGCGCGGTACCAGGCGCGCTCGGCGCGGGTGTGGCGCGGGGAGGCGTACGCGCGGGCCATGTACGCCCCGAGCGGGGCGTGCACGGCCGCGAGCAGCAGCACGAGCAGCCCGACCTGCCCGAGCGCGGTCCAGACGGCGAGGCTCACGGCGCTCACCGGGCCCGGTCGCCGCGCAGCAGCGCCACGAGCAGGTGGAGGAGGAGGGCGGCGGCGAGGACGAGGCTCACCACGTCGAGGGCGGTCACCGCTCCTGCCCCCCGCGGGTGTCGGCGCGGCGGGCCACGAGGGCGACCGTGGCGAAGAACGCCACGGTGAGCAGGACGAGCGCGAGGTCGGTCATGGCTCCGGTCTACGCGCCCGGGAGGCCCGCGCCGGCGGCTCTGACGGTTCCTTGACGCCGCGCGCCCGCGCCCTGACGGAACCCTGACGGGGTCCGCGGGGCGCGGGCGCGGGTGGTCGCGGGACCGGCGCGGCCGGTCGGGCGTCAGCCGGCGGCGACCGGCCCGGCCACCGTGCGCGGGAAGATCCGCGCCAGGACGTCGGCCAGCGTCACGACGCCCACCGCGCCGGACGCCTGGTGCACCAGCGCGAGGTGGTTGCTCGTCTCGCGCATCCGCGTCAGGGCGGTGTGCAGCGGCGTGTCCGCCGCGAGCACGAACGCCTCCCGCACGATGCCCGCGACCGGGGCTGCGTCGTCGAGCAGCAGCGTGTCGCGCACGTGCACGACGCCGGTGGGCGCCGGGGCGCCGTCGGGCCGCACGAGGATGCGCAGGTGCCCGGAGCGGTCCGCCGCCTCGCGCACGTCGGCCGCCGTGGCGGCGCCGCCGACGGACACCAGGTCGCCGCCCTCGCGCAGCAGGTCCGCCACGGTCAGGCGGCGCAGGTCGAGCGCGCCGGAGAGCTGCTCGGAGTACGCCGGGTCGAGCGCGCCCACGTTGGCCGAGTGCTCCACGAGGTGGCGCAGGTCCTCCGGGCTGCGGCCGGAGGCCACCTGCCCGGTCGGCTCGACGCCGACGCGGCGCAGGCACCAGTTCGCGGCCTCGTTCAGCGCCACGAGCACCGGGCGGGTGACGGCCATGAAGGCGCGCATCGGCAGCGCCAGCAGGGTCGCCGACGCCTCCGGGTGCGCGATGGCCCACGACTTCGGGGCCATCTCGCCGACCACCAGGTGCAGGAACGTCACGAGGATCAGCGCCAGGACGAACCCGGCCACGTCCGCGAGCCACGCCGCGGCGCCCCAGGACTCGAACACCGGGGTCAGCCAGTGGTGCACGGCCGGCTTGGTGATCGCGCCGAGGGCCAGGGTGCAGGCGGTGATGCCCAGCTGCGACCCGGCCAGCAGCACGGTCAGCTCCGCGGAGCTGCGCAGCGCGGCGCGGGCAGCGCGGCTCGACGCCGCGGCGTCCTCCAGGCGGTGCCGCTTGGCCGCGAGCAGCGCGAACTCGACGGCGACGAAGAACGCGCTCAGCGCGATGATGACGACGGTCGCGCCGGCGACCACCCACGGGTTGCTCATCGGGCCTCCTCCGCGTCCTGCTCGGCCTTGCCGTCATCGGTCTCGGTGTCACGCTCGACGACGGTCACGCGCACCTGCGCGGGCACGTGCCGCTCGACCTCGAGCACCTCGACGCGCAGCGCCCGGGTGGGCGGCGGCTCGGGCAGCGCCAGGTCGGCCGGGTCGTCCGGCAGGGCCACCTCGACGACGTCGCCGGGCTCCGGGAACGCGCCGTGCACGGCGATCGCCAGCCCGGCGATGGTCTCGTAGTCGCCCTCGGGCAGGTCGCGCCCCACGGCGCGCTCCACCTCGTCGACGTGCACGTCGCCGTCCATCACCCACACGCCGTCGTCGCCCGGGGCGAGGGCGTCGGGCTCGGGCTCGTCGTGCTCGTCGGTGATCTCCCCGACCAGCTCCTCGGCGAGGTCCTCGACGGTGAGCACGCCGACGAAGCCGCCGTACTCGTCGAGCACGCACGCCATCTCGTTGTGGGTCGTCGACAGCTCGGCCAGCGCGTCGGGCAGGGCCATGGTGGTCGGCAGCACGAGGGCCGGGCGCAGCACGGCGCCGACCGGGGCGTCGTCCGCCACCGGGCGGCGCAGCACGTCGACCAGGTGCACGACGCCGACGACGTCGTCGTCGGTGCTGAGCACGGGGTAGCGGGAGTGGCCGGCGGCCATGAGCTGGCGCACCTGACCCACGGTGTCGTCCTCGCGCACGGTGTCGACCTGGGCGCGCGGGATCATCGCGTGCTCCACGTCCTGGCGCGGGAAGTCGAGGATGCGGTCCAGCAGGTCGGACAGGTCGTCCGGCAGGTCGCCGCTGGCGCGCGAGTCGGCCACGATGTGCTCGAGGTCGCGGGCGGTGGCGGAGTGCTCGACGTCGTGCACCGGCTCGATCCGCAGCAGCCGCAGCAGCGCGTTCGACGCGGCGTCGAACACCGCGATGAGCCAGCCCAGCGCGCCGAGGTACACCTGCGTGGACCGGGCCAGCCAGGTGGCCACGGGCTCGGGGCGGGCGATCGCGAGGTTCTTCGGGAACAGCTCGCCGAACAGCATCTGCACCACGGTGGACAGCAGCAGCGCCGCGACGGTGCCGATCGCGACGCCCACCCCCGTGGGCACGCCGACGCCGCCCAGCGCGGTGCCGAGCGCCTCGCCCACCAGCGGCTCGGCGACGTAGCCGACGAGCAGGCCGGTGATGGTGATGCCCAGCTGCGCCCCGGAGAGCATGAACGACGTGCGCTTCGTCACCGCCAGCGCGCGGCGCGCGGAGGCGTCGCCGGCCTCGGCCCGCGCCGCGAGGCGGGACCGGTCCACGGCCATGTACGCGAACTCCTGCGCGACGAAGTACCCCGTCGCGGCGGTGATCGCGAGGATCACCAGGAGGCCGACGAGCAGCGAGAGTGCCCAGGTCACGAGGTCCACCCCCGCCCGCCACGCGTGGTTCGAGGATGATCGCCCGTCCTGGGCCCGGTACTACTGCTGGTGTCCATGGTCCTTCCACAGTGAGAGGGGCCCCGAAGGAGGCCCCTCGTCGTCGGCTCCGCGCTCTTCGATCGTCGCCGGATCGCCCGGCACCTGCATCCAACGCGAACCGGGCGCCGAAGGTTCCCGCCGGAGCCCGGCGGTCTCCCGGCCGGTCTCCCGGCCGGTCCCGGCTAGTCTCTCGGCCGTGGCGGAGCGACTCTCCCGGATCCAGGAGGGCGAGCGGGCGGCGCTCGTGGCGGACCTGCAGGAGCTCCGACCGGAGCAGTGGCGCACGGCCACGCTCTGCACCGGGTGGGACGTCGAGGAGGTCGTCGCGCACCTCGGGGCGGCCGCCAGGACGGGCATGTGGGCCTGGACCCGCAGCATGGTGCGCGCCCGGTTCGACCCGGACGTGCACAACCGGCGTCTGCTCGAGGCGTTCTGTGGCGCCACGCCGCAGGAGACCCTCGACCGGTTCCGCGACGTGGGCCCGATCGCGCTGCCGCTCGCGGACAGCCCGGGCGGGCTGGGCGAGCTGGTCGTCCACGCCGAGGACGTCCGCCGTCCCCTGGGGCTGACGCACCGCGTCGACCCCGCGGGGCTGTCCGCGGTCGCCCGGTTCTTCGCGACGCGCGACTTCGCGGTGAACAGCAGGTCGCTGGTGCGCGGGCTGACGCTGGTGGCGTCCGACGCCGACTTCCGCCACGGTTCCGGTCCCGAGGTCCGGGGACCGCTGCTCGCGCTCGTCATGGCCATGGCGGGCCGGCCGTCGCACCTGGCGGAGCTCACGGGTGCCGGTGTGCCGGAGCTCGCCCGGCGGGTGGGCGGCTCCTCGGCCGAGCGAGGGACGGGGTGATCCGGCGGCGCGGCCGTCCCGTGGCTACCGTGGACGCGTGCCGACGACCGTCATGTGGTTCCGCCGGGACCTGCGCCTCGCGGACAACCCTGCCCTCGTCGCGGCCGTCGAGGCGGCCCGGGCGGACGGCTCCGAGGTCGTGGGCCTGTACGTGCTCGACGACGCGCTGTGGCGCAGCGCCGCAGCCAACCGCGTCGCCTACCTGGTCGGCTCGCTCGCCGCGCTCGACGCCGCGTGCGACGGGCGGCTGGTGGTCCGCCGGGGCGACCCGCGGTCGGTCGTGCCCGCCGTCGCGCGAGCCGTCGGGGCGTCCGCGGTGCACGTCGCGGCGAGCCACGAGCCGTACGGACGGCGGCGCGACGCCGCGGTCGAGCGAGCCCTCGCCGACGACGGCGTGCCGCTCGTCCGCACCGGGTCCCCCTACGCCGTCGCGCCGGGCCGGCTGCTGACCGGCTCCGGGACCCCGTTCCAGGTCTTCACGCCCTTCCGGGGCGCCTGGCTGGCGCACGGCTGGCGGGCGCCGGCGCCCCGGCCGCGCGAGATC
>NZ_LWGM01000101.1 GCF_001750215.1 Isoptericola variabilis | reverse complement strand
GGTCGGCGCAGGCGGCGACTGCTGAGCCTCACGCTGAGCGGCCCCCGGTCCAACGGGCGCCGCACCTCCACGAACCATGACCTTGCCGCGAAGCTTCACCAACTCGTGCGGCTGGACCCCCACGACCGCCACGAGGTCTTCGAAGTCCCTGAAGTGACCTCGCTGGCCTCGTGTGGTGACGATGCGCGCCGCCAGGGAACCGTCGCCTCCCACTGCTGCGGCGATCTCCGCCGCCGTCGCCGCGTTCACATCGACCGGGCCAGCGGGACGTCCCGCCGCGGGCGCGTAGCTCGCGGTCGGGCCGATCGACGTCGGAACGGGCGGTTGGTTCGGAGCAAAGTACTGGCTCGCGTCGACACCCAGCGGACTCGGCGGCTGCGCGCTCCAGCTCGCGGGCTGCGCCTGCTGCGTTTGCGGGTGAGGAGGGGCGGCGGGAACGAGCGGGGTTGTCATCGGCTGACTCGGGCTCGCCAGCTCGCTGTACCAAGCGGTACGAGTCGCACGCCACACCAGGTAGGCGCGGTTCAGGATCGCGGCGTAGACGACCAGCCCGATCCAGACCGCGAAGGCGGCACCGGCTCCAGCGTCGCTCGATTGAGTCCCGGATGCATTGGGATCTGTGTCAGCGGTGAGCACCCAGGGCAGTGCCGATCCGATGCACCCGATCACCATGGCGATCCAAAACTTGCGAGTACGGACTCGCAGTGCTACGTACACGAAGCCGATGAACGAGAGCAGGCCGAACCCGAGGATGACAGCGAGCATCCAGGCGCTATGGCGGATCCTCCATCCCCGGTTTGCCAGCGGGGAGGCAGGGTTAGAACTGGCGTAGGTCATCGTGAACCTCGTGCTCGGTGATGCTCTGGCTGCTGGTTTCGCGGTACTCGGAGGTGAAGTCGCTGGCGATTGTCTGCGCTTCCAGGAGTTCTTCGAGCAACACGATGGTGTCGAGGCACCGGGGTCCCTTGATGCCCTTGGTCTCAGCCGACACGGACCCGTCCGGCGCCACCTTCAGAACGATCTGCTCGCCGGTCATGTCATGCCCCTTGGACAAGGTCGAGCACGAGGGTGACGCTGTCGTCGTCCTCGACTGTTTCCGATGAGACGGCCATCCCGGCTCCCGGAGCACGCTCGCGAAGCCGTGCGAGGACGGCCTGCTGCACCTGTCGGCCGTACGCCTGGTCGATCGCGACGACGATCCCGACAGCCCTGTCCTGGTCGACGTCGCCGGTGAAGTCCACCTGCCAGACCCCCTGAGCATCGCGCCGGAACGCCGCGTGAACACCGTGCCAGTCGGCCAGGAGGGCGTCGCCCGAACGGGTAACGGCAGCCTGCGTGTCGGTGAGGGCGGCTGCGAGCAGGCGCTCGTCGCGCATCCTCGTCTGGACGTGCTGAACGGCCCGCCCTTGCTCGTCAGTGCCTGCCTGGTGGGCCTGCCAGGCGCCCATGGCAGCGAGAGCAAGCGGCACCAGCGTCAGAGAGATGCTCATCAGAAGTCCACCATCCGTCCCCCTCGAGCCAGCGGCTCAGGCAGTCTCTCGGACGACGGCGGGCTCGGCTCTGCCGGTGGGATCTCGGCGGGGCTGAGCTGCTCGTACCCCGAACGATCGGCGGTCGCCGTCGCAGCGACAGCGCGTGTGGCAGCCCACGCCCGGATCGCAGCGATCTGCTCGGCCTGCGTCACGCTGAGCGGGACCATGTTCGCGACCGCGCGGAACAGGTCGTCCTCGACCAACGGCCGCCGCTCGGCGAAGGCGTCGTATAGCGAGGTGACAACCGCCTGTTCGATCTCCGCCCCCGAGTACCCCTCGGTCGCGTGGGCCAGCCGGTCGAGGAGCGCATCGTTGACTGCTAGCGAGCCGCCGGCCTTGCTCTTCAGCAGCCGCTTGGCCACGTGCAGGGCCCAGATGTCGCGTCGCTCGTGGCTCGTCGGGAGATCGACGAAGAAGATCTCGTCGAAGCGACCCTTGCGGAGGAATTCCGGTGGCAGGCTGTCGACGTTGTTAGCGGTCGCGATGACGAAAACGGGGACGGACTTCTCCTGCATCCAGGTCAGGAAGGACCCGAAGACGCGACTGGAGGTGCCCGAGTCGCCGTCGCCGCCGACGCCCGAGAACCCCTTCTCGATCTCGTCGAGCCACAGGATGCAGGGGGCAGCGGCCTCGGCCGTGCGGATCGCCGATCGCATGTTCTGCTCGCTCGAGCCGACCAGGCCGGCGAAGACCTTGCCGATGTCGAGCCGCAGCAAAGGCAGCTCCCACGCCGCGGCGATCGCCTTGGCCGTCAGCGACTTCCCGCAACCGGGGACGCCGGTCATTAGCACGCCCCGAGGGGCCGGGAGCCCGTACTCGGCGGCCTCATCGAGCCACGAGCCCTCGCGCCTCGCGAGCCAACGCTTGAGGTTCTGGAGCCCGCCGACGTCATCGAGGTTGAGCGTGACGTCGACGAACTCGAGCAGACCGCCCTTCCGGACCGTCTGCTTCTTCTCCTCCTGCACGACGAGGACGTCGTCGTTAGCGAGCACGCCGTCGTCGACCATCGCGCGAGCGAAGGCGTTGGTCGCCTCGTTCAGGGTGAGGCCCAGCGCAGCCTTGGCCAGGCGTTCGCGCCCGACGGCGTCGACCTCGATCCTGATGCGGCTGTTGGCCGCGCTGTTGGCGCTGATCATGGCGTCCAGCACACCGCGGATCTCCTTCTCCGCCGGCAACGGGAAGTCGACCAGCGTGATGTCCTTCTCCAGCTCTGCCGGGATCCGCTGCAGGGGAGCGACGATCACCAGCACCCGCGCGGCAGCCCCGCTCTGGAAGGCCGCAGCAACATCGCGAAGCCCACGAATCAGTCGAGGGTCCGCAGGTCGTCGGTCGTCACCGAGGTGGGCGTGCAGGTCGAGCATCACGAAGACGCCCGCGTCGTCCTGACGCAGCATCCACTCGACCGCGTGCTGGGGGTCCGCCGTGCTGCCCTGCGGCTGGCCGTCCGGGCTGATGAACCCGCGGGTCGCGCTCCATACGTGCACGGGACGCACCGTGCGCATGAGGTTCTGGTCGGACGCGACGGCGCGGATCTCGCTCAGGACGCGAGGCTCCTCGAACGACTCGATGTAGAGAAGCGGAAAGCGTGCCCGGAACAGCAGTCCCAGGTTGTCCCGGAACGACTTCGCCTCGACGGTCACTGCTGCTCCGATCCTGCGTTCGCCTACGCGCGGCCATCACCGTCGCAGCCGTTGAACGCCCAGTTGCCCCGGGACGCTGGACGCGCGGCGAGCGAAAACGTATCAACAGGAACCAAGCGATCCGGACGAATAGCGAGATTTCACCCGCTCCGCCGGACTTCACGACGATGCCTGGCAAGAGGCCGACTACACGACCCCGCTGACCCCCAGCAGCGACCCGAGCCCAAACGTCACCGCGAGCGCCAGCGCCCCACCGATCACCACGCGCAGCACCGATCGGCGCGGCGCCGACCCGCCGATCCACGCGGCCGTCCAGCCAGCCACCGCCAGCGCGGCCAGCACCGCGACGAAGGTCACCAGCACCTTCCACGGCACCGGCACGGCCAGCACGGCGATCAGCGGCAGCACGCCGCCCACCAGGAACGCGATCGCCGAGGCAAACGCGGCGTGCCAGGGGCTGACCACGTCGGCCTCGTCGAGCTCAATGTCGCCACGGTCGATGTGCGCCTTCTCGGCGTCGCGCTGGCTGGAGACCGAGACGTACTCCCCCAGCGCCATCGAGATCGCACCGCCGACCAGCGCGGCGAGGCCGGCGGTCAGCAGCGCCGCGTGCGCCGTCGTCGCGCCCGCGACGCCGACCACCACGGCGGCTACGGAGACGATGCCGTCGTTGGCGCCGAGCACGCCGGCGCGCAGCCAGTTGAGCCGTTGCGCCAGGCTCTCCGGACGGCCCTCGTCCGCCGCCGTGGCGGAGCCCTGCGCGCCATCCTGGACGGACCGCACGGTGCCGTTCTGGAGAAGCTCACCGTTGCTCATGGCACCAGTGAAGACCGCATTCTGACGCGCCGCCAGCAAGCGTAGGCAAACCTGCGTCAGCGCAGGTCAGCCTCACTTTCTTCTGACCTGCGCCGACACCGAGCGCCCCACGCAGGACCTCCAACAACTCATCCGAGCCGAACGCCCCTGTGTACGGAGCCGTCCGCCTCCTGAGACGCCGACGACCGGCCATCGGCATACCCCCGCGCACACGCCTCGGCGCTGCCCCTGCGGAACAGGTCGTCGGCGCCTGGCAGCATCAGCACGCGGGCGCACCGTCCATCACAGCTAGATCTCTTCCCCTACCGCCCGGAAGTCACTAATTCCACCGACCCTTCTGCCTCGCCGCGCTATCGGCCAGTCGTGGCTGAGACCGTCGCAGCTACAGAGTTCGCTACGCAGAACAACACCAGGCCGTATACCGCCGCTAGGACCGCCACCACCACGAGACTCGCTACCCATCCTCGCTGCGCGCGTCGCAGTTTCGCACTGATGCCGGCTGCAATCGCTAGCACTACCACACCGGCGACCACGTGCAGCGCGAGCAGTAGTTTCAGTTGCCCGATTGTGTATGACTCTATTGCCAGCGCTCCCACCGTCAGTGTCGCGCCCACCCAACTGAGTATCCGACTCAGCTGCTCCGGCGTCAGATCACGCTCTACAACTCGCCGAAAAAGTCTGCCCCATCGCGCCAGGGAGGTCAGTCGTGCGCGTGGGCGCCGCTCTGGGATGTCGGCGAAGAACCACTTACGCGGAAGAACGTCGACCAGTATCCCAAAGATTGCGACACTCGATGCGACGACAAGAGCACAGTGAAGAAGCGTATCGATAGATCCCACGTGGGTGTACATCGGTATGTGTCAACGAAGTTCGCCCGTTCCACGGGGTGAAGTTTCGATGGCAGGGAGTACGTGGATGCTTAGCTCACGTGAGCTCCACCGACCGCCCGTCGGCATACCCGCGCGCGTACGCCTCCGCACTGCCCTCCCGGAACAGGTCGTCGGCGCTGGGCCGCACCAGCACGCGGGCGCCCGGCCCGTCGCCGTCGGGCCCCGCCCCCGCGAGCACGAACCGGTCCAGCCCGCGCACCACTGCGACCGGCCGCCCGGCGGCCTTGGCGCGCACCAGCTCAGAGGCCGAGGCGATCTCGTCGACCACGGCCGTCACGGTGACATTCAGGGGCCGGCCGTGGGCGTCGACGCCGCCGCGCAGGTCGTCGACCACCTGCACGCCGGCGGCGCCGATCGCGATGTCCACGAGCCCGTCGCGCCAGGCACGCCCGGCGGTGTCGGTCACCACCACCCCGAGCCGGTCCAGCCTGAACCGGTCACGCAGCGCCGCGCGCAGGGCGCGGGCGGAGGCGTCCGGGTCCTCCGGCAAGAGCAGCACCGTGCCCTCGGGCGTGTTGGACGCGTCCACCCCGGCGGCGGCCATCACCAGGCCGAGCCTGTTCTCCACGATCCGCAGCGGCGGCAGCCCCGGCCGCTCGCGCTGGGCCACCACGCGGACGGTCTCGTCGGTGATGGCCTTTTCGCGGTCGGCAGCGGCCACGACCCGACCCTCGGCCTTGGAGACCACCTTGGAGGTGACCACGACGACGTCCCCCTCGGCCAGGCCGGCCGGGGTGACGGCGTCGCCCACGAGGGCGGCCAGGTCGTCGCCCGGCCGCACCTCGGGGAACGCCGCCGGCGCCCACACCGACAGCCACGTGCCCACGGCGGCCGCGCCGCCGTCGGCCAGCCCGCCGCCGCCGAGCGAACCGCCGTCGGCCGGCGAACCGCCGTCGGCCAACCCACCGCCGTCGCCCAGCGAACCGCCGTCGGCCAACCCACCGCCACCGAGCGGATCGCCGGCCGGCGATCCACCGTCGGCCAGGAACGACCCGCTCACCGGGCGAGCTTCGGCAGCACCTCGCGGCCGAAGACCTCGATCCACTCCCGCTGGTTCCGTCCCACGTTGTGCAGGTAGATGCGGTCGAAGCCGAGGTCCACGTACTTCTGGATGGCCTCGCGGTGCTTGTCGGGGTCGGCCGAGATGACCATGCGGCCCTCGAAGTCCTCCGGGCGCACCAGCTTGGCCATCTGCGCGAAGTCGTGCGGCGAGCGGATGTCGGCCTTGGGGAATTTCATGCCGCCGTTGGGCCACTCGGTCATCGCGTTCTCGAGGGCCTGCTCGTCGGTCTCGGCCCACGACATGTGCACCTGCAGCACCTTGGGCATGCCCTCGGGGTCGCGGCCGGACTCGCGCACGCCCTCGTCGAACTTGCCGAAGAGCATCTCGATCTTCTCCAGCGGCGCGCCCACGGTGATGAGGCCGTCGGCGTGCTTGCCGGCGCGCTTGGCGGTGACCGGGCCGGCGGTGGCCACCAGGATCTCCGGCGCCTGCTCCGGCATCGTCCACAGGCGGGTGGACTCGAGCTTGAAGAACTGCCCCGAGTGCTTGACGTCCTTGCCGTCGAGGCCGGACTGGAAGAGCTTCTTGATGACGTCGATGGCCTCGAACATCCGGTTGATGCGCTCGGGCGCCTCGGGCCAGTAACCGGCGGTGACGTGCTCGTTGAGCGCCTCGCCCGAGCCCAGGCCCAGCCAGTGCCGGCCCGGGTACATCGCGGCCAGCGTGGCCGAGGCCTGCGCCACCGTCGCGGGGTGGAAGCGAAAGGACGGGCAGGTGACGCCCGGGCCGAGGTCGCCGCGGGTGCGCTCGCCGAGCGCGGTCAGCACGTTCCAGACGAACGCGGCCTGGCCCTGCTGCGGCACCCAGGGCTGGAAGTGGTCGGCCGCCATGACGCCGGAGAAGCCGTTCTCCTCGGCGTAGGCCGAATACTCGACCACGTCGGTGGGGTGGAACTGCTCGAGCATCGCGGCATAGCCGATGGTCAGGTCAGATGCAGCCATGCTCAGGAGCCTAGACCCGCACGCCCCCTCGCGACCGCGTCGAGCACCACCGTCGCCGCCGCGGCGGCCCCCATCGCCGCGGTGCCCGCCAGCGGCGCGGCCGACAGCGGCTGCGGCCCGTGCCAGGCCACGTGCAGCACGCACGCGTCGTCGCGCTGGTCGGCCCGGGCGTCCACGAGCCGCGCCAGCAGCGCACCGCCGTCGCCGGGCGCCCGCTCGGCGGCCACCCGCGCGAGCTGGTCCATGCCCTCCGGCAGCGGCCGGTCCCGGCGCTCGATCAGGCCGTCGGTGTACAGCAGCACCGTGTCGCCGGGCAGCAGCCGCACCACGCCCTCGGCGCGCGGGCCGCGCAGCGTCGGCACGCCCAGCGGCGCGGACCTCCCGTCCCAGAGATACCCGACCCGCCCGTCGCGCCGCACCAGCAGTGGCGGCAGGTGCCCCGCGCAGGCGTAGGCCAGCGCCCCGGTCGAGGTGTCCAGCTCGGCGTACACGAGCGTCGCGGCGAACCCCACGCCGCGCCGCCGCACGAACTGGTCGACGAGCCCCAGCGTGGCACCCGGGCCGATCCCCGGGGCCGCGAGCGCCTGGGTCGCGGTGCGCAGCTGGCCCATCGCGGTGGCGGCGCGCAGCCCGTGCCCGACGACGTCGCCGACCGCCAGGGCCACGGTCAGGTCGTCGAGCCCGAACGCGTCGTACCAGTCGCCGCCCACCTCGAGCCCGCTGCCGGCGGGCCGGTACTCGGCGTCGACCGCCAGGCCGGCGCCGCGCGGCAGGTCCTCGGTGAGCATGGCGTGCTGCAGCTCGTGGGCCACGGACGCGCTCCGCTCGTGCAGCAGCGCGCGCCCCAGGGCCACCGCACCCTGCTGGGCGATGGTGGCCAGCGCGTCCGCGTCGACCGGCGCGTCGCCGGGCCGCCCGTGCGCCGTGACGACCAGCGCGCCGAAGTCGTGGAGGCTGCCGGCGACCGGCACGACGACGCGGCGCCCGGCGCCGGCCACGCCGTCGTCCTCCCTGTCGTCGCGCAGCTCGGCCGCTGCCACGGCCGGGTGCCGCTCGACGGCGCGCACCAGCGCGTCGGCCGCCTCCCGCACGCCCGTGGCGTGGGACAGCTCTGCCGTCGCCTCCTGCACCCACTGCAGCCGGGCGGCGGCGTGCTCCGCCGTCTCGCGCGCGGCGACGAGCTCCCGCTCGAACCGGGCCCGCTTGCCCGCGGCGAACAGGGCGACGTCGACCACCGGCTCCTGCGCCTCGGCCTGCACCACCGCCGACAGCAGCACCGGCAGCGGCGCCCCGGGCGTGCGCAGCTCCACCGCGACGTCGTCCACCCGCCCCTGCAGGGCCAGCAGCGGCGCCATGTGCGTCTCCCAGTACAGCCGCCCGCCCGCGGTGAGCAGGTCGCTCAGCCGCCGGCCGCGCACGTCGGGCCGCAGGCGCGCACCGGCGTCGGCGTGCGGGGTGGCGGCGGCGTCCACGGGCGCCGCCGCGTCCTGCGTCGCCGCCCCGGGGCGCAGGGACCCCGCGCCCGCCGTGCGCTCCCCGTTCGCCCACGCCCGGAAGGTGTCGTTGGCCTCGAGGATGCGCCCGTCGACGTCGAGGCGCAGCAACGCCACCGGGCTGTGGGCCCAGGAGCGCGCGCGGCCGGCGGGGGTCATGCGGGGACGTGCTCCGGCACGGGGTCGCGCAGGTAGTCGTGCACGGCGGCGACGACGGCGTCGGGGGCGCTCAGGTGCGGGCAGTGGCCGACGGCGTCGATGAGCCTGAAGTGCGAGACCGGCAGGTGCTCGTGCACGTACCGGCCCACCTCGGGCGGCGCGACGACGTCCTCGCGGCACTGCACCACGAGGCACGGCGTGGGCACGTCCTTGAGGTCCGCGCGGTTGTCGGCCAGGAAGGTGGCGCGGGCGAACCGCAGCGCGACGTCGGGGTCCATGCGGCAGAACTGCTCGGTGAGCTCCTCGCCGAGCTCGGGGCGGTCGCGGTTGCCCATGATCACCGGCGCCATGAGGGCCGACCAGCCGAGGTAGTTGATCTCCATGGTGCGCAGCAGCTCGTCGATCTCCATGGCGGTGAAGCCCCCGCGGTACCCGTCCTCGTCGATGTACCGCGGGTTGGGGCCCAGCAGCACCAGCCGGGAGAACAGGTCGGGGCGTCGGGCGGCGGCGAGCATGCCGATCGTCGCGCTCACCGAGTGCCCGACGAAGACCACGGGGCCGAGCGCGAGCTCGTCGAGCAGGTCGACGACGTCGCGCACGTAGCCGTCGAGAGTGGCGTGCCGCTGCGGGTCGTAGGTGGCCGGGTCGGCGCCGCCCGCGCCGGCGTGGTCGAACAGGACCACCCGGTGGTCGGCCGCCAGCTGCGGCGCGACGAGGCGCCACATGGTCTGGTCGCAGCCGAACCCGTGGGCGAGCACCACCGGCCGGCCGTCAGGAGCGCCGGACAGCGTCACGTTGTGACGCTCTCGCAGAGTCACTCCTTCACCGTAGCCCGGTGGCCCCGGGGGCGTCTCGGCCGGGTGCCCGGAGCAGCGGTCAGGCGCGCACGGGTCAGCGCTCGATGGTGAGGCGCGCAGCGGCCAGCGGTCAGGCGCGCAGGTCCGCGGTGAACGCCGCGACGAGCTCCTGCCGCTCGGCCTGGCCCAGGTAGCCCAGGGTGAACAGGAGCGGACCCGGGATCGCCTCGTACCGCAGCTCGATGTCCAGGGCGCCCGGCAGCCCGGCCGGGTCGTCGACGTCGTGGTCGGGCACCTGCAGCGCCACCGACCGCAGCGCCGAGCGCGGCACGGCCACGGCGTCGATCTCGCCGTCGCGCGCCGGTGCCGCGCCGGCCCCGTGCATCCCCGCCACCCGCACGTGCACCACCAGGGCGCTGCCGACGACCAGCAGCTCGCCGCTGACCGTCTTCGCACCCTGGTCGTGCTGGACGTTCGCCAGGATGCGCTCAGGCGCCTCGCCGCCCAGCGCCGCGTCGATCACCACGGTGGTCTGCTCGATCGGCCGGTACTCGCCCCGCGTCGCGATCTCCACCGCCGTCGCGAGCACCCGGAGCCGCTCCGTCGTCTCGTCCACCTGGCCTCCCCGTCAAGCTCGCCGTCGTACCGCTGAGACCCGAACGCTCCCACGAACGCCGGGGCGTCGCCCGCCGTGCGTCGGACGTCACGCCCCCGTCCGCTGGGCCCCGGCGTGGGCGGTGGTGCACAGTGCTCGGGTGGAACGCGTGCACGGTGAGCGCAAGGTCCCCGGCGGCAAGCTCGTCGTCGTGGACGCCGGTCTCGACAACGACGGCGAGGTGCGGGGCGGCCCGGCGCGGCTGCGCGACGTCGTGCTGTCCGGGGACTTCTTCCTCGAGCCCGACGACGCCCTGCCGCGCCTGACCGCCGTGCTGGAGGGCGCCGCCGTCGACGTCCCCTTCGACACCCTGACCCAAGATCTCGAGAAGGCCGCCGACGGCGCCGCGCTCATCGGGTTCGCGCCGCGCGACGTCACGCTCGCCGTCATGCGCGCCGTCGGGCGGGCCTCCACCTGGGAGGACCACACCTTCGAGCTGCTCGACGCCGGCTACCAGGGCCCGCGGATGCAGATGGCGCTCGACGAGGTGCTCGCCCGCCAGGTGGCCGAGGGTCGCCGCCGCCCGACGCTGCGGTTCTGGGACTGGGCGGCCGGGTCGGTGATCATCGGGTCGTTCCAGTCGCTGCGCAACGAGGTGGACCGCGACGCCGCCGACCGGCACGGCCTGGAGGTGGTGCGGCGCATCACCGGCGGCGGCGCGATGTTCGTCGAGCCGGGCAACGCCATCACCTACTCGCTGTACGTGCCCGACACCCTGGTGGCCGGGCAGAGCTTCGCCGCGTCCTACGAGTTCCTCGACCAGTGGGTGCTGCGCGCCCTGCGCACGCTCGGCATCGACGCCACGTACGCCCCGCTCAACGACATCGCCTCGCCGCAGGGCAAGATCGGCGGGGCCGCGCAGAAGCGGCTGGCCGCCGGCGCCGTGCTGCACCACGTGACCATGAGCTACGACATCGACGCCCAGAAGATGCTCGAGGTGCTGCGCATCGGCCGCGAGAAGATGTCCGACAAGGGCACCAAGAGCGCGGTCAAGCGGGTGGACCCGCTGCGCTCGCAGACCGGCATGGCGCGCGAGGAGATCATCGACGCGCTCGTGGCCGAGTTCGAGCGGTCGTACGGGCTGGCGCGCGTCACGCTCGACGACGCCACCCGCGCCGAGGCGCAGGAGCTGGCCGACACCAAGTACGCCGACCCGGAGTGGACCGCGCGCGTGCCGTGACGTTCGGGCGCGTGCCGTGACGTCCGCGCGCGTGCCGTGGCGCGCCGAGACCTGAGTTGTGGCCGCTCCAGAGCGCTCCGAGGCGGCCACAACTCAGGTCTCGGCGCGGGCAGGTCCCGGCGCGGTCAGCTCTCGGTGACGGGTGCCGGCGCGGCGGCCGGTTCCCCAGCCGGCGCGGCCGCCGTCGGCGTCGCCGCCGCCGCGGCGTCCGCGGCGAGGAAGTCCGCCCAGGTCCGCCCGCCGCGCCGCGCGTCC
>NZ_LWGM01000100.1 GCF_001750215.1 Isoptericola variabilis | reverse complement strand
CGCGCCGAGGCCCGCGCCCGCGCCGCACCCCGTGCGCGCCGTCGTGCTCGGGTCCTCGACCGGCGGGCCGGAGGCCCTGTCGCGCATGCTCGGCGCGCTCACCGCGCCGCCGCCCGTGCCCGTGCTCGTGGTGCAGCACATGCCCCCGGTGTTCACCCGGCAGCTCGCCACCCGCCTCGACCGCACCGGCCCCGCCCGGGTCGTGGAGGCCGCCGGCGGCGAGGAGCTGCTCCCCGGCACGGTGTACGTCGCGCCCGGCGACCATCACCTGGTGGTGCGGCGCGACGGCACCCGGATGGTCACCGCCCTCGACGACGGGCCGCCGGTGAACTACTGCCGCCCGTCCGTGGACGTGCTGTTCGCCTCGGCCGTCGAGGCCTACGGCGGGCACCTGCTCGGCGTCGTGCTCACGGGCATGGGCGCCGACGGGCGCACCGGCGCCCGCCGCCTCGTGGAGGCCGGCGGCACCGTCGTCGTGCAGGACGAGCCGACGTCGGTGGTGTGGGGCATGCCCGGCGCCGTGGCGCAGGCGGGCCTCGCCCACCGCATCCTGCCGCTGCCCGAGGTGGCGCCCGCGGTCGAGCAGGTGCTCGCGGCGGCGTCGAAGGCCGCGGGAGCGGTGCCGGCCGGGGCGGTACCGGCCATGGCCGAGGGGAGGCGCGCATGAGCCTCGCTCCCGACACCTTCGCGTTCGTGGCGGACCTCGTGCGCCGCCGCAGCGCCATCCGGCTCGAGGCCGGCAAGGAGTACCTCGTCGAGAGCCGCCTGCTGCCGCTGGCACGCGAGCGCGGCTGCGCCGGCGTCGACGCGTTCGTGCGCGAGGTGCGCACGGCGAACCGCGAGGCGGACCTGGTGCGGGTCGTCGAGGCCCTCGCGACCCACGAGACGTCCTGGTTCCGCGACCAGACCCCGTTCGAGGCCCTGCGCACCCAGGTGCTGCCCGACGTGCTGCGCCGGCGCGGCCCCGCCGCGCGGGTGCGCGTGTGGTCGGCCGCCTGCTCCAGCGGGCAGGAGCCGTACTCGGTGGCCATGGTCGCGGCCGAGTCCCTGCCGCCGGGCGCGTCGATCGAGATCCTGGCGACCGACCTGTCGGCGCGGATCCTCGAGCAGGCCGGCTCGGGCACGTACTCCCAGCTCGAGGTCAACCGCGGCCTGCCCGCGCCGATGATCGTGCGGCACATGGTGCGCGCGGGCGCGCAGTGGCAGGTCGCGCCGGCCCTGCGCCGCGTCGTGACGTTCCGGCAGCACAACCTGCTCGAGCCGGCGCCGCCCGGGCCGTTCGACCTGGTGCTGCTGCGCAACGTGCTCATCTACTTCGACCTGCCCACCAAGCAGGCCATCCTGCGCCGGGTGCGGCAGGTCATGGCCCCCGGCGGCGTGCTGGTGCTCGGCGCCGCCGAGACCACCATCGGCGTCGACGACGCCTGGCAGCGCGTGCCTGCCGGCCGCGGCTCGGTCTACACGCTCGCGGCGCCGGCGGCACCCGCGCCCGCGCCCGCGGCCGCGCCGACGCCCGTCGGAGCGTCGTCCTCGCCGGTCTCGCGGTTCGCCCGGCTCGCCGTCCCGTCCACCCCCGCGCGCCTGGCCGGCGCGCCCGTCCCGTCCCGAGGAGCCCCGCTGTGAGAGCCCTGGTCATCGACGACTCGAGGACGATGCGCCGCATCGTCGCGAGCACCTTGCGCCCGCTCGGGTTCGAGCCGTACGAGGCCGAGCACGGCCGCGCCGCGCTCGACCTCCTCGACGGCGGCCTGCAGGCCGACCTGGCGTGCGTCGACTGGAACATGCCCGTGATGGACGGCCTGACGTTCGTCTCGACGGTGCGCGAGCGCCCCGAGTGGCGCTCCATGACGCTGATGATGGTCACCACCGAGTCGGAGCAGTCCCAGATCGTGCGCGCCCTGGCCGCCGGGGCGCACGAGTACCTCATCAAGCCGTTCACGCCCGACGCGGTGCGCGACAAGCTCGCCCTCCTCGGCCTGCTGCCCCTGGACGGTGCGGCGTGAGCGCCCCCGCGGTGATCGGCGCCGACCAGGTGATGGCCGTGGCCCACGACGTGTTCGTGGCGATGGTCGACGGCGAGGAGACCACCCTGGCGCCGTGGGACGGGAACGTCCCCGCGCCCGCCGAGCCGCTCGCCGCGTGGGTCGACGTGCACGGGCCGTGGTCCGGCCGCGCCGTGCTCCTCACCGAGCAGGAGACCGCCCGCGACCTGGCCCGGGCGATGCTCCGCCTCGACCCGGACGCCCCCGTCGACCACGAGGACCTCGTCGACGCGTTCGGCGAGATCGCCAACGTGGTCGGCGGCAACCTCAAGTCCCTGCTGCCCGACGGCGGCACGCTCGGCCTGCCGCAGGTGGCCGACGCCCCGCCCGCCGGGTCCGCCGACGCGCCGTCGGAGGCCGAGCTGCGCCTGGCGTGGCGCGGCCGGCCGCTGGTCGTCGTCGTGCACGCCCGGCCCGGCGCCGGCCCGCAGGACCCCACCGCCACCCCCCACCCCGAAGGGAGCACCCCGCGATGATCCGCGCACTGGTCGCCGACGACAGCCGCGTGATGCGGCAGATCGTGATCCGCACGCTGCGGCAGGCCGGCTACGACTGGGAGGTCCGCGAGGCCGCCGACGGCGCCGAGGCGCTCGAGGCGGTCCGCCAGGACGAGCCCGACGTCGTGCTGTCCGACTGGAACATGCCGAACCTCACCGGCATCGAGCTGCTGCAGCGCCTGCGGCAGGAGGGCTTCGGCACGCCGTTCGGCTTCATCACCTCCGAGGGGTCGGCCGAGATGCGCGAGGCCGCCGAGGCGGCCGGCGCGCTGTTCCTCATCGCCAAGCCGTTCACGCCCGAGGCGTTCCGCGCCGCGATCGAGCCGGTGCTGGCATGAGCGACGCGACGCCGCTGCCGAACGCCAAGGAGGTCCGCGACCTCGTCGAGGGGCTGCTGGGCCGGGACGTCGAGGTGCAGACCGGCGGCGCGATGGTCGACCCCGCCGCCGGGGCGCTCGTGGGCACGTACGTGGACCGCACGCGGGCGCTGCAGGCCGTGGTGCTGCTGGACCTGCCGCTCGCCGCGCACGTCGGTGCCGCCATCGGCCTGGTGCCGGCCCACGCGTCGGCCGAGGCCGCCGCGGACGGCGTGCTGCCGCCCACGCTGGCGGAGAACGCCGCGGAGGTGCTCAACGTCATCGCCTCGCTGTTCAACGCCGACGGCGCCCCGCACCTGAAGCTCGACACCGTGCACGCCCCGGGCACGCCGCTGCCCGCGGACGTCGCCTCGTGGGCGCTGGCCTACGTGCGGCGCACCGACCTCGACGTCGAGGTGTCCGGCTACGGGCGCGGGAGCTTCTCGCTGCTGGTGCTCTGACGGCCCGTCGGTGCTCCGACGACGCCGGCACGGCCGCGCCAGGTGCGGCCGTGCCGGCGTCGTGCGCCGGGCGGGGCGTCAGAGGCGCTCGACGACGTAGTCCACGCACGCCGTCAGCGCGCGCACGTCGTCGGGGGCGACGGCGGGGAACATGCCCACGCGCAGCTGGTTGCGGCCGAGCTTGCGGTAGGGGAAGACGTCGAGCACGCCGTGCTCGCGCAGCACCGCGGTGACCGCCGCGGCGTCGATCGCCTCGTCGAGGTCGACCGTGCCCACCACGGTGGAGCGGTACGCCGGGTCGGCGACGAACGGCGTCGCCCAGTCGCGCGCCTCGGCCCAGCCGTACAGCGCGGCCGCGGACTCGGCGCTGCGGGCGGCGGACCACGCCAGGCCGCCCTGGGCGAGCAGCCACTCCACCTGGTCGGCCAGCATGACGAGCGTGGCGACGGCGGGGGTGTTGAGCGTCTGGTCGGCGCGGGAGTTCGTCAGCGCCGTCGTGAACGACAGGAACTCCGGCACCCACCGGCCCTCGGCGGCGGCGCCGGCCTCGACGTCGGCCGCGCGCTCGACCGCCGCCGGCGAGGCGATCGCCAGCCACAGCCCGCCGTCGGCGGCGAACACCTTCTGCGGCGCGAAGTAGTAGACGTCGGTCTCGGCCAGGTCGACCGGCAGGGCGCCCGCGCCGGAGGTGGCGTCCACGAGCACGAGCGCGCCGCGGTCGCGCGAGCCCGCGGGGCGGCGCACCGGGACCATCGCGCCGGTGGACGTCTCGTTGTGCGGCGTCGCGTGCACGTCCACGTCGTCGGCCGGCTCGAGCAGCGCCACCGACCCGGGCTCGGCGGTGAGCACCTGCGGGTCGGCGAGGAACGGCGCGCGGCGGGTCGCCGCGGCGAACTTCGCGCCGAACTCGCCGAACGACGCGTGCTGCGCGCGGCGGCGCACCAGGCTCGCGGTCGCGACGTCCCAGAACGCCGTCGAGCCGCCGTTGCCGAGCACCACCTCGTAGCCGTCGGGCAGGGCGAACAGCTCCGCCAGGCCCGTGCGCACGCGGCGGACCAGGTCCTTGACCGGCGGCTGGCGGTGCGAGGTGCCCAGCACCGACGCGCCGGCCGCGGCGAGGGCCGACACCTGCTCGGGGCGCACCTTCGACGGGCCGGAGCCGAACCGGCCGTCGGCGGGCAGCAGGGCGTCGGGGATGGTCAGCGTCATGGTTTTCGGGCTCCCGGATCCAGGCTGGACGTGCGAATAGACTAGGGCCGCCGGAGAGCGCGCCCGCCCGGCGCCCGCCTCCCGGACCGCTGCGATCGGAAGGAGAGGTCGTGACCGACCTGATCGACACCACCGAGATGTACCTCAAGACGATCTACGAGCTCGTCGAGGAGGGCATCACCCCGCTGCGCGCCCGGATCGCCGAGCGGCTGGGGCACTCGGGGCCGACGGTGTCGCAGACGGTGGCGCGCATGGAGCGCGACGGCCTCGTCGTCGTGACCGGTGACCGCCACCTCGAGCTGACGGACCTCGGCCACGACAAGGCGCGCCGCGTGATGCGCAAGCACCGCCTGGCCGAGCGCCTGCTCACCGACGTCATCAAGCTCGACTGGGAGCAGGTGCACACCGAGGCGTGCCGCTGGGAGCACGTGATGAGCGACCTCGTGGAGAAGCGTCTCGTCACCCTGCTCGACCACCCGCACTCCGACCCCTACGGCAACCCGATCCCGGGCCTGTCCGAGCTGGGGGAGGACTACGAGGAGGTCCGCTACCTCGAGGGCGTGCAGTCCCTGCCGGCGCTGTTCCGGGCCGCCGCGCTGCGCGGCGACGCCGGCAAGCCCGCCCAGGTGGTGCTGCAGCGCATCGCCGAGCCGCTGCAGACCGACGTCGAGCTGCTGGCGCGCCTCGCCGACGCCGGCCTGGTGCCCGGCGCGCTGGTCGACGCGAGCCACGTCACGGGCACGTACACGGTGTCCGTCGACGGCGCCGAGACCGTTCTCGACCTGCCCGAGGACCTCGCCCGGCACCTCTTCGTCGCCGCCCGCTGAGCCCCTGACCGGCCGGTTCGCGCCGGACCGGGCCCGGCGCGCGGGTGGCCGTCGTGACCGGAGCGTGACATCGACCCGTCCGGTCCGGTACCGTCCTCCTCGCACCCGGGTGGTCCCGGGGGCGCTTGGCCGGACGCCGAACCCTGTCACCGGTCGAGCTCGACGGAAATCCGTAGGCAGGGGCGGGGGACCCAATCGCGGGCACCGGAGACGGTGTCCTTGGGGTGAAGCCCGACGGGACGCGCGAGCGGCCCCGACGGCCGGGTGCTTTCTCCCACCCGAACCCGACAGCTCACCTCGTAGGCGACCACGGAGAGGTACACACGTGAGCGCACGCACGAACAGCGCCCGGCACCGCGCCGCGCGTCGTCCCGTGACCCCCCTCACCGAGCTCGCGCAGACCGTCGGCAACGGCGCCGGTCGCCGGGCTGCCGTGGTCGCCACGGCGGGTGGTCTGCTGGTCTCGACCTTCGGCGGCGCCACCGCCGCCCAGGCGGCGCCGGCCCACAGCGACGCGAAGCTCAGCACCGTCGACCTCAGCGCGCTGACCGAGCAGGCCCGCGAGGCCCTGTCCGCTGCGCCCGTCGTCACCGTCGCCAAGGACGCGCAGGTCTCCGTCGAGACCGTGACCACCGAGGGCGCCGTCGCCGTCGAGGTCACCCCCGCCCCGGAGCCCGAGCCGGAGCCGGAGCCCGTCGTCCGCGCGGCGTCGGCCCCCTCCCGCACCGCCGAGCGCACCTCGACGTCCGAGCGCGCGGAGTCGACGAGCTCCTCCTCGTCCTCCGAGGCCTCGACCGAGTCCGCCGCGCCCGCCGAGGCGAGCGTCCCGGCCTCGGCCAACGGCTCGTCGATCATCTCGATCGCCTCCCGCTACGTGGGCGTCCCCTACGTCTGGGGCGGCTCGACCCCGGCCGGCTTCGACTGCTCCGGCTTCGTGCAGTACGTCTTCGCGCAGGCCGGCATCAACCTGCCGCGCAGCTCGACCGGGCAGCGCGACTCCGGCACCGTGGTCTCCCGCTCGCAGGCGCAGGCGGGCGACCTCATCTGGTCGCCGGGCCACATCTCGATCTACGCCGGCGACGGCATGCAGATCGACGCCCCGCGCCCGGGCAAGACCATCCAGTTCCGCTCGATCTGGCAGTCGAACCCCACCTTCGTCCGCGTGGGCTGACCGCCCCGCGTGACGCGTCCCACAGGCCGCCCGGCGGCCTGACGACGCGCCGAGAGCACCTCGCAAAGGCCCCGTCACCTGCGGTGACGGGGCCTTGTGCATGCGTCGTGACCCAAACGTGACATTCGGACGCCGGTCCAGTACCGTTTCAACTACCTGGCGGGACGTCTCCTGCCAGGGCCCCGGTCGGACGCCGAGCCCTGTCACCGACCGAGGACCACGGACAGACCGCATGACAGGGGCGGGGGACCCACTTTCGGGCACCGGTGACGGTGTCCTCGGGGTGAAGCCCGACGGGACGCGCGAGCGGCCCTGACGGCCGGGTGCTTTCTCCCATCCGAACCCGACAGCTCACCTCGTAGGCGACCGGAGAGGGAACCCGTGAGCGCACGTACCACGAGCGCGCGGCACCGCGCCGCGCGTCGCCCCCTGACGCCGCTGTCCGACCTCGCTCAGAGCGTCGCCTCGACCGGCGTCGGCCGCCGGGCCGCCGTCGCGGCCACCGCCGGCGGCATCCTTGTCTCGACGTTCGGGGCGGCCAGCACGGCCCAGGCCGCTCCCGTCCAGAACGAGGCGACCAAGCTGAGCTCGGTCGACCTCAACACGCTGTCCGACCAGGCGCGCGAGGCTCTCGCCGCGGCGCCCGTCGTGACCGTCGCCTCCGACGCCCAGGTCTCCGTCGAGGCCGTGACCGCCGACGGCGTCGCCTCGGTCGGTGTCACGCCCGCCCCGGCGCCGAAGCCCAAGGTCGTCGAGAAGAAGGTCGAGACGGCCGAGGCCGCCTCGACCGAGCGCGCCGCTGCCACCTCGCGCAGCGCCGAGCGCACCACGGCCAAGGCCGTGTCGACCGAGTCGGCCTCCACCAAGGCCGCCTCCACCAAGTCCACCTCGACCTCGGCCGCCGTGGACATCGCGATGCGCTACATCGGCGTCAAGTACGTCGTCGGCGGCTCGTCGCCCAGCGGCTTCGACTGCTCCGGCCTGGTCGCGTACGTGTACGCCCAGCTCGGCATCGACCTGCCGCACCAGTCGCGCGCGATCCTCGACTCGCCGCGCACCACGCGCATCTCGGCCTCCGAGGCGCGTCCGGGCGACCTGCTGTGGTCGCCGGGTCACATCTCCATCTACGCCGGCAACGGCAAGCAGGTCGAGGCCTCCCGCCCGCAGGGCTGGAAGGTCGACCTCAACCCCATCTGGCAGTCGAACCCGGTGTACCTCCGGGTCTCCTGACCTGAGCTGACGACGCCCCGGCGAGCCCCCTGCGCGCCGGGGCGTCGTCGTACCCGGGATGGGTCGCGCGCACGGACGGGGCTGGCGGACGCCCCGACGGGTGCGCCGGTCGGAGCGGCCGACGGAGCGTTTTCCCCCGGCCGGCGCTGCGACTTTTGCGCCTTCCTGGTGTCCTTTGCCTCAAGCATCGCTAGGCTTGAACACGCGAAGACCGCCGGGGCGACGGAGCCCCGGAGCACGGAACGGAGGCGCGAGATGACCCGACCGCAGATCGTCCTGGTGGGTGTGGACGGTTCCGCACCCAGCCTGCACGCCCTCGACTGGGCCACGGCCTACGCCAGCCGGGTCGGCTGGTCCCTCCACATGGTGTGCAGCTACTCGCTGCCGTCGTTCACCGCCGCGTCCCTCGACGGCGGCTACGCCGCCCTCGACGACACCGCGATCCAGGAGGGCGCCAAGGCCGTGCTGGCGGAGGCGCAGGCACGGGTGGCCGGCAGCGGCGTGCCCGTGACGGCGTCGGTGGCCACCGGGGACGCGGCGGGCGTGCTGGTCGAGCTGTCCCAGGACCACGGCCTGGTGGTCGTCGGCACGCGCGGCAAGGGCGGGTTCACCGAGCGCCTGCTCGGCACGGTGTCCTCCGCCCTGCCGGCGCACGCGGCGTGCCCCACCGTCGTCGTGCCGTACCGCCCGCGGGCCGCAGGCGACGACGAGGCGCGCCGCGACGGCGACGCCGTGCGGCCGGTGCGGCGGATCGTCGTCGGCGTGGACGGCTCGAAGTCTGCCGAGCTGGCGCTCAAGCACGCCGTCCAGCAGGCGAAGGTGTGGGACGCCGAGCTCGTCGCCGTGGCCGGCGTGCCCGTCGGCTCGGGCGCGGGGGTCCTGGCGTGGCTGCCGTCGCAGATCGACCACGAGCAGGTGCTCGCCGACATCAAGGCGGGCCTCGACGTCATCGTCGACCGCTACGAGTCCGCCGAGCCCGGGATGAAGATCCGGCGCGTGGTGCTCGACGGCACCGGTGCCGAGCTGCTCACCGAGTTCTCCCAGGCCGCCGACCTCATCGTGGTCGGCTCGCGCGGGCGCGGCGGGTTCCGCGGGCTGCTGCTGGGGTCCACCAGCCAGGCGGTGCTGCACCACTCCAAGTGCCCGGTGCTCGTGGTCACCAAGCGGTGCGACGAGGCCGACGGGGGCGCCGCGGCGGCGTCGTCGACGTCGGAGGCGCAGCCCGCCTGACCCCGTCCCCCAGCGTTGTGGGTACAGAACACGCCGTGGATCTTGCGAGATCCACGGCGTGTTCTGTACCCACAACGGCTTACTGCGCTGCGGCGGCGGCCTCCGCGGCCGCGAGGAGGACGCACGTCGCCACCCCGTCCATCGCGACCCGCACCTCGTCCAGCGGCGGCATCGACGGCGCCAGGCGGATGTTCCGGTCGTCCGGGTCCTTGCCGTAGGGGAACGTGGCGCCGGCCGGGGTCAGCGCGATGCCCGCGCCCTTGGCCAGCTCCACCACGCGCGAGGCCGTGCCGGGCACCACGTCCAGCGAGACGAAGTACCCGCCGCGCGGCTCCGTCCACGAGGCCACGCCCTGGTCGCCGAGCCGCGCGGCGAGGATCTCCGAGACCGCGCGGAACTTCGGCGCGAGGATCTCGCGGTGGCGGCGCATGTGCTCCCGCACGCCCTCGGCGGAGCCGAAGAACAGCGCGTGCCGCAGCTGGTTGACCTTGTCCGGGCCGATCGACTGGTACTTGAGGTGGTCGGTGTACCACGCGACGTTGGCGGGGGAGGAGGCGAAGAAGGCCACGCCCGCGCCCGCGAACGACACCTTGGACGTCGAGGCGAACATCAGCACGCGGTCGGGGTTGCCGGCCTCGGCGGCCAGGTCGATGGCGTTCGCCGTCTTCACCTCGTCCTCGGTGAGGTGGTGGATGGCGTAGGCGTTGTCCCAGAAGATGCGGAAGTCGGGCGCCGCGGCCGGCATCGACACCAGCCGGCGCGCCACCGCCTCGGCGACGACGGCGCCGTCCGGGTTGGCGTAGGTGGGCACCGCCCACAGGCCCTTGACCGTCGGGTCCTCGGCCACCAGGGCGGCCACGGCCTCGGCGTCGGGCCCGTCCGGCGTCATCGGCACGGTGACCATCTCGATGCCGAACGCCTCGCACAGCGCGAAGTGCCGGTCGTAGCCCGGCACGGGGCAGACGAACTTCACCGGGCCGCGGGACCACGGCTCCGTGCCGCCGGGCACGCCCCAGAGCATCGCGTAGGCGATGGCGTCGTGCATGAGCGTCAGGGAGGCGTTGCCGAGCGCGAGGAGCTGGTCCACCGGCACGTCGAGCAGCTCGGCGAACATCCGGCGCAGCTGGGGCAGCCCCAGCAGGCCGCCGTAGTTGCGCACGTCGGTGCCGTCGGCGTCGGTGTGCACGCCCTCGCCCGGCAGCGCCAGCAGGGGCTCGGCCAGGTCGAGCTGCTCGGCCGACGGCTTGCCGCGGGTGAGGTCGAGCCTCAGCCCGCGGGACCGCAGCTCCTCGTAGCGGGCGCGCAGCTCCGGCAGCGCCGCGGCGAGCGCGGCCGACGAGGCGGGGCGGGGCCCGGTGGACGGGACGGGGGCGGCAGCAGAGGTGCTCACGCCCCCCAAGGCTACGCGCTCCGCACCGCCGCACCCGGCGTGTCTCGCCGCGCGGCGGGCAGCCGGGGCTCGCCGCGCAGCTCGAGCGTGCAGCACTTGGCGCCGCCGCCGCCGCGCAGCAGCTCCGAGGTGTCGACGCCGACCGGCTCGTAGCCGCGCTCGCGCAGTGCGGCGGCGTACCGGGTGGCGGCGGGGTTGAGCACGACGTGCCGGCCGTCGGACACCGCGTTGAGGCTCAGCACCTCGGCGTCCTCGTCGGTGGCGATCAGCGCGTCGGGGAACAGGTGCTCCAGCACCTCGCGCGACTCGTCCGAGAACGCAGCCGGCAGGTAGGCGACGTCGCAGTCCTCGTCCGGCGTGCCGCCGTCGTTGCCGCGCAGCACGGTCAGGGCGGTGTCCAGGTGGTAGAACCTCGGGTCCACGAGCTCGAGGCTGACCACCTCGCGGCCGAGCAGCCGCGCCGCCTCGCCGTGGGCGGCGACGTCGGTGCGCGGGCCGTGGCCGGCCAGCACGCGCGAGCCGCAGGTGAGCAGGTCGCCCTCGCCCTCGTTGACGTGCCGCGCCTTGGCGGTGACGTAGCCGCGGTCGCTGAACCACCGCAGGTACGCCGGCCCCTCGGCGGCCCGCTCCGGGTAGCGAAACCACGCCTCGTAGACGACGCCGTCGATCACGGTGGCGCCGTTGGCGGCGTAGACCATGTCCGGCAGCCCCGGCTCCGGCTCGATCTCCTCGACGTGGTGGCCGAGGTCGCGCAGGGTGTCGCGCAGGCGCTCCCACTGCGCCGTCGCCCGGGCGGGGTCGACGGGGACCGACGGGTCCATCCAGGGGTTGATCTCGTAGCTGACCGTGAAGTAGGTCGGCGGGCACATGAGGTAGTGGCGACGCTGGGCCGAGTGCGACGACGCTGGCGTGAAGGCTGTCACGGACCCAGGGTGGCCCGCCGACGGCGTCCTTGCTCGTCGGCGCACCGCGTGCCGCGGGCGAAACCCGGCGGGCCCGGCACGGCGTCGGGCCTGGTCGGCCGGTCGCGGCCGGCCTGCGGTCTATCAGTCGCGACCGGCCGGCGGTCCGTCGGTCGCGGCCGGCCGGTGGTCTGTCCGTCGCGGCGCGGACCTTGCCCGGCTAGTCGTCAGCGCTCTCGAGCTCTGCGCCTGGCTCCTGG
>NZ_LWGM01000010.1 GCF_001750215.1 Isoptericola variabilis | reverse complement strand
GCGCCCGGCCCGACGGCGCGGGCGACGCCGACGGCGCGGGCGACGCGGACCGCGACGGCGCCACCGTCGTCGTACCCCGCTGACGCCACCGGTTGCCTACCGAGGGGCCCGCCGCCGGGCCGCCCGCCGTCGCGACGGTCACGTCGGCAGGTGGTGGTCCTCCGCGAGCAGGTGGGCGTCGATGCCGGTGGCGGCGGTGAGCCCGGCCGTGGCCGCCGCGAGCACGGCGGACTGCGGCATGGGCAGCGCCGCGGAGTGGGCCATGTCGCCGGCGGCGAAGACGCCCGCCTCGCTGGTGCGGCCGAACGGGTCGATCTCCACGCAGCCGGAGGCCAGCGTCGTCAGCCCGAGCTGCTCGGCGAACGGCGCCGCCTGCGCCGTCGTGGGCGCGACGAACAGCCCGCCCACCGCCTCGTCGGGCCCGGACGCGAACGACACCCGCGCGCCGTCACCGTCGCGCTGCACGCCCGTCACGGGCTCGGGCCGCACCTCGACGCCGGCGTGCTCGAGCACGCGGCGGACGCCGGCCTCGAGCTCGTCGCCGTCGGCGAGGACCACGACGCGCGAGGCGATGCGCTCGACCAGGAACGCGACCTTCGCCACGTGCGGGCCGCTGCCGAGCACGGCCACGGGCGTGCCGGAGAACTCGTGCCCGTGGCAGTACGGGCAGTGGGCCGCGACCGTGCCGAACAGCTCGTCGAGCCCCGGCACGTCCGGCAGGGTGTCGCGCAGCCCGGTCGCGAGGAGCACCGTGCGCGCGGTCACCGCCGTGCCGTCCTCGAGCTCGACGCGGAAGCGGCCGCCGCCGCTGCCGTCCCCGCCGTCGCTGCTGTCCCCGCCGTCCTTGCCGCCGTCCCCGCCGACCCGCGCGACGGTGACCGCGGCGGCGTCGCGCACCTCGACGGTGTCGTAGGCGGCGACGTCCTTGCGCGCCGCCGCGCGGAACTCGGCCGGCGGGCGCCCGTCGTGCGTCACGACGTTGTGCATGTGCTCGGCCCAGTCGTTGCGGTAGCTGCCGGAGTCGAGCAGCAGCACGGACCGGTGCATGCGGCCGAGGGTGAGGGCCGCCTGCAAGCCGGCCGGCCCGCCGCCGACGACGACGGCGTCCAGCGGCCGGCCGTGCCCGGTCGCCGTGCCGTTCCCGGTGCCGGCCTCGGTCGTGGCGGCCGTCTCGGTGGGGTGAGTGCTCACGGGTCCTCCTGGGGTCGATGCACGGTGGGTGCGCATTCGGTGCGCCGGTCAGCGCGGCGGCGTCTTGCGCCTGGTGCCGAGTCTGTGACTTCATGTCGACATGAAGTCAACGGGGGAGCGGACGTGGTCGGTGGGCGAGGTGGCCGAGCGGTTCGGCCTGGGCTCGCACGTGCTGCGGTACTGGGAGGACGAGGGCCTGCTGTGCCCCGCCCGCGACGCCTCCGGGCGCCGCCGCTACGGCCGCGACGACGTCGTGCGCGTCGCCGTCGTCGTCCGCAGCAAGGACGCCGGGATGAGCCTGGAGCAGATCAGGGTCATGCTCGACGGCGAGGCCCGCAACCGCCACGAGATCCTCGAGGCGCACGTGGCCGAGCTCGAGCGGCGGATGGCCGAGATGGAGCGGTCGCGGGAGATGACCCTGCACGCGCTGCGGTGCCGGTCGCACGACATCGCCACGTGCCCGCGGTTCCGGGCGCACGTCGACGACGTCGTCGTGCAGATGACGGCCGCGCCGGCCTGACCGGGGCCCCGGCGCCGCGGACCGTGACGCGCCCGACAGGGCGGCGCGGGGAACTCCCGCGGCCCCTGCGCGCGTTGACCCTCGCGACGGCACCTCGCGTGCCGAGCCCCGCCGGCACCGCGCCGGCGCCGCGACCCCACGGAAGGACCATGGACCCCAGCAGCAGTACCGGCGTGCGCGCCGGCACCCTTGCGACCTGTCCGGACCTGCGCGAGGGGGTGGTGCGCCGTGGACGCTGAGACCTGGCGCAACGCGGCCCTCGTCCTCGTGTTCGTGCTGGTGGGCGGCGTGTTCGCCGGCACGGAGCTCGCCCTGGTGTCCCTGCGCGAGGGCCAGCTCGCCGAGCTCGACAAGCGCGGTGGTCGCGGCCGGCGCGTGGCGTCCGTCGCCCGCGACCCCAACCGCTTCCTCGCCGCCGTGCAGATCGGCGTCACCGTGGCGGGGTTCTTCTCCGCCGCGTACGGCGCCTCGACCCTGGCCCCCGACTTCGCGCCGCTGCTCGAGGGGCTCGGCCTGCCGGCCGGGCTCGCCTCGACGCTGTCGCTGGTGGTGCTGACGCTGGTGATCGCGTACCTGTCGCTGGTGCTGGGTGAGCTGGTGCCCAAGCGCATCGCGCTGCAGCGCGCGGCGCAGGTCGCGCTCGTGGTCGGCCCGCCGCTGGACCGGTTCGCCACGGTCATGCGGCCGGTGGTGTGGCTGCTGTCGCGCTCCACCGACGCCGTCGTGCGCCTGCTGGGCGGCGACCCGAGCGCCCGCAGCGAGGAGATGAGCGAGGACGAGCTGCGCGGGATCGTCCAGGCCCACCGGGGCCTCGACGACGACGAGCGCGAGATCCTCGACGGCGTCTTCGCCGCCTCGGACCGGACCCTCGGCGAGGTGATGCGCCCGCGCGGCGAGGTGGCGTTCCTCGAGGCGTCCCTGACGCTCGCGGAGGCCGCCGAGCGCACCCGCGACCTGCCGTACTCCCGCTACCCGGTGACGGGGGAGGACTTCGACGACGTCGTCGGGTTCGTGCACGTGCGCGACCTGTTCGCGCCGCCGCGGCGCGCCGGCCAGGGCGTGCGGGACGGCGCGGCCGACGGTGCGGCCGACGCCGGGGACGGCGCGACCACGCTGCTCGACGTCGCCCGCCCGCTGCTGGCGCTGCCGACCACCAACCGCCTGCTGCCCACGATGTCGGCGATGCGCCGCAGCGGCACGCACATGGCCCTGGTGGTGGACGAGTACGGCGGCACCGACGGCATCGTCACGCTGGAGGACCTGGTCGAGGAGCTCGTCGGCGACATCCGCGACGAGTACGACCCGACCGTGCCCGCGCACGCGGACGGCACCTACGACGCCGGTCTCACCATCGAGGAGTTCGCCCACGCCACGGGCGTCGCACTCGAGGACGGCCCGTACGAGACCGTGGCCGGCTACCTCATCGCCCGCCTCGGCCGGCTCGCCGAGCCCGGCGACGCCGTCGCGCTCGACGACGGCCGCGAGCTGCGCGTGACCCGCGTCGAGGACCGGCGGGTGCGCACCGTGGCGCTCGCCGCCGTACAGCCCGAGCCGGCCGACCCTTCCGACCCCGACCGCCCCGCCGGCGACCACGACCCCGCGGCCGCCGACGCTGCCGACCGAGAGGCCCGAGCATGACCGTCCCGTCCCACTCCTCGACCGAGCCGGGCGAGGCCCGCACCGGAACGCCCGGAACGCCCCGCACGCCCGGCTCCGGCACGCCCGGC
The DNA here is from genome assembly GCF_001750215.1 of Isoptericola variabilis. Classification (GTDB taxonomy): domain Bacteria; phylum Actinomycetota; class Actinomycetes; order Actinomycetales; family Cellulomonadaceae; genus Puerhibacterium; species Puerhibacterium variabilis_A. The sequence continues at coordinate 28,217 of NZ_LWGM01000010.1, read as the reverse complement.
TCCGGCACGCCCGGCCCCGCCCCGGCGACCGGGCGCCCCGTCGCGCCGCCGATGACGCCCCTGGGGCGGCTGTTCGCCGTCGTCGCGCTCGTCGAGGCGTTCACGTGGGCCGGCCTGCTCGTGGGGATGTTCCTCAAGTACGTCACGGAGACCACCGAGGCGGGCGTGTGGCTGTTCGGCCGGCTGCACGGCGCCGCGTTCGTCCTCTACGTCGTGGTGACCCTCGTCGCCGCGGTGCGCCTGCGCTGGGGCTGGCTGCGCGCGCTCGTCGCGCTCGCCTGCAGCGTGCCGCCGCTGCTGACGGTCCCGGCCGAGCGCGTGCTGCGCCGCACCGGGTACCTGAGCGACCCGCGGGCGCGCGCCTGACGGACCGTCGTCAGGCGCGCGGCAGCTCGAGCAGGCGCGGCAGCGCGTGGTCGAGCAGGTGCTGCATGCCGGCCGGGCCGGCGGTGGTGCGGGCGCGCATCGTGCGCCCCTCGTAGAGGTCGATGAGCTCGTCGGCGACGACGTCGGCGTCCACGTGCGCGGGCACGCTCCCGTCCGCCTGCGCCTCGCGGATCACGCCGGCCAGCGTCGAGGACCACCTCGCGAAGAACCCGGTGACGCGCGCGGCCACCTCGGGGCCGTCGACGGCGGTCTCCACCGCGAGGTTGCCGAGCAGGCACCCGCGGCGGAACGCGTGCTCCTCGAGCGCGCCGGCGAGGAAGGCGAAGTGGCTGCGGACGCGCTCCAGCGGTGCCACCGCGGTGTCGGCGAGCATCTCGAGGCCCATCCCGCCGGCGAACCGGTCGACGACCTCGAGCGCGAGCTGCTCCTTGCTCGCGAAGTGGTTGTAGAAGGAGCCCTTCGGTGCGCCCGCCGCGGTGGTGATCGCGGCGACGCCGGTGCCGTTGTACCCGTGCAGGTGGAACTGCGTGGTGGCGGACTCGACGATGGCCTCGCGGAGGCTGGGCCTGGGCATGGGGTGCTCCTCGACTGACGGTGACCCGCGGCGGGCGGGGCTGGCGGGATTGGCGGGGCTGGCGGGGCTGGCGGTGCGGTCGTGCGGCGTGCCCGGGTGCACCCGGGCCCTCCGGCGGAGCGTCCGCTCCGCCGGAGGGCCTGGGGTGGCGAGCCGGGGACCGATCCTCGCGGATCGGGCCCGGCCCTGCAGTCCTGCGGGTCAGGCCTGGGTGACGAACTTGAGCAGCGCCTCGTTGACCTCGGCGGTGTGCGTGGTCAGCAGCCCGTGCGGCGCGCCCTCGATCTCGACGTACTCGGCGTCCGGCAGGGCCTTCGTGAACCGGCGCCCGGTGGCGTCGATCGGCAGGATCCGGTCGGCGGTGCCGTGCAGGATCAGGGCCGGCACGTCGACCTTCTCGATGTCGGCGCGGAAGTCCGTGGGCCACGTCAGCGGCGCGGCGGCGGAGGCGATGGGGCCCGAGCCGGCCGCGATGCTCCAGGCGTTGCGCACCGCCTCCTCGCTGATCCGGCTGCCCAGGTTCTCGTCGAGGTTGAAGAAGTCCTGGTAGAAGCTCGTGAAGTAGGCGTACCGGTCCTTCTTCACGGTCGCGGCGATGTCTTCGAAGAACGACATCGGGGCGGCGCCGTCGGGGTTGTCGTCCGTGATCGCCAGGTAGGGCTCGAGGCTGGCGAGGAACGCGACCCTGGCCACGCGGTCGGAGCCGTACCGGGAGAGGTAGCGGGCCACCTCGCCGGTGCCCATCGAGAAGCCGACCAGGATCGCGTCGCGCAGGTCGAGGGTCTCCATGAGGACGTTCAGGTCCGCCGCGAAGGTGTCGTAGTCGTAGCCGGTCGACGGCTGGCTGGACCGGCCGAACCCGCGCCGGTCGTAGGTGATCACGCGGAAGCCCGCGTCGAGGAGCTCCGGGACCTGGCCCTCCCAGGAGTTCCCGTCGAGCGGGAACCCGTGGATCAGGACGACGGGCTGGCCCGAGCCCTTGTCCTCGTAGTGCAGCTCGATGGTGGTGCTGTTCTCCGTGCCGACCGCGATGCGTGCCATGACGCTTCCCCTTGCTGTGAGGCTGGCCAGCCGGCCACCGAATGTGACCGGTCGTCTTACATGAGGCCACAAGCGAGGGGGCGGACGATTCATTCCCGACACCCGCATCCCGCGTCGACGGCTGGAGAAGCAGGACGAAACCAGGCGGGTTCCGTCCTGCTTCTCCAGCCGTCGACGGCGGAGGGCGGGGCGGAGGGCGGGCCGGCGAGGCGGGGCGCCTGTCGCCCGGGGCCACCGTGCGAACGGCCCCGATCCGTGCTGCCGTGGAGGGGTGACGGGGCGCCGGGGACGGCATCCCGCCGCTGCCGGCGGCTCACCGCCGTCGGGCCTGACCGATCGACGTCTTCAAAGGAGTGAGTGATGGGTCTCGACGACAAGATCCAGAACAAGGCCGAGGAGCTCAAGGGCAAGACGAAGGAGGCGATCGGCGACGCCCGCGACGACGACTCGATGAGGGCCGAGGGCCGGGCCGAGCAGGGCGGCGCCAACGTCAAGCAGGCCGGCGAGAAGGTCAAGGACGCCGCCCACGACACGTTCGGGGACCGGCGCGACCACCACTGACCAGCGCCGGAGCTGGTTCCGGCTCGGGTTCGACGCCCCGGTGCGCACGGCGCGCCGGGGCGTCGTCGTCCCCGGCGTCGCGTTCCGGCGTCGTCGTCCCCGGCGCTGCGTCCCCGGCGTCGCGTCCGAGGCGCCACGCGCCGACGCTGCGCCCCGACGCCCGCGCACGCGTGCCCGCCCGACGCCCGCGCACGCGGGCCCGCCCCCGCACGCCCGCGCACCCGCCGCACCGGCCGGACGCACGAAGGAGGCCGCCCCCGTAGGGAGCGGCCTCCTTCGTGCGTCCGCGTCGTACGCGGACGTCAGGCGCGACGTCGCCCGGTGATCGCGCCCCAGATGAGGAGCACGATGATGGACCCGACGATCGCGACGATCCAGGTCTGCAGGGAGAAGAAGTCCTCCAGCGGGGCGTCGAAGAGCAGGGACCCGAGCCAACCACCCAGCAGCGCGCCGACGACACCCAGGATCAGCGTGGCGAGCCAGCCGCCAGCCTGCTTGCCGGGGAGCAGCGCCTTGGCGATGGCACCAGCGAGCAGACCCAGGACGATCCATCCGAGAATTCCCACGGTGAGTTCCTCCTTCCGTGCCGCCCGTGTCGGCGGCGGTCTTGACAATCACACCTCTGCTGTGAGCTCGCACGTCAGAGCGCTGCGGCGAAGATCACGGTTGCGTTGCGACGGCCCTCGGCGGCGGACCTGAGGCCGCTCGGCGTGCGAGACGGTGCCGGGGGTGGTGACACTTCGCGTGGTGCAGGCCGACGGCGTCCTGCACCGACTCGCCGGCCCGGCGCCGGCGTGCCGCTGGCTCGGTCCGCGAGGAGGCGCACCGTGAACGCACGTGGAGTGGCAGCAACGGCGGTGGCAGGGCTCGTGGTGGCGCTCGGCGCCTGCACCACGGGCGGCGGCGACGGGGACGGCGGGGGCGAGGCGGCCGGTGGTCCGCTGACCGTGTGGGTGCAGGAGGACCTGCCGGACCGGGTGGCGGCGACGCAGGAGATCGTGGACGCCTTCACCGAGCAGTCCGGCATCGAGGTGGAGCTCGTCGCGGTGGCCGAGGACCAGTTCGCCCAGCTCATCACGTCGGCCGCGGCCGCGGGCGACGTGCCCGACGTCATCGGCGCGATCTCCCTGCCGCAGGTGCGCACCCTCTCGGCGAGCGACCTGATCGACACCGGGGCCGTCGCCGAGGTGGTCGAGGCCCTCGACCCGACGACCTTCACCGAGACGGCGCTGGAGCTCACGCGCGACGGCGACACCCAGCTCGCGGTGCCCAGCGAGTCGTGGACCCAGCTGCTGGTCTACCGCGCGGACCTGTTCGAGGCCGCCGGGCTCGAGCCGCCGACGACGTACGACGCGCTGCTGGCGGCGGCCCGGGCGCTCGACTCCGACCAGGTCGCCGGGTTCGTCGGGGCCACCGCCCCGGGCGACGCGTTCACCGAGCAGACCTTCGAGCACCTGGCGCTCGGCAACGGCTGCGAGATGGTGGACGGCGACGGGCAGGTGCAGCTCGACTCCGAGCAGTGCGTCCGCGCGTTCGACGTGTACGGCCAGCTGACCTCGCAGTACTCCGTCCCGGGCGCCCAGGACGTCGACACGACGCGGGCGACCTACTTCGCCGGCCAGGCGGCGATGTTCGTCTGGTCCAGCTTCGTGCTCGACGAGATGGCCGGGCTGCGCGAGGACGCGAAGCCGTCCTGCCCCGAGTGCGCCGACGACCCGGCGTTCCTGGCGAAGAACTCCGGCGTCGTCACCGCGATCGAGGGCCCCGACGGCACGGAGGCCGCCCAGTTCGGCGAGATCACGTCGTGGACGGTGACCGCCGGCGCGGACTCCACGGGGGCGCGGGAGCTCGTCGAGTACATGATGTCGGACGGCTACGAGCCGTGGATCGCGATCGCACCGGAGGGCAAGGTGCCCGTGCGCACCGGGACGCCGGAGGAGCCGGAGCGGTTCACCGAGGCGTGGGCGACGCTGCCCGTGGGCGTGGACACCAAGGCACCGCTCACCGACTTCTACAGCGCCGAGGTGATCGACGCCGTCGCCGCCGGCCCGCAGGACCTGGCGCGCTGGGGCATCACCCAGGGGCAGGGCGACCTGCTCGGCGCGACGCAGGGCGAGCACCCGGTGGCGCAGGCGGTCAGCGAGGTGGCCGGCGGCGGTGACCCCGCGCAGGCGGCGCAGACGGCCGCCGAGGCGGTCAGGTCCATCCAGGAGTCGTTGCAGTGATCACGCTGCCCGCCGCCGAGGCCGAGCGCGGCGCGGCCGGCGGGCGCCGCGCGCGACGCTCGGCCCGGGGGCGCGAGGAGGCGCGCACCGGGCTCGCCCTGATCTCGCCGACGCTCGTCATCGTGCTGGTGGTCGTCGTCGTGCCGATCCTGTGGACGGTGTCGCTGGCGTTCCAGCAGGTGCGCCTGCTCAACATCCGCGACACGGGGTTCCTCGGCGAGCTCTCCCTCGACAACTTCACCGCGGTGCTCGGCTCGCCGGGGTTCCTCCAGGCGCTGGTGACCACCGTCGTCTACTCCGTGGCGGGCACGGCCCTGGCCATCGCCTTCGGCCTGGTCGCGGCGCTGGCTCTGCGGCGGCCGTTCCGCGGCCGGGGCGCGGTCCGTGCCGCGATGCTGCTGCCGTACGTCGCGCCGGTGGTGGCGGCCACGTTCGTCTGGACGACGATGCTGCACCCGCAGTTCGGGCTCGTGAACCACGTGGGCACGCGCTGGCTCGGCTGGGACGACCCGGTGGCGTTCCTGTCCCAGCGCGCCCTGCCGGTGACCGTCCTCGGGTGGGACGTGCAGCTGCCGATCGCGCTGATCACGGTCATCTGCTTCGAGGCGTGGCGGTCGGCACCGTTCGCGTTCCTGTTCCTCACCGCCCGCCTGCAGGCCGTGCCGGCCGTGCTGGAGGAGGCCGCCACGGTGGACGGCGCGACGCCGAGCCAGCGGTTCCGCCACATCCTGCTGCCGCAGCTGCTGCCCACCATCGCGGTGCTCACGGTGCTGCGGTTCATCTGGACCTTCAACAACTTCGACGACATCTACCTGCTCACCGGCGGGGGAGCGGGCACCGAGGTGGTGGCCGTCCGGGTGTTCGACTACCTCACCGCCCGCAACGACATCGGGGCCGCCGCGGCGCAGGCGCTCGTGCTCGCCGCGATCCTCGCCGTCCTGGTGGGGCTGTACCTGGGCCGGTTCGGCCGGCGGGAGGAGCAGGCATGAGCGGCGCGCGCCTCTCCCGGAACACGCTCGAGAACCGCGTCGTCGCCGTCGGGCGGCCGGTGGTCATCGTGCTGCTGCTCGTGGCGGCGGTGTTCCCGTTCCTCTACATGGTGCTGCTCAGCGTCCGGTCCCTGGACTCGCTGCTGCGCGCCCCGGGGGCGCTCTGGGTCTCCGTGGAGGAGCTGGACCTCGGCACGTACGCGGAGGTGCTGCGCCCGGTGGCCGACGGCGGCCAGGGCTTCGGCGTCTTCATCCGCAACTCGCTGCTGGTGGCCGTGGCGACCATGCTGCTGTCGCTGCTCGTGGCGATCCCCGGCGCGTACGCGGTGAGCCGGCTGCGGTTCTTCGGCCACCGGCAGGTGTCGGCGCTGTTCCTCACCGTGTACTTCTTCCCGGCGATCCTCCTGGCCGTGCCGCTGTTCGTGTTCTTCACCCAGGTGGGGCTGCGCGGGTCGCTCGCCGGGCTGCTGCTCGTGTACGTGTCGCAGGTGGTGGCGGTCTCGATCTACATGCTGCGCAACTACTTCGACACCATCCCCGCGTCGCTCGAGGAGGCCGCCGCGATCGACGGCTGCACGCGGCTGCAGGCGATGCGGCGCATCAGCCTGCCGCTCGCCATGCCGGCCATCGTGTCCAACGGGCTGTTCGTGTTCATGATCGCCTGGAACGAGTTCCTGTTCGCCCTGCTGTTCCTCGTGGAGAACCGCGACCGCTGGACGGTGTCGCTGGGCCTGTCGCAGCTCGCCGGCAGCATCGAGGTGCCGACGACGGTGCTCATGGCCGGCTCGGTGCTGCTCACGCTGCCGATCGTCGTGCTGTTCTTCCTGTCGGAGCGGCTGCTCGTCGGCGGCCTGACCGCCGGCGCCGAGAAGGGCTGAGCAGGGAAGCCCGAGCGCCCGTCAGGCGCGCTCGAGCAGCGTCAGCACCTCGTAGTGCCGCGAGTGCGGGAACATGTCGAGCAGCCGGCCGCGCACCGGGCGCAGCGACGGCATCTCGGCCAGGTCCCGCGCGAGCGTGGCGGCATTGCAGCTGGAGTACAGCACGTGGCGCACGCCGGAGGCCTCGAGCCAGCGCGCCAGGTCGGGGCCGATGCCGCGCCGCGGCGGGTTGACGATCACCATCTCCGGCACGGCGGAGGGGTCCAGCGCGAACGCCGTCGCGTCGCCCGCCGCGAACCGCACGCCGGCCATCGCCGCGGCGCCGTCGGGCGAGGCGGCGGCGAGCTCGTCGCGGGTGGTCAGGGCCGACGCGACGGCCTCGGCCGAGATCTCGATGCCCGTGACCTCGCGGCCGGGCGCCGCGCAGTGCAGCGCGAACCCGCCGACGCCGCAGTACAGGTCCCACAGCGACGCCGGCGCGGCCTCGTCGACCCACTCGCGCGCCTGCCGGTACAGCGCGGCGGCCACCTCGGTGTTGGTCTGGAAGAACGACTGCGGCCGCAGGTGCAGCGTCACGCCGTCCATGCGCATGGGGAGCGTCTGCCGCTCGGTGAGCACGATCTCCGTGTCGCCCTCGAGCACCGCCTTGTGCTCCGGCTGCAGGTTGACGCTGAGCACGGCGAGCGTGGGCAGCGCCGCGCGCAGCCACGGCAGGTGCTTGCGGACCCGGGCCACCGGCTCCTGCGAGCGCAGCACGAGCCGCACCATGAGCTCGCCGTCGGGGGAGAGCGTCACCAGCAGGTTCTTGAGCTCGCCGCGGCGGGCGGCGTCCTTGGGCGTGACCCGGCCGCGCGTCGGCGTGAGGTCGTACGGCTGGAGGCCGGCGCGGGTGATCAGCTCGGCCAGGGGCCCGAACGCCGCCTGCAGCGGCGCGGGGTACAGCGGGCAGTCGGTGAGGTCCACGCCCTGCACCGGCCCGCCGGGGGCCGTGCGCGCGTCGAGGATCCCCAGCAGCGGCGCCTCGGCCGTGCCGGTCACCACCATCTTGGCCTTGTTGCGGAACCCCGCCTCGGCGCCCACCACGGGCGGCAGCCACGCGAGGTCGCCGGCAGCGGGGCCGAGCACGGGGTCGAGCAGCGACCGCACGTGCCGCTCCTTGTCCGCGACCTGCGTGGGGTGGGCCACCTCGAGGAGGGTGCACGAGCGGCACCGACCGGCGTCGTAGTGGTGGCACTGCACGCACCCATTGTCCCCCGCGCGGCGCGGGCCCCGGCGCTACGGTGGGCGAGACGGCGCGGGTGCCGCCCGCCGACGACGGCGCCGACGGCACAGCGCGGACGGTGCCGGACGGTGCCGGCCGACGACACAGGAGGTCACGTGGCTGAGAGCGTCCCGACGATCCGGCAGGTGGTGCTCGACACCACCGACGCGCGCGGGCTCGCCGAGTTCTACCGGCAGCTGTTCGGGCTGGCCTACCGGGCGGGGGACGAGCCGCCCGCCGACGGCGCGCCCGACGACGCGGACTGGCTCGTGCTGCGCAACCCCGGCGCGGTGCAGCTCGCGTTCCAGCAGGTCGAGCGGCTCGCGGCGGCCACGTGGCCCGACGGCGAGGTGCCGCAGCAGCTGCACCTCGACTGCACCGTGGCGGACGTCGCCGCGCTCGACGCCCAGACCGAGCGCGCGCTGGCGCTCGGCGCGCGCCTGCTGCGCGACCGGGCGGACGACCCGGAGGAGCCGCTGCGCGTCTTCGCCGACCCGGCGGGGCACCCCTTCTGCCTCTTCGTCGGATGAGCCCCCGACCGGCGCCGGCGGGCGGGGCTGCCGCGGGCGGGACTTCCCCGGGCGGGGCCTCCGCGGAGGGGGCGGCCGCGGGCAGGGCGGCCGGCGCCCGGCCCGACGACGTCGCGCTCCGCACGCTCCTGACCTGGCGTGGCGCGGCGCGGCTGGCCGCGGCCGCGCTCGTCAGCCTGTCCGCGGTGCTGCTGTTCGCCGTGCACGTGCGGCCCGTCGCGTACGTGCCCCTGGTGGCCGGCGTGCTGCTCGGCCTCGCCGCCGACCGGGCGCTGGGCAAGGACCTGGGGCTGATCGGGGCCGGGCTGGCAATCATCTCGGCGATCTCGCTCGAGGCGGACCTGTCCGACGCCGGCATGCTGCGGTTCGCCGTCGCGCTGGGCGGCGCGGTGGCCGTGCCGTGGGCGCTGTCGCGCTGGGTCGTGCACCGGCGCGAGGGCGGGGCGGTGCGGTTCCCCGTGGCCACCGGCCAGCGGTGGTCGCGCGGGCAGTGGGTCTACCTCGCGGTCGTCGTGGTGGTCGGCTACCTGGTGCTGCCCTGGTACTTCCTCGGCTCCGGCGCCTACCTCAACTGGCCCGACCTCCAGGGGCCGCAGGACATCGGCCGGCTGTTCGTCGGCGTCAACGCCGTCGGCATCTGGGACGAGCTGTTCTTCGTCTGCGTGTGCTTCGCCCTGCTGTGCCGGCACTTCCCCGTGCAGGTGGCCAACGTGCTGCAGGCGGTGATCTTCGTGTCGTTCCTGTGGGAGCTGGGCTACCGCGAGTGGGGGCCGCTGCTGACCGTGCCGTTCGCGCTGGTGCAGGGCTGGATCTTCGCCCGGTTCAAGTCCCTCAGCTACGTGGTGACGGTGCACCTGCTGTTCGACGCCGTGGTGTTCGCCGTGCTCGTGCACGGCCACCACCCCGAGCTGTTCGACGTGTTCGTCACCGCGCCCTGATCCGTCAGCGCGCCCTGGTTCGTCACCGCGCCCTGACGCCTCCGGCCCCGACGCCGCTAGTCGCCGAACGCCTCGGCGATCGCCCGGAGGCGCTCGACGTAGGCGGCGCGCTCCTGCTCCTCCCAGCCCGGCATGTTGCCGGCGGCGCGGCTGAGCCCGACGGCGCCGTCGGCGCCCTCGCGCAGGATGTCGGCGTGCCCGGCGTGCCGCTGCACGTCGGCGAGCACGTGCACCAGCACCGCCGCCAGCGTCGTGTCCCGCCGGCCCTCGCCCCACCACGGCACCCGCCCGGGCGCGTCCAGCGGCAGCTCCGTGATGGTGGCGTCGGCGAACGCCCACACCCGCCGGTACAGGTCGAGCACCTGCTCGGCCGGCTCCTGCGCGGTGGCGTACCAGTCGGCCTGCGGGTCGGCGTCCGGGTCGTCGAGCGACCAGGCGGCCAGCCACGGCACCTCCGTCATGTCGGGCCACGGGCGGCCGAAGGTGAGGCCGAGGTAGCCGATCTCCACGCTCGCGCAGTGCTTGACCAGCCCGAGCAGGTTGGTGCCGGTGGGCGTGCGGGGCAGGCGCAGCGCGCACTCGCCGAGCCCCTCGGTCTTCCACACGAGCGCGTCGCGGCCGTGCTGCAGCTGCCGGTGCAGCACGGTCTTGAGGTCCGCGGGCCCCAGCGTCGTCGCCATGGGCCCCACCGTGCCCGACGGCGTCGGCCGCCGCCAACGGGGCGGGGAGACGCGTCGGCGGGAGCGGCGCCCCGGTGGACGACGAGCGCCCCGGTCCGCCGCCGTCGTCGACGGCGGACCGGGGCGCTCGGGACCGGGGTGCCGCGGGTGCGGCTCGGCTCGGGTCAGCTCACGTCGCCGCGCCAGGCGCCCGTCTCGGTGCCGCGCTTCTCGATGAACGCCTTGAAGCGCTCGAGGTCGCCCTCCACGCGGCGCTCGTCGAGGTTCAGGGCCTCGCCGGCCTTCTCCACGAGGCCCTCCGGCGACCAGTCGATCTGCACGGTCACGCGCGTCTGGGAGTCGCTGAGCTTGTGGAAGGTCACCACGCCGGCGTGGTCCGTGCCGGACGTGCTGTTCCACGCGACCCGCTCGTCCGGGTGCTGCTCGGTGATCTCGGCGTCGAACTCGCGCTCCACGCCGCCGATGCTGGTCTTCCAGTGCGTGTGGGTGGGGTCGATCTGGCGGATCTCCTCCACGCCCTCCATGAAGTGGTGGAACTCCTCGAACTGCGTCCACTGGTCGTACGCGGTGCGGACGGGGACGTCGACGTCGATCGACTTGGTGACGTTGGCCATGGATTCACTCCTTCCGGTGGAGGTTCCACCGTGACCCGGCCCCGGCCCGCTCGCGACCTGACCGCCCCCCTGACCGCCCCCTGACGGGGCCCTGGTCAGCGCCGACGGTCGAAGACGGCGGGGATCGCGACCGCCACGAGCGTGAGCGCGGCGCCGACGTAGGTCGCCGTGGACGGCGGGGTCGCGCCGGGGGAGACGACGTCGAGCACCAGCGCCCCGACCACCTGGCCGGCGATCATGCCGAGGCCGAGCAGCAGCACGCCCACGCGGTGCACGATCGCGGCCGACATGGCGATGAAGGCGATGCCGATGAGCCCGCCGGTGTACAGCAGCGGGTTCGCGGGGAACGCGCCGGTCGGCGCCCCCTGGACGAGCAGCGAGATCCCCAGCGCCACAGCCAGGGCCGCCGTGCCGACGAGGAAGTTGACGAACGTGGCGGCGACGACGCCGCCCGACGCCGCCCGCACGCGCCCGTTGACCGCCTGCTGCCAGGCCGACCCGGCGCCCGCCAGCAGCGGCAGGACGGCCAGGGCGAGGGCGCCGGCCGAGCCGATGCCCGCCGACATCGCGATCGCCACGGCGACCACCGTGAGCGCCGGTCCGACGGCGCGCGGGAAGGTGACGAGGCGGACGCCGCCGGGGGCGAGGCCGAACCGGTCGACCAGCAGGGAGCTCACGGACTGCCCGGCGACGATCGCGACGATGAAGACGGCGACGCCGAGCGTGCCGACCGTCAGCCCCTGGGTGGCCACGAGGAAGCCGCCGGCCAGACCGCCGAGGCACTGCCACCAGCGCAGACGGCCCTCGCGCAGCGCCGTCACGACGCCGGTCAGCCCGGCGCGGGCGCGGCGCGAGACCAGCATGGCGAGCGTCAGCCACACCAGGCCCGAGCCGAAGGAGACGAACGCGGCGAGGAACCCGTTGCCCAGGTGGTCGGCCAGCGTGCCGTTGACCCGGCTCTGCAGCGCGACGCCGAACCCCGCGACGACGGCGAGCGCGACCCCGAGGACCTTCAGCGGGTCGCGGCCGGGGGCGGCGTCGGCGGGGCGGGGCGTCGGGGCGGGCATGGCGGCGAGTGTAGGCGGGACGGACGCTGAACGTTGCCTCGGGCATTCACGCCGCACCAGGCCAGGCGCGGGCGCCGTCCGTGAGGCTCTCGAGACGTCGTGATCGAATCGATATCTTCCCGCCTGCGCGCCCCCGTAGGTGGCATTTCACCTGCGAAGACAGGTCTTCACCGGATCCTCCGCCGGTCGTGAAAGTCTTCGCCCAAGCGCTGGTGGCTCGGGGAGACAGTTGACCCGGGGTAATGTCGGCGGGCGGAAACGTAGGTTTTGTTAACCCCGCGTTAAGGGCGCTCCTGCGCCCTGGGGCGGGGGCGAGGCGTGCGGTCCGTCGCGCTCCGGGGCGGTGCTGCCCCGGAGCCGTCGCCCATGGTTCCCGGGTCCTGGACCCCCGAAGAGCACAGAGGAAGACCATGCGTCCCGTGCGTCTCGCCCTCACCCCGCCCCGGCGCGGGAGCGCCGCGGCCCGGCCGGCCGCCCGGCCCATCGCCGCGCGCGGGAGCAGGCCCGTCTGATGGGCAGCTTCCTGCTCCGCCGCCTGGCGAACTACGTGGCGATGCTGTTCGTCGCCGTCTCGTTCACCTACTTCCTCGCCTCGTTCTTCATGGACCCGCGATCCAACTACCTGTCGCGCAACCCGATCCCTCCCAAGGAGTCGATCGACCTGTCGCTGACGGCGGCGAACATCAACGACGAGGACCCGCTGCTCGGCCGCTACTGGCAGTGGCTGACGAACATCGTGCTGCACTGGGACTGGGGCCTGAGCCCCGACCAGAATCCCGTGGGCGCTGCGGTCGCCGGCCGCATCGGCGCCTCGGTCCAGCTCGTCACGCTGGCCACGATCCTGTCGATCGTCATCGGCGTCGCGATCGGTGTCTTCACCGCGATCCGCCAGTACAAGTGGCAGGACCGCGTGCTCGGCGGGCTCGCCACCTTCTTCCTCGTCGTCCCGACGGCGGTGCTCGCGCTGTTCGTGGTGCTGGGCGCCATCTGGATCAACAAGGGCCTCGGGTTCCGGCTCTTCTACGTGACCGGGCTGCACAGCTACGAGGGCGACGCGTTCTGGCCCTGGCTCGTGGACCTCCTGCAGCACCTGGTGCTGCCCACGATCGTGCTGACGATCATCAGCACGGTGACGTACCACCTGACGCAGCGCACCTACCTGCTCGACACGATGAACGCCGACTACGTGCGCACGGCCCGGGCCAAGGGCCTGCCGCTCAACAAGGCGATCCGCAAGCACGCGCTGCGCACGTCGCTCATCCCCACGGCCGTCAACGTCGCGTTCTCCATCGCGTCGGTGTTCACGGGCGCGGTGATCACGGAGTCGGTGTTCGCCATCAACGGCCTGGGTCGGTACTTCGTCACCACCATCCAGCAGAACGACATCAACGGGGCCGTGTGCATCGCCGCGTTCGCCGGCGCCTGCACGCTGGCGGGCGCGCTGCTCGCCGACGTCGTCGTCGCCCGGCTCGACCCGCGCGTCCGGCTGAGCTGAGAGGAGCGAGACCATGGCTGATCCCGAGCTCGCCGTCACCACCGCCCAGGTGGGCAAGGATCTCGAGCACGACGTCGACTCGTCCGGCGAGCAGGTCCGCCGCACCGGCCGCCTCGCGCTGTACGCGCGCCGGTTCCTGCGGCGTCCGTCCGCCGTCGTGGGCGTCGTCGTGCTGGCCCTCCTGGTGCTCTTCGCGCTCTTCGGCGACCTGCTGACGAAGTGGGGCTACGACGAGCCCGACTTCCTCGCGCTGGCCTCGCCGCCGAGCGCCGAGCACCTGTTCGGCACCACCCAGGGCGGCTCGGACGTGTTCGCCCTCGTGGTCCGCGGCCTGGGCCGCTCCCTGATGATCGGCATCCTGTCGTCCCTGGCGATCGCCTTCGTGGCCGCCGTCGTCGGCACCGCCGTGGCGTTCTTCGAGGGCTGGGTCGAGCGCGTCGGCATGTGGGTGCTCGACATGCTGCTCGTCATCCCGAGCTTCCTGCTCATCGCGATGATCGTCCGCTCGTCCTCGGGCAGCAGCGGCTGGCTGTGGCTGACCCTCGGCATCACCGCGTTCGGCTGGGTCGGCTACGCCCGCGTGCTGCGCACGCTCACGCTCTCGCTGCGGGAGCTCGACTACGTGCACGCCGCCCGGTTCATGGGGGTGCGCCCCTTCACGATCATCGGACGCCACCTCATCCCGAACCTCGGCTCGGTGCTCATCATCCAGACGGTGCTCGGCGTCGTCGCCGCCGTGAACTCCGAGACCGCGCTGTCGTTCCTCGGACTGGGCATCAAGGCGCCCGACACCTCGCTCGGCACCATCCTCCAGATGGGCCAGGGCGTCGTGCAGACGTCGCCCTGGGTGCTCCTGGCCCCCGCCGTCGCGCTGGTCCTGCTGACGCTCTCCGTGCAGCTCATCGGCGACGGCCTCCGCGACGCCATCGACCCGCACTCGCGCTCCGGCGGGAAGGCCTGACATGACCGACCAGATCCTCACCACCGCCGGCGGCCACCGGGACGCCACCCCGCCCGAGGGGCTCGTGCTGCCCGCCGGCGCCGGCCGGCTCGCCCCGGCCAGCGAGCCGGTGCTCAGCGTGCGCGACCTGCACGTCTCGTTCGCCTCCGAGGCCGGCACCGTCCGCGCCGTGCGCGGCGTCAGCTTCGACCTGCTGCCCGGCCGCACCCTCGGCATCGTGGGCGAGTCGGGCTCCGGCAAGTCCGTGACGTCGCTGTCGATCATGGGCCTGCTCGACCAGAACGCCCGCGTCGAGGGCTCGATCCGCCTCAAGGGCACCGAGCTGCTCGGCAGGAGCGAGCTCGAGCTGTCCCGGCACCGCGGCAACGACATGGCGATGGTGTTCCAGGACCCGCTGTCGGCGCTGACGCCGGTGTACTCGATCGGCGACCAGCTCGCCGAGGCCCTCGACCTGCACCAGGACCTCACGCGCAAGCAGGTGCGCGAGCGCTCGGTGGAGCTGCTCGACCTGGTCGGGATCCCCAACCCCGCCGAGCGCCTCCGGTCGTTCCCGCACCAGTTCTCGGGCGGCATGCGCCAGCGCGTGATGATCGCGATCGCGATCGCCAACGACCCGGACGTGATCATCGCCGACGAGCCCACCACGGCCCTGGACGTGACGATCCAGGCGCAGGTGCTCGAGGTGCTCAAGAAGGCGCAGCGCGAGACCGGCGCCGCCGTCGTGATGATCACCCACGACCTCGGCGTGGTCGCCGGCGTCGCGGACGACGTGCTGGTCATGTACGCCGGCCGCCCGGTGGAGCAGGCGCCGGTGGACGAGCTGTTCGCCCGGCCGGCGATGCCGTACACGATGGGCCTGCTCGGCGCGGTGCCGCGCCCGGACCGCGGCGAGAACCGGCGCCTGGTGCCCATCCAGGGCAACCCGCCGTCGCTCGTCGACCTGCCCGTGGGCTGCCCGTTCGCCGACCGCTGCCCCCTGGTGGAGGACCGCTGCCGCACCGCCGAGCCGCCCCTGGCGCCGGTGCCGGGCCGCGCCGACCAGCGCGCCGCCTGCGTGCGCGTCGACGAGATCATCGCCGAGGGCCTGACGTTCGAGGACGTCTACCCCGTCGGCGAGGCGGCGACCTCCCGCCTGGCCGGCGTGCCCCGCGAGCAGCGCGAGGCGGTGCTCGAGGTCACCGACCTCAAGAAGCACTTCCCGCTCACCAAGGGCGGGTTCCTGCGCCGCCGGGTCGGCACGGTCAAGGCCGTGGACGGCGTGACGTTCGACGTGCGCGAGGGCGAGACGCTCGCGCTGGTCGGCGAGTCCGGCTCGGGCAAGACGACGACGCTGCTGGAGATCATGCGGCTGCAGGCGCCGCAGGGCGGCACCGTCGCGGTCCTGGGCAAGAACCTCGCCGAGCTGGCCCGGCCCGAGCGGGCCGCGCTGCGCCGCGAGCTGCAGATCGTCTTCCAGGACCCGCAGTCCTCGATGGACCCGCGGCTGCCCGTCTACGACATCCTCGCCGAGCCGCTCAAGGTGCACGGCTGGTCGCGGGCGCGGGTCAACGAGCGCATCACCGAGCTCATGCGGCTGGTGGGGCTCAACCCGGACCACGTGGACCGGTTCCCCACGCAGTTCTCCGGCGGCCAGCGCCAGCGCATCGCCATCGCCCGGGCCCTGGCGGTCAGCCCGCGGCTCATCGTGCTCGACGAGCCGGTCTCGGCGCTCGACGTGTCGATCCAGGCCGGCGTGATCAACCTGCTGGAGGACTTGCAGGCGCAGCTCGGCGTCGCGTTCCTCTTCGTCGCCCACGACCTGTCGGTGATCCGGCACATCTCCGCGCGCACCGCGGTGATGTACCTGGGCCAGGTCGTCGAGCAGGGCGACACCGAGGCGGTCTTCACCAGCCCGCGGCACCCGTACACGCAGGCGCTGCTGTCCGCGGTCCCGCTGCCCGACCCGCAGCTGGAGAAGCGGCGGCGTCGGGTGGTGCTCCAGGGCGACCTGCCCAGCCCGGCGCAGGAGATCGTCGGCTGCCGGTTCGCCAGCCGCTGCCCCGTGCGCGCGGCGCTGCCGGCCGACCGGCGGGAGCTGTGCGACACCGTGCGGCCGGGCCTGGCCACCGGTGCCGTGCCCGGCACCGACCACGGCGCCGCGTGCCACTACCCGCTGACCTCGTCGGCGGCCGAAGACGTGCGGGTCCCCTCCCGCGCCTGACCCCTCGCGGGTCGCGCGACCCCCGGGTCGCACCACCGTCAGGAACCTCTCGAGGAGACCCAATGAAGACCATCCGCACCACGGGGGCCCGCGCGGCCGTCGTCGTGTCGGCCCTGGCGCTCGCGCTGACGGCGTGCAGCTCCGGCGGCTCGTCCGACGACGCCACCGCGTCCACCGGCACCGACTACGAGCAGCCGGCGTCCGGCATCCCGTCCTCGTACGAGGGCACCCTGCCGATGCCCGACCCGGCCCAGGCGTACGACAACCCGCAGGAGCGGGACGCGGTCGAGGACGGCGGCACGCTGACCCTCCCGATCGGCGAGGTCACGGCCAACTGGAACGCCTTCTCCACCGACGGCAACACCGCCTACATGGCCGACCTGTGGCAGTTCTACCAGCCGCAGCTGTGGACCTACGACGTGGCCGGCACGCCGACGCCGAACCCCGACTACCTCACGGGCGTGGAGGTGACGTCGGAGGACCCGCTGGTGGTCACGTACGACATCAACCCCGACGCGAAGTGGAACGACGGCACGGACATCGACTGGACCGCGTTCGAGGCCACCTGGTTCACGCAGTCCGGCAAGAACGAGGGCTTCAACCCGCCGTCGACATCCGGCTACGACTCCGTCGCCTCCGTCGAGCAGGGCGACAGCCCCAAGCAGGCCGTTGTCACGTTCGAGACGCCGTTCTACCCGTACCAGTTCCTCTTCCTGCAGCTCGAGCACCCGAAGAACAAGGACCCCGAGTTCTTCACGCAGGGCTGGGTCAACGAGCCGCACAACGAGCTGGCCGCCGGGCCGTTCGTCGTCGACTCGTTCGACGAGACCCAGGTGACGTTCGTGCCCAACGAGAACTGGTGGGGCGACGCGCCGAAGCTGGAGAAGGTCGTCTTCAAGCAGATGGAGTCGACGGCCGCGATCAACGCCTTCCAGAACGGCGAGATCGACGCGGTCGAGGTCAGCACGGCGGACAACCTCAAGGTCGTGCGCGACATGGACGACGTCGAGATCCGCCGCCAGTACGGCACGCAGACCGGCGTGTTCGAGATCAACGGCCAGGCCGAGGCCCTCAAGGACGTCAACGTCCGCAAGGCGGTCGTCCAGGCGACCGACGTGACGCAGCTGTCCGAGATCGACTTCCAGGGTCTCGACTGGACCGAGGAGCCGGCCGGCTCGGAGCTGATCTTCCCGTTCCAGGACGGCTACGAGAACAACATGCCGGAGGAGTCGGCGTACTCGGTCGAGAACGCCAAGGCCACCCTCGAGGAGGCAGGCTTCACCCTCGGTGACGACGGCTACTACGCCAAGGACGGCAAGACCCTCGAGATCCGCTACACCTACTTCGGGGACAACCCGACCCAGACGGCCCTCGCCAACGCGTTCCAGGCGATGCAGAAGCAGGCCGGCATCAAGGTCGAGATCGACAACCAGGACTCGTCGAAGTTCTCGGACGTCATCCTGGGCGGCCAGTACGACGTCGTCATCATGGCGTGGTCGTCGTCCGACCCGTACAGCTACTCGACCTCGGGCTCGCAGCTGTACAGCCAGGTCTACCCGCCGGAGGGCTCGAACTTCACGTTCGTGGGCTCCGACGAGGTCGACGAGCTCATGAAGGTGCCCGGCACCATCGAGGACATCGACGAGGCCATCGCCGCCGCGAACGAGGCCGAGAAGGTCGCCCTCGAGCTGTACGGCACCTTCCCGCTGAACTACGGCCCGGAGCAGTGGGCCGTGAAGCAGGGACTGGCCAACTGGGGCCCCTCCGGCTTCAAGCGCCTCAACTTCAACGCCGAGGACATCGGCTGGCAGAGCTGACGCGCTGACCCGGTCACGCACGACGCCCTCCCGCCGAGACCTGAGTTGTGGCCGCCTCCACGGTGCCGGAGGCGGCCACAAGTCAGGTCTCGGCGAAAGGTGACGTCAGGCGCGGGCCGCCGGCGCCGCGGGCTCGTCGCGCCGAGCGTCGGGGTTCCCCGGCGTAGGGGCATCGGAAGCCGGGAAACCCCGACGCTCGTCGGCGGACGCCGGGACCTCCGACGCGGCGGCGGCCCGCCCCGCGCGCCAAGCGCCGAGCTCGCCGCCCGGGAGGGCGGCGGCGAGGAGCATCACCGCCAGGCCGACGACGGTCACGACCGCGCCCGCGCCGAGCGGCGCCGTGTAGCCGAGACCGGCGGCGAGCGTCAGCCCGCCCACCCAGGCGCCGAAGGCGTTGCCCACGTTGAACGCCGCGATGTTGGCGCCCGAGGCCAGCGTGGGCGCCGCGGCCGCGTGGTGCATGACCCGCATCTGGAGGCCGGGCACGGTGGCGAACCCGAACGCGCCCATGAGCACCAGGCTCACCACGGTGGCCGGCTTGCTGCCCGCGGTCAGGGCAAACACCCCGAGCACCACCGCGAGCACCGTCAGCAGCACCACGAGCGTGGCCCCGAGGTGCCGGTCGGCGGCGCGGCCGCCCAGCAGGTTGCCCACGAACAGGCCCGCGCCGAACAGCACCAGCAGCCACGGCACGGTGGCCGAGGCGAAGCCGCTGACCTCGGTGAGCGTGAAGGCGATGTACGTGAAGGCGCCGAACATGCCGCCGTAGCCGAGCACCGTCACGGCGATGGACAGCCACACCTGCGGCGCGCGGAACGCGGCGAGCTCGCCGCGCAGGCCCGACGCCGGCGCGCCGCCGGAAGCCCCGTCCGGCGCGCCGACCCGGGCGGGCACGAGCGCGGCGATGCCGACGAACGCCAGCACGCCGATCGCGGTGATGGCCCAGAACGTGGCGCGCCAGCCGGCCGCCTGGCCGAGCAGCGTGCCGAACGGCACGCCCAGCACGTTGGCCACGGTGAGCCCGGCGAACATGATGGAGATGGCGGCGGCGCGCCGGTCGCGGGCCACCAGGTCGGCCGCCACGACCGCGCCGATGCCGAAGAACGCGCCGTGGCACAGGGCCGCGAGCACGCGCCCGCCGAGCATCAGCCCGTAGGTCGGGGCGACCGCGGAGACGAGGTTGCCGGCGACGAACAGGACCATGAGGCCCAGCAGGGCGCGCTTGCGGTCGACGCGGGACAGGGCGGCGGTGAGCCCGATCGCGCCGACGGCCACCGCGAGCGCGTAGCCGGAGATGAGGTAGCCGGCCACCGTCTCGGTGACCGCGAAGTCGGCGGCCACCTCCGGCAGCAGGCCCATGATGACGAACTCGGTCAGGCCGATGCCGAAGCCCCCGATGGCGAGGGCCCACAGGGCGACGGGCATGAGTGTGCTCCAGTCAGGAAGGGGAGTCGGGGGAGGGACGGCGTCGCGCGGGGCGCGTCAGCCGTCGAAGCGGTCCGGGTGCGGGCCCGTGCGGCCGTCGCGGTCGAGGGCGTCGATCGCGGCCGTCTCGTCGTCGGCGAGCTCGAAGCCGAACAGGTCGAGGTTCGCGGCGATGCGGGCGGGCGTCACGGACTTGGGGATGACGACGGTGCCCTGCTGCAGGTGCCAGCGCAGCACCACCTGCGCCGGCGTGACGCCGTGCGCGGCGGCGACGCGGGCGACCGCGGGGTCGTCGAGCACCGCGCCCTGGGCGAGCGGGCTCCACGCCTCGGTGACGATCCCGCGGGCGGCGTGCGCGGCGCGCAGCGCGCGCTGCTGGAGCGCCGGGTGCAGCTCCACCTGGTTGACGACGGGCGTCACGCCGGTCGCCTCGACGATCGCGTCGAGGTGGGCGGGCTGGAAGTTGGAGACGCCGATCTCGCCGACCAGGCCGGCCTCGCGGGCGGCGACCAGCGCCTCCCAGGCCTCGACGTAGCGGCCGCGGCCGGGCGCCGGCCAGTGGATCAGGTACAGGTCGAGGCGGTCGAGGCCGAGCAGCTCGAGGCTGCGCTCGAGCGCGGGGCGGACGGCGTCGCGGGCCATGGCGTCGATCCACAGCTTGCTGGTCACGAAGACCTCGTCGCGCGGCAGGCCGGCGTCGGCGAGGGCGCGGCCCACGCCGGCCTCGTTGCCGTAGATCGCGGCGGTGTCGATGCTGCGGTAGCCCGCCTCGAGGGCGAGGGACACGGCGCGGGTGGTCTCGGCGTCGGGCACCTGGAAGACGCCGAAGCCGACCTGCGGCATGGTGGCGCCGGGCTGCGACGCCTGCGGCAGGGCGACGGCGGGGACGGTCTGCTGAGCGGTCACTGGGGATGCTCCTGGGGGTCGAGGGTGTTGCTCCGGACGGGGGTCGGCGTACGCCGATCCTCAGCGCGCGCCGATAGTTGCAGGCGCGGCATAGATAGTTGCACGCGCCGGATAGATGCACAAGCGGTGTATGCTGGAGGCCGCCACACGCCGCCGCGGGAGCGCCCGCCGAGGCCGAGGAGGAAGCCATGGGAATCGCCGACGACGCCGTCGAGATCCGTGCGCAGGGCTGGCGGACCCTCGCCGCCCTGCACGGGTTGATCGACGCCGCGCTCGAGCGCGCCCTGCAGCAGGAGCACGGGCTGTCCGTCGTCGAGTACACGGTGCTCGACGCGCTGTCCCGCCAGGACGGCTGGCACATGCGCATGCAGCAGCTCGGCCGGGCCGCGGCGCTGTCGGCGAGCGCCACGACGCGGCTGGTCAACCGGCTCGAGGACCGCGGGTTGCTGGTGCGCGTGCTGTGCCAGGACGACCGCCGCGGCATCTACACCGAGCTGACCTCGGCCGGCCAGGCGCTGCTGCGCGAGACGCGCCCCACGCACGACGCCGCCCTGGAGTCCGCCCTGCAGCAGGCCGAGGCGATGCCCGAGCTCAAGCCGCTCGCCGACGCGCTGCACGCGCTGCCGGTGCCCGCCGGCGTCTGACGGCCGGGCCTCCGTCGCCGTCCGTCGCCCTAGGCGCGGTCCTCCGGCAGCGGGCGCGTCGTCGCCCGCAGCGCGAGCGACACGGGGCCCGTGACGTGCTCGGGCTCCGCGTGGCCGCCGTCGGCCTCGATCAGGCGGTCGAGCAGGCGCAGCGCCTCGTCGACCATGACGTCGTGCCCCGGGTCCACCGTGGACAGGGGCGGCACCGTGAACTCGGACGTGGCGAGGTTGTCGAAGCCGATCACCTGGACGTCCTGCGGGACCCGCAGGCCGGCCTCCGCCAGGCCCGCCAGCGCGCCCGCGGCCAGGGTGTCCGTGACGGCGAAGACGCCGTCGAACGGGGTCCCGGCCGCCAGGAGGCGCCGGACCGCCGCCGCGCCGGTGGCGAGGTCGGTGGCGCCGGGGCCGGTCACGAGGGCCGGGTCCGCCGGCAGGCCGGCGTCGCGGTGCGCCTGCTCCCAGCCCACCGTGCGGGCGGTGGGCATGCCGCGCCCCGCCTCGAGCGTGCCGCCCACGACCGCGACCCGCCGCGAGCCGCTCGCCAGGAGGCGTGCCGTCGCCAGCCGCGCCCCGAGC
Organism: Isoptericola variabilis; assembly: GCF_001750215.1. GTDB lineage: Bacteria > Actinomycetota > Actinomycetes > Actinomycetales > Cellulomonadaceae > Puerhibacterium > Puerhibacterium variabilis_A. Next base: position 6,448 of record NZ_LWGM01000010.1, on the reverse strand, counting down.
ACGTTGTCCATGTGGACGTGGTCGAAGCGCCGCGGCATGTCGAGCTCGCCGAGCATGACGAGCGGCACCGTCGTGCGGAGCTGGTCGACGTCCTGCGCGGTCATGCCGACCACGCTGAGCAGCACGCCGTCGTACAGGTGCAGCCGAGCCAGCGACAGCGCCTCGAGCTCGCCCTCGCGGCTGGCGCCGCCGCGCTCGACGACGAGGTGGCGGCCGGACCCGGCCAGCCGGTCGGCCAGCCGGGTCGCCAGCTCCCCGAAGTACGGGTGGTCGAAGCCGGGCACCACCAGCGCGATCGTGTCGGTGCGGCCGGCGCGCAGGTGGCGCGCGGTCAGGTTGACCTCGTAGTCGAGGTCGTCGACGGCGCGCAGCACGCGCCGGCGCGTCTCTTCGGAGACGCGCTTGCGGCCCGCGAGCACGTTGGACACGGTCATCACCGAGACGCCGGCCGCGCGAGCCACGTCGCTCATCGTCGAGGGCACCGGCACCTCCTTCCCGGGAACGGCCTCGTCGCAGTCCCTCCGCAGACCCCTTGGCAAGAGCCGGAACCGTACTCTACGCTTCCGGCCAGCGTCGGTTTATCGATACACCGCGCCGGGCACCGTGGCCCGGCGACAGACGGACCGACGTCCTGACCGGAGCGAACGAAGGAGTTCCCCATGAAGCGATCTCGTCTCGTGACGGGCGGGCTGGCGGCGGTCGCCCTGTTCGCCCTCACCGCGTGCGGCGGTTCCGAGCCCGCCGACGGCCGCACGAAGCTGACGTACCTGTCCTGGACCGCCGAGCCGCAGATGACCCCGCTGCTCGAGGCGTTCGAGGAGGCGCACCCCGACATCGTCGTCGAGGCCTCCTACGCGCCGCCGGTCGCCGAGTACATCCAGACCCTGCAGACCCGGGTCCTGTCGGGCACGGCGCCGGACGTCTTCATGATCGCGGCGGAGAACAAGACCAGCCTCATCGACGGCCAGCACGTCGTCGACCTGACCGGCGAGGCGTTCCTGGACAAGATCCCGGAGTTCAACCAGGAGACCTACGGCCGCGACGGCAAGGTCTACGGGATGTCGGTCTCCTCGTGGGCCGCCGGCTACCTGTACAACAAGGACCTCCTGGCGCAGGTCGGGCACGACTCGGTGCCCGAGACCTGGGACGAGTTCCTCCAGCTGTGCAAGGACCTCGAGGCCGCAGGCATCACCCCGTTCCTGGAGAGCGTCGACCAGATGCCGACGACGGTGTCGGCCTGGGTGGGCGCGAAGTCCGCGACCATGGACCCGAGCCTCGACGAGCAGATCTTCTCGGGCGAGTCCACGTTCGCAGAGCAGTGGACGCCGATCCTCGAGGAGTACGACCGCCTCTACACCGAGGGCATCGTCTCGCCGGACGTCGTCGGCCTGGACGGCGACATGATCCGCGACGAGTTCGCCAACGGCCGGGTCGCGATGATCAACGCCGGCCCGTGGGTGATCAACCCGATCCGCGAGGCCGCCCCGGACCTGCAGTTCGGGTTCGCGCCGGTCCCGGCGTTCCCGGGCGGCGAGCCGTACCTGGCCGGCGCGGCGACGCCCGGCTACGCGATCAACGCGAAGGCCGACGAGGAGCAGCAGGCCGCCGCGAAGAAGTTCCTGGAGTTCATCGCGACCCCCGAGGCCATGGAGATCTTCGAGGAGCAGACGAACGACGTCACCGTCACCAGCGACTTCGAGCCGACCCCGGACGAGGCGTTCGCGCCGCTCGTGCCGGCGATCCGCGAGGGCGAGCTCTACCTGCCGATGATCGCCTGGCAGCGGTCCGAGGACGTCCTCAACGTCGAGGCCGTCGCCCAGGTGCAGCGGATGATCCAGGGCCAGGTCACGCCCCAGCAGGTGGCCCAGGCGCTCGACACGAAGCTCGCCGCGTCCTGACCCACCCCCGGCGGACGCGAGCGCCGGCCGTGCTCGCGTCCGCCGGCCCTGCCCGGAGGTAGGTCCCCATGGCAACCACCCTTCCGCGGGCGGCGCTCCCGCAGCCCACCGTGGCCCGTCCCGAGCGGCGCCGGAGCGTCGGCGGCTGGAAGCAGGTCGCGGTCAACCAGGCGTTCCTGCTGCCCGCGATCGTCGTCTTCGTGTTCCTGTTCGTCGTCCCGCTGGCCCAGTCGTTCTGGTGGAGCCTCACCGACTTCACCGGCTACAGCCCCGACGCGAGCTTCGTGGGCCTCGCGAACTACCGCACGATCCTCACCGACCCCTCGATGCTGGCCGGCCTGGCGTTCACGCTGCTCTTCGGCGTCGCCACCACGGTGCTCGTCACCGTCCTGGCGATCCCGCTCGCCGTGCAGCTCAACAAGCGGTTCTTCGGCCGCGGCTTCGTCCGCTCGCTGTGGTTCTTCCCCGCGATCCCGAGCATGGCGATCCTCGGCCTGGTGTGGCGCTACATCCTGTCGCCGCTCGAGTCCGGCGTCGTCAACTCCGTGCTGGACGAGCTGTTCGGGGTCGGACCGCTCGCGTGGCTGTCGAACGACAACCTCGCGCGGGTCTCCGTCGTCGTCGTCGGCGTGTGGGCCGCCGTGGGCTGGCACGCCGTCCTCTACACCGCGTACCTCCAGTCGATCCCCACCGAGTACTACGAGGTGGCGAAGATCGACGGCGCCTCGCCGCGGCAGCAGTTCTTCGGTATCACGCTGCCGCTGCTCACCCCGGCGCTGGTGATCAGCTCGTTCCTGCTCATGACCGGCGGGCTCAAGGTCTTCGACCTGCCGTACACCCTGACCAACGGCGGCCCCGGCTTCGCCACCTACACGATCACCCAGTCGATCGTCGTCTCCGGCGTGGGGCAGGGGCGGTACGGCCTGGCGTCCGCCCTGGCCGTGCTGTTCACCGTGGCCGTGGGGCTGCTGGCGTTCGGCCAGCTCCGGCTCACCAAGGCGATCGAGAGGCGGTTCGTCTGATGCACACCACCGGCACGAGCGTCCGGCGGGTGCTGCTGAGCGTCGCGATGATCGCGATCGCCTGCTTCGTCGGCATCCCGCTCTACTACATCCTCGTCAACACCTTCAAGACGCAGGGCGACATGGTGGCCGCCCCGCTCACGCCCCCGACCGACCTCTTCCTCGGCAACTACCAGCAGGTGCTCGGCGACCCCGACATCTACCGGTCCTTCGTCAACACCCTCGTGGTGACGGCCGCCTCCGTGCTCCTGCAGCTGCTCGTCGGGGCGCTCGCGGCGTACGCGATGGTGATCCGCACGTCGCGGCTCAACCAGGTCATCGGGGCGGTGCTGCTGCTGGGGTTCGTCGTGCCCGGGCAGTCCACGCTGATCCCGCTCTACCGCACGCTCGTGGGGTTCGAGCTCGTCGACAGCCTCACCGGCCTGGTGGTCATGTACCTGGGCGGGTCGATCTTCTGCTACTTCCTGATCCAGGGGTACATGCGCACCCTGCCCTTCGAGATCGTCGAGGCCGCCCGCCTCGACGGCGCGGGGGCGTTCCAGATCTTCTGGCGGATCGTGCTGCCGCTGATCAAGCCGATCCTCGTGACCGTCGGCGTCTTCCAGACGATGTGGGTCTGGAACGACTTCCTGCTGCCGACGGTGATGATCTCCACGCCCGAGAAGCGCACCGTCGTGCTGCAGGTCTACAACGCGGTCTCGGAGTTCACCACGGACTGGCCGATGTTCATGACCGTCTCCGTGGTCGCCCTGGTCCCGATGGTCGTCTTCTTCGTCCTCACCCAGCGCCACATCGTCAACGGCCTGCTGGCCGGCGGCGTCAAGGGCTGACCGCCCGCCCGCCGGCCCGCCCCGTCGAACCACCCCTCTCCACGAACGGAGCCCCTCCATGTCGTCGCCCGTCGCCGTCATCGACCTCGACCTGCCCGGCCCCACCATCTCGCGGCACGTGTACGGCCACTTCGCCGAGCACCTCGGCCGGTGCGTCTACGGCGGGTTCTGGGTGGGGGAGGACTCCGCCGTGCCGAACGTCGGCGGCATCCGCTCCGACGTCGTCGAGGCCCTGCGGGCCATCAGCATCCCGAACCTGCGGTGGCCCGGCGGCTGCTTCGCGGACGACTACCACTGGCGCGACGGCGTCGGGCCGCGCGAGGCGCGCCCCCGGATGGTGAACTCCCACTGGGGCGACGTCGTGGAGGACAACTCCTTCGGCACCCACGAGTTCATGGCGCTGTGCGAGCTGCTGGGCGCCGACCCGTACGTCTCGGGCAACGTCGGGTCCGGCTCGGTGCGCGAGATGAGCGAGTGGATCGAGTACCTGACGCGGGCGGACGACTCGCCGATGGCGGCGCTGCGCCGCGAGCACGGGCGCGACGAGCCGTGGAAGGTGCCGTTCTGGGGCATCGGCAACGAGGCGTGGGGGTGCGGCGGGAACCTGCGCGCCGAGCAGTTCGCCTCGCTGGCCCGCCAGTACGCCACCTACGTGCGCGAGCACGCCGGCAACGAGGTGTACCGGATCGCCGCCGGCGCCTCCGACCACGACTACCACTGGACCGAGACGCTGATGCGGTCCTTCGACCCGCTCGAGGCCGGCGACGGCCGGGCGGCGCCGTTCCAGGCGGTGTCGCTGCACTACTACACGATGACCGGCCCCTGGTCCGACAAGGGCTCCGCGACGCAGTTCGACGACGACGAGTGGTACCTGGCGCTGTCCCGCGCGGCGCACATGGAGGAGCTGCTCGCCCGGCACGGGGCGGTGATGGACCGGCACGACCCGAAGAAGCGCGTCGGCCTCGTGGTCGACGAGTGGGGCACGTGGTGGAACGTCGAGCCCGGCACCAACCCCGGGTTCCTGTACCAGCAGAACACCCTGCGCGACGCGCTGGTGGCCAGCCTCCACTTCGACGCCTTCCACCGGCACGCCGACCGGGTGGTGATGGCCAACATCGCCCAGACGGTCAACGTGCTCCAGGCGATGGTGCTGACCGACCCGGAGACCGACGCGCTGGTGCTCACCCCGACGTACCACGTGTTCGCCATGAACACCGGCCACCACGACGCCGCGGCCCTGGCCGTGCACCTGCGCGGGGACGTGCCGACCCGCGAGGTCGACGGCGGCGAGCTGCCGCTGGTCTCGGCGTCGGCCTCCACCCGCGGCGACACCGCCCTGGTCTCGCTGACCAACCTCGACGCCGACGCCGCGCGCACGGTGGTGCTCGACCTGCGCGGGCGCGACGTCGTCGGGCACACCGCCCGCGCGCTCACCGCGCCGGCCCTGAACGCGCACAACACCGCGGCGACGCCGGACGCCGTCGCGCCCGTGCTGCACGACGGCGTCCGGGCGCACGAGCGCGGGCTCGAGGTGGACCTGCCCGCGCACTCCTACGTCACGGTGCAGCTCGAGCTGGCGCCCGCGGAGGAGTGAGCCCGGACCGCCGGCGCTGGCCGGCGCTGGCCGGCGCCCCGGGCCACCCGGGGCGCCGGCCGCGTCCGGTGTCAGGTGAGGTGGTCGTACTCGCCGCGCACCCACCCGGCGTGGCGGCGGGCGGAGCGCTCGACGACGTCGTAGGCGGCGTGCGGGATGACGCCGTCGAAGTTGTTGTACAGCCGCTCGAACGCGAACCGGCCCACGTGGGCGGCGATGCGCTCGACCACCGGCGCCGACAGCGGGATGCGGTTGGGGTAGGACCGCATGAAGCTCACGCTGGTGCGGTCGGGGTTGGCGAAGATCGTGTCGCCGGAGAGCAGCACGCCGTGGCCGTCGGCGCCGCCGGCCCAGTGCACGACGGCGGAGCCGGGGAAGTGCCCGCCCGGCTGCGTCATCGTCACGCCCGGCAGGACCACCCGGTCGCCCTCCCAGCCGTCGACGGCCGCGTCCGGCCTGGCCACCCAGGCCAGGTCGGCCCGGCTGACCAGCACCGGCACCCCGCCCAGCCGTCGCGACCACTCGACCTGGACGCCGAACATGTGCGGGTGGCTGGCCGCGACGGCCACGACGCCGCGCTCGCCGGCGAGCTCGCGCACCCGCGCCACCGCGGCGTCGTCGACGAACGCCGGCGGGTCCCACAGCAGCGCGCCCGCGTCGGTCACCAGCAGCTTGGACTCCTGGCCGATGCCGACCGCGGGGCGCACGCGCAACCCCCACAGGCCGGGCTCGAGCTCCGTGGCCACGACCTCGGTGCCCGCGGCGGCGAGCTCGTCGAGCGTGGTCCAGCGCTGGCCCGTGGCCGGCACCCACTGGCGCTCGTCGGCGCAGATCGCGCAGACCGCGGGGCGCTCGGCGTGCTCGACGCCGCAGGTGGCGCAGATCCAGAAGGTGGCGGTGTCGGTCATCGTGGCGTCCTCGCTCGTCGGTGCTCCGCTGCCCCGAGCATGCCCACCGCGGGGCCGTCGCGCCACCCCGGCGGGCGACTTAATGCCCTGGGCCGCGCGTGGATGGCCTGGCTACGGTGGCGCCATGCTGCCCGTTGAATGGATCGCCCACCGCCGCCCCGACGACAACGAGCCCGTGGGGTGGATCCGGCCCGAG
>NZ_LWGM01000001.1 GCF_001750215.1 Isoptericola variabilis | reverse complement strand
CCCTCTTGACGGCGGTCCACCAAGGTCCGTACGGTCGGACTCGCGGAGGAGTTACTACGTAGTACTACTACGAGCACGACCGCCCACCTCAAAGGAGAGGCCATGGCACTGCACAAGAAGTCCCCCCTCGCCGTCCCCCTCGCCGCCGGCCTGGCACTGGCCCTCGCGGCGTGCAGCGGCGGCAGCGACTCGTCGACCGGGTCCGAGGAGGGCGGGGTCACCACGATCACCTTCTGGAACAGCTACACGGCCTCCGACCGCCCGTTCGTCGAGGAGCTCGTCAAGCGGTTCAACGACTCCCAGGACGACTACCGGATCGACATGACGATCCAGCCGGGCGACGTGCTCACCGACACGCTGCTACCGGCGTACCAGGCGGGCGAGGGGCCGACGCTCGTCACGCTGGACGCCTCGCTCGTCCCGTCCTTCGTCGAGCAGGGCGTCTTCCAGCCCGTCGACGACTTCTACGAGGGAAACGGCCCCGACCCCGAGACCCTGCCGCAGGCCAGCCTCGAGGCGACGACGTACGAGGGTGAGCAGTACGGCATCCCGTTCGGCGCTACGCCGACGATGCTCTACTGGAACAAGACGCTGTTCGAGGAGGCCGGCGTGGCCGGCCCGCCGACGACGATGGACGAGATGGCCGACGCGGCCGTGGCCCTGACGGACCCGGCGAAGGACCAGTACGGCATCGCCATCGCCGACCGGGAGGCGCCCAGCGCCTGGGCGGTCTTCATGTGGGCCAACGGCGGCGGAATCGTCTCGGACGACCGGACGGAGTCGACGTTCGGCGATCCGGAGAGCATCGAGGCGGTCGACCGCTGGGCGACGCTGATGCGCGACCCGGGCGTCTCCCCGGTCGGCATGAACGGCGTCGACGGTGACAACCTGTTCGGTTCCGGCAAGGCCGCCATGCTCATCAACGGCCCGTGGGTTTCCGCCGGCTTCACCGAAGCGGGCCTCGACTACGGCATCGCGCCTGTGCCCGCCGGCGCCGCCGAGCAGACGTCGGTGGCGATCAGCACCAACCTGCACCTCAATGCCGAGGCCTCGGACGCGGAGAAGGAGGCCGCGTACGCCTTCGCCCGGTTCTGGAACTCCGAGGAGTCCCAGACGTTCTGGTCGGTGAGCACGGGCTACCCGCCGAACCTCTCGACCATCGACCCGTCGGCGCTCGCCGAGAACCCCACCGCCGAGGCGTTCGCCGGCGAGACCAACTCGCGGTTCTACCTCGGCGGGCTCGAGAACTACTCGCAGATCGACACGGACGTCGTCGTCCCGACGATCCAACGCATCACCGCCGACGAAGGCACGGCCGCCGACCTCATGCCGGAAGCGTCCGACCAGATCGACGCCCTGCTGCAGGACTGAGCCGACGGTGACCACATCCACGCCTGCCCTGCAGGCACCGTCCGGACCGCCGTCCGGCCGGGTCGGGGCCGCCCCCGTGCGGCGCCGGCCCGGCGGGCTCGAGCGGCGCCGCGCCCGGGCCGCGCTGGGCTTCCTCGCCCCGGCCTTGCTCGTCCTGGTCGTCTTCGTCGTCTGGCCGATGCTCAGCTCGGCCTGGATCTCCCTGACCGACGCCGGGCTGATCAACGCCGGCGAGTTCGTCGGCCTGGAGAACTACCGGGACCTGGGGGACGACGAGCGATTCCACGGCGCGCTGGTCAACACGCTCGTCTACGCGGCGGTGACGACGCCCGTCTCCGTCGTCCTCGCCCTCGCGCTGGCGGTGGTGCTCGACCGCGCGATCCGCGGCCGCGAGTTCTTCCGCACCGCGCTGTTCCTGCCGTTCGTCGCGTCGCTGAGCATCACGTCGATCGCGTGGTCGTTCCTGTTCGACCCGCAGGTCGGTGCGGTCATCGCCTGGCTCGACGCCGTAGGCGTGCCCACCGGCAACGGCCTGCGGGACCCCGCCCTGGCGATGCCGGCGGTGATGGTCGTCGGCATCTGGCGCAACGTCGGCTTCTTCATGGTGATGTTCCTGGCCGGGCTGCAGTCCGTGCCCCGCGACGTGCTCGAGGCGGCGCGGGTCGACGGTGCCGGTGCCTGGCGGCGGTTCTGGCACGTCACCCTGCCGCTGCTGAGCAACACGACGATGTTCGTCACGATCATCGCGGTCATCTTCGCCTTCCAGGCGTTCGACCAGATGTACGTCATGACCGGCGGCGGACCGTTCTTCCGCACCGAGCCGCTCGTCATGCTCGTCTACGCCCGCGGGTTCGAGGACTACGACATGGGCTCGGCGACGGCGATCTCCTGGGTGCTCGTCGCGATCGTCCTGGCCGTCAGCCTCCTCCAGCTCGGCTGGTTCCGGCGTCGGGAGGTGCGCTACTGATGGCCGCCGTCGTCTCCTCCCCCGCGCGCACCCCCGCGGCGCCCGCCGCCTCGACCGCGCGCCGGCCGCGGCGCCGCACCCCGGCGTGGACCGTGGCGCTCGTCGTCGCGCTCTGCCTCGCCGCCGCCGTGGCGTTGCTGCCGTTCGTGTGGATGCTCAGCGCGTCGTTCCGCACGCAGGGCGACCTCATCGGCGACCCCACGTCGCTCTGGTCGGACTCCTGGACGCTGGAGAACTACCTCAGCATCTGGACCCAGATCCCGTTCGGGCGCCAGCTCGCCAACACCGTGGTGTTCGCCGGCACCGTGGCCGTCGCCTCCGTGCTCCTGGACTCCATGGCCGGCTACGCGCTGGCACGGTTCCGGTTCCCCGGGCAGACGCTGGTGCTCGTCGTGATCATCGCGACGCTGATGCTGCCGCCGCAGGTCACGCTCGTGCCGATCTACAACTTTCTGGTCGACCTCGGGTGGGTGAACACCTTCCAGGGCCTCATCGTGCCGCGGGTGGCGGACGCGTTCGGGATCTTCTTCATGCGGCAGTTCTTCCTGTCGCTGCCCAAGGACCTCGAGGACGCCGCCCGCATCGACGGCGCGTCGGAGCTGCGGATCTTCGCGCGGGTGATGTTCCCGCTGACGTGGCCCGCCGCCCTGACGATCGGGCTGTTCAACCTGCTGAACAACTGGAACGACCTGCTGTGGCCGCTGGTCGTCACGACCGAGACGGAGATGCGGACCCTGCCCGCGGGGCTCGCGCTCTTCAAGGGCGAGCACGTCACCGACTACGGCCTCCTCATGGCCGGGTCCGTGCTCGCGCTGCTGCCCATGCTGGTGTCCTTCCTGGTCGTCCAGCGACGGTTCATCGAGGGCATCGCGACGACCGGCCTCAAGTAGCCCCCTCTCCTGCCGTCCCGGCCCCGCCGCCGGGCGACTCCCCCCGCTCGCCACCGTCCCGAAGGGAACACGTCCGCATGCGCTGGTACGACCACCCCGAGCTCCGCTTCGCCGTCGGGATCGAGGACACCTTCGTCCCCCAGACCCCCTTTGGCGAGCGCCCGCTCGACGAGTACGAGATGACGCAGCACTACCACTTCTGGCACTCCGACCTGGGCCGGGTGGCCGAGTGCGGGGCCGAGATGGTCCGGTGGGGCATCCCGTGGTACCGCGTGAACCCGGAACCCGGGCGGTACGACTGGAGCTGGCTGGACCGGGTGGCCGAGCGGTTCGCCGAGCTCGGCGTCACCCCCATCGTCGACCTCATGCACTACGGCACCCCGACATGGCTGGACAACGAGTTCGTCAACGCCCGGTACCCGGAGGCGGTCGCGGAGTACGCCGGCAAGGTCGCCGAGCGGTACCGCGGCGTGCTGGACGTCTTCACGCCGCTCAACGAGCCGCTGCTCAACGTCATGTACTGCGGCGAGTTCGGGTACTGGCCGCCGTACCTGCGGGGCGACGACGGCTTCGTCCAGGTGCTGCGGAACATCGGGCGGGGGATCGTCCTGACCCAGCAGGCGGTGGCGGCGGCCTCGGCGGACGCGACCTTCGTCCACGTCGAGGCGTCCTTCCGGTTCACCGGCGACCTCGACGACTTCGCCGAGGCCGCGCACCTGCAGGAGCGCGCGTTCCTCGTCGAGGACCTCGTGACCGGGAACGTGACCGCCGAGCACCCGCTGCTCCCGTACCTGCAGCGGCACCGGTTCGGCGACGAGGCGCTGGAGTGGTTCCAGGTGAACCGGGCGCTGCCCGACGTCATGGGCGTCAACTACTACCCCGCGCTGTCGACGGAGACCTTCACCAAGGGCGAGATCCACGACGGCGGCCCGCGCGACCCTCGGCCGCGCGCGAACGCCTGGACCGAGGGGCTCGAGGACGTGCTGACCCGGTACGCCCAGCGGTACGGCCGGCCCGTGTTCCTCACCGAGACCTGCTTCACGGGGTCCTACGAGGAGCGGATCGCCTGGCTGGACGCGTCCGTCGCGGCGGTGCACTCGCTGCGGGAGCGGGGGGTGCCGGTGGTCGGCTACACCTGGTGGTCGCTGATCGACATGTACGAGTGGCCGTACCGTGACAGCACGCGCGACCTGGACCACTTCCACCTGCCCATGGGTCTGTGGGACCTCGTGCGTGACGGCGCCGGGGTGCTGCAGCGGGTGCGCAACCCCGTCGCGGACCGATACGAGCAGCACGCACGGGCGGCGCGGAGCGCGGTCCCCGATGGGCGAGTTGCCGAGGATAGCGAGGCAGGGGCGGCGTGAGCACCGGGAGCCTCGTCGTCTCGTGCCGGGACGGTGCGGACGCATACTGAGGCATGAGCCTGGTGACGCAGGTCTTCGCGATCGTCGCGGTGCTCTTCCACGTCGTGGCGTTCGTCCTGGAGAGCTTCCTCTTCGGCCGGCCGGCGGTGCAGACGTTCCTGCTCGGCAGGCCGGAGCCGGCGCCCGGGGTGCGGCTCTGGGCGTTCAACCAGGGCTTCTACAACCTCTTCCTCGCGGCCGGCCCGGCTGCCGGGCTCGTCGCCTACCACGCCGGCCACGAGAGCGTCGGCCGCGCGCTGGTGGTCTACGGCTGCGCCTTCATGGCCGGGTGCGGCGTCGTGCTGTTCGTGTCGGACCGACGGCTGTGGCGCAGCATGATCGGGCAGAGCGGCCCGCCGCTCGTCGCCCTCGTCACGGCCCTGGTCTAGCCGTCCCGGCCGGAGGGGTCGACCGGGTGGCTCGCTCGACCCGACCGTGCACGGGTCTGGCGTTCGCCGGGGGTTCTCCGACCTCGTGCACGGTGTGACCGCTGCACGCCGCCTTGGTGACGCTGGCTCGCTCGATGCGCGACACGGTGAACCATCGCATCGCGTCGCGCAGCCGGCACCACCCCACGAGGTACCACTGGCCGTTCGTGGAGGCGAACAGCACGGGTTCGACGTCGCGGGTGGTCGTCGTCCCGTTTCCCGCTGTGTAGCGGATGCGGACCACTCGCTGCTCGGCCATCGCCTCCTCCAGTGCCGACCTGATCGCCCGCGAAGGGGAAGGAACCGCGTCGACCCAGACGCGGCCGGCCAGCTCGTCGGCTCTCGCTCGGGTCCTGGGATCGAGCACGTCCAGGATCTTCCGGACCCCGGCGGCCGCCAGATCCGCGTAGGGGGCGTCGAGCGCCGCGGACACGGCCGCCATGAGCGCCACGGCCTGCGCCGGGGACAGGCTGACGGGCGGCAGGGACGCACCCGCCGCCAGCCCGTAGCCACCGCCCGGGCCGGGGCGTGACCAGATCGGCACACCGCTGTGCTCGAGCGCAGCGAGGTCTCTCTTGACCGTGCGCACGGACACGCCGAACTCTCGCGCCAGCCGCTCGGCGGAGCAGCCCCGTGTGCCGCTACGGCGCAGCGTCTCGGACAGGGCGTGGAGTCGTTCTGCCCGCTTCACCGTCCGGCCCGCCTCAAATTCATGACAGAGATAGTGACATGCACCTGTCCGTAGCGCCTACGACAGTGAAGACATGACGACGACGAGCAGTCCGACCATCCTCCTCATCGCCGGCCACTGGCTGGGCGCGTGGGCGTGGGACGAGGTCCTTGAACACCTGGAGACCGACGACTCCCGCGCGATCGCGATGACGCTGCCCGGTCTCGACGGCGACGACCCTGAGCGTGCGGCGAAGACCCTCGACGACCAGACCGCGGCGGTCCTGGACGTCCTCGCTCGGCTCGGGGACGAGGGCCAGCCCGCGACGATCGTCGCGCACAGCGGGGCGAACGCCCCCGTCAGCCTCGTGCTCGACCGGCACCCGGAGCTCGTCCACCGGGTGGTGTGGGTCGACTCCGGCCCCGTGGCGCCGGGGAGCACCTTCGCCCCCGACCTCCCGGAGGAGATGGAAGAACTTCCGCTGCCACCCTTCGACGTCCTCGGGCAGCAGGCGAGCCTCGACGGCCTGAGCGCGGAGGTCCTCGAGCGCTTCCGCGCCCGGGCGGTCCCTGAGCCTGGCCCCGTGCTGCGCCAGCCCGTCGACCTCACGAACGACGCGCGCCGCAAGGTCCCCACCACCCTGGTGTGCTGCTCGATCCCGAGCGGGCAGGTGCTGGAGATGGCACGGGGAGGCCATGCCATGTTCGCCGAGGTCGCCAACCTCGAGCACCTCGACGTCGTCGACCTCCCGACGGGGCACTGGCCCATGTGGAGCCGTCCCCGCGACCTCGCCGAGGTCATCCGGTCAGCGGCTTCTCGCACCGACTGAGCCGCACGCATAACCGGAAGGGGGCAGCCGGACCCGGCTGGCCCCTTCCGTGCGACCCACCTCTAGCGGCGCCCCTCGGCGCGGGCCTTGAGGCCGGCCGCCTCCATGGCGAGGTAGCGCTCGGTGAGCCTCCGGTACAGCCGGCCCACGACTCCCCCGACCGCCCCGCCCATCACGACCCGCAGCTCGACGCGGGTGCCGCCGTCGGGCAGCGCGGCGCACTCGTGGTGCGCCGACACCGTGCTGCCCGGCTGCCGCTGCTCCCAGAGGAAGGCGCGGCCGGGCTCGAGCGCGGTCACCGTGTACGTCCCGGGCGGGATCCGCGGCTGGGCGACCTCGACCCGCGACCCGACGGAAAGGGGTCCGGCGTCCAGCCGTCGGGCGCTGGTGACCGAGTCGGTCCACTCGGGCCAGCGCTCGACGTCGACGAGCACCTCCCACACCCGGTCCGGCGGGGCGGCGACGTCGACGCTGGTGCGCTGCTCCACGCCGCCATCGTCGCAGGGCGCGGGACTCGTCGGGAAGACTCGCGACGGCACGTCCGGCGGTGCCGACCAGGCGGAGGGCGCCTACTCCTCGACGGCGACCGGCTCGGACCTCCGCACGACCGCCCACGTCCCCGACGCACCGAGGAGCAGCCAGCTCGGCATCGACCATGCGCCGTTGATGAAAACGTCGGGGACGACGAGGGGCCACGGACCGGGGACCACGTCCAGCGGGCCGCCGGCGACCAGCCCGACGGCGATGCACGCCGTCACGGCGCCGGCGAAGGCGAGCCGCGACGGCCGCGGTGCCCGTCGCAGCACCACCACAGAGACCGCCCCGACGGTCAGGGCGGTGAGGAGGCCGGCGAAGGCCAATCCCACATCGGACGGGTCCCTCACCCGCGCGGCGAGGTTGGTCGCGATCGAGAGGACTAGGAACATGACCACGCCGAGGGCGGCCGTGCCGGTGTTCTGAGCCGCGGTGCTCACCGACGCACGCTAACCGACTAGGGCTTCGCACTGCCGCAACCGACGGTGGAGGGTTCGGCCAGCCCATCGGCAGTCGCGGCTCGACGGGTCAACCATTTGATTAGAAGGCGGGGAGTCTCCCGCCTCATGGCCGTCTGACGGCATCTCGCTTCCCGAGCCAGGGCCTGTCGATCGCTCAGGGTTGTGGGCCTGCCTTCCGCGAGCCGGCGTCCGTCATGGGTCGGCCAGAGGGAGCTGAACGAAGCACCCGGTCGCTGCGCCGGCGGCTCTGGGCCGCCGCCCGCCGCCTAGCGCGTGGCTCCGTCCACACCGGTCTCCCAGTAGTCGAGGACAACGTCGAATCCAGGGCCGAGATCCTCGGCGAGCGCGACGCGAAGTCTCTCTCCCTCGCGCCGGTGCTGCTGCAGGTGGTGGCGCGTGGGCCATCCCCGCTCGTAGTGGTACAGGGTGTTGAACACGTCGGCCCATGCCCGCACCCGGCTCCGTAGATGCTCCGGAACAGGCAGCTCGTCCTCCGACGCCCCTCCGTCCGGCAGCCACAGCGGCCAGTCGACGGTGTAGTCATTCATCAACCGCACGCGGACTCTCATCGGCCTCTCCGCCACGACGACCTCCCGAGCAGGCGCCTCCACACGATCCCGTCCGCGCGACCGGCACGTGTGGCCGCAGGCCCAGTAACGCGTCCACCCGGTCGATGGCGGCCGCTACGGTCGCCTCGTTGTCGGCGCGGCTGCACACGAGCCTCGGTCCGAGCACACCGATGATGTCACAGCGGCGTCTTCATCTCCGTGGCGTCGGGAATCTGGTCTCGGAGACTGTCCATCGACACGGACATCCAAGGAATGCCGCCCCTCCGTGAACGATCTCGGCCCTGTGACATAGCGAGCAGCAGGCAACATGCTCGCGCACCTCACGCACGCCGGAAGGCTCCCCGGCTTCAAGCCGCGCGTCCGCACGGAGGCGTCGCACTGTCCGCCGGCTCAGTCCTTGAGCGGGTCGTGTCCCCAGTTCATCAGGGAGTAGCGCCACCTCGTGTCCTTGACGTCCCCGTCCGGGCGCTGGGCGAGGTGCCGGTGCACGTACCCGACAACCTTGCGCATGTGCGCCTGGTCGTCGTCGGTAAGGTCGCCCTTCTTCTTGCGCAGCAGCTCCACGATCCGCCGGCCGGACTCGTGGCCGACCGACTCGCCGCCGTCGGACTGGCCCACCGACTTCGACTCGTCGGTGTCCAACCACTTCTCCAGCTCGCTCGCCGTCATGTTGACGGCCTCGTCGAACTCCTTGCTCACGAGTCCTCCTTCAGCGCGGACGGCTTGTGCACCGCGTCCTTGCCGCTCTTGTCGCTGCGCACGCGGTATTGCGGGTCGTCCTTCGACGCCCGCACCGTCCGGCCCGCCGCCTCGGTGTCCTCGGTGATCTCCTCGACCACCTCACCGTGCACCGTCTGCCCGTGGCTGGACCACGTGACCTCGTCGCCCTTGCTGAACTTCTCGTCATCACCCATGAACCGAGCCTGTGTCGCCCCGCCCCGCCTCGCACGGCGGTCGGAAGCGGGCGCTTGTGGTCCCGCTCCAGGGCGGGACCAGAGCGCCCGTTCCGAGTGGCTACGCAGCCGCACTGAGGGGTTACCTACGCGAGTCCCCGTGCGGTTGCGGTGTCTCATTGCGCCGCCCCTCCGTGTCCTCGACACCCCGAGACAGAAAGAGGCCCGGACCTGCGGTTTTCCGCCGATCCGGGCCTCTGACCAGGTCTGCCGGCAGGTGCCGGCAAACGCCATCAACTAGAAGTTGATCACGTAGCCAGGCGCCTCAAGATCGTTGGAACCCCGCCATCTTCGGGCGTACCAGTACTTGCTCGTGCCCCCTGCGTGCCCCTCCATGCGAACGAAGAATGCAGTGCTGGCAGCGTGACGCCCAGAATACCGAGGCAATGATTCGTCCACACCCGAGGCGTGAGGGTGCATGCAGACCTGGGCGCTCGGGTGTCCCCAGCCTGCACCGCCGAGCTGTCCCGAGTCAGGCGGCTCCGTCGGTGACGCGGATCGTCAGAGTCTCCCCAGAGAGCGTCGTCGCTACGTCGAGTCCACTCGCGAGTACATCCACCACGTCCGAGTGGTCTCGGAGCTTGATCGTGCCCAAACGGTCCCCGTCACCCACGACGGCTATCTGTGCCAGCGCACGATCCACGGCGTGTAGTTCGACGGGTCGCTCATCGTCCAAGCCAAGCGCGGCGACACCCTCTGACCGCTCCACACCCACCTCAGCCACCCCGTCCTCTAAGAGGGTGCGGAGCAGACTCTGCCGTCGAGCGCGGATGAACTCCAGCAGATCAAGCACTTCCCGAGGGCTGGCCGCCAGATCGGTGCCCCAGAGCGGCAACGGTAGGTCCGCAAGCCACTCGCGAAGTTCGTCGACGCTCATGCCACGACTTTCGGCGATCTTCCCGAGCCGGTAGGCCAGTCGTCGGGACTGGATGCCGTGTGTGAGCAACCCCAACGCCTGCGGGGTATCCACACCATAACGGATCAGTGCAGCGACCTCCGGGCGTAGTCGAATGTAGCTGCTCACCGTCTCGAGTTGAGCGTTCGCCTGCTCGACGACGATGCCGATCATCCAACTCAAGTAATGCTCGAAGGCGGTGCTTACCGCGTCAACCGTGTGCTCGAGCCGCCATGACACGTCTCGAACGCTCGGCAGCATCTCCTCTGCCAAGTCGGCAATCTCAGAGCCAGAAAGCCACGAGCGGAGAGCCGGCACGAGTGGCACGTCCAGCGGTTCTCCTCCGCTGCGTCGAGCCCGGAAACGCCACGCCTTCCCTGCCTCCGGTAGTTGCAGAACCGCATCGAAGACATCTGCCGCCTCTAGCAGCTCCAGAGTCTCCTCAACAGGCAGCTCCGTCGGGTCCTCGAACCAACTACCTGAGGTGGGGTACATGGCCGAGGCTACGGACACCAACCGGTCGACGATCTCTTCCAGGCGCGCCGCAGTGCCCAGAGACGTGCCGGTTGAGGCCCAGCGCCGCCGCCGCTGTGGGTCCGTCGCCTCATAGGTCTGGTGCACGGCACCGGCGAAGGCCATCCACCGGTCTCGCAGGGAAGCATCCATCTGCTCGAAGCCAAGAAGGCGCTGCACCGCAGCCGCAACGTCAGGTGCGTGCGGCACGCTCTGCAACTGCTCGAGTGCAGAAAGAGCGAACCACACGTATCCGGCGAAGTCTGCGCTTGGTCCAAGAGGAAGCCGCAGGACCGCA
The DNA here is from genome assembly GCF_001750215.1 of Isoptericola variabilis. Classification (GTDB taxonomy): domain Bacteria; phylum Actinomycetota; class Actinomycetes; order Actinomycetales; family Cellulomonadaceae; genus Puerhibacterium; species Puerhibacterium variabilis_A. The sequence goes on along the minus strand of NZ_LWGM01000001.1, from coordinate 49,248 downwards.
TCAGCGGTCTGGGCAAGGAGCGCTTCCGCCTCCGCAAGCGACGCGAGGGCTTCGTCGGCGAGCATCGTCGACCGAGCTTCTAGAGAGTCCTCGTCCGGCGTGAGACGCTCGAAGTCGGCGGCGTCCTCCCCCTTTGGAAGAGCCAGCACGATCCAGCCTTCGGTCTCTCGGCCAGCTCTCCCAGCGCGGCCAATGGCATTAAGCAGACGCGGAGCGTCGAGCCTGCTGCCCGCCTGCTGGCCGTCCCACATGGTCTCCGAGATCAGAACCGTCCGGACCGGGAGATTCACTCCGTCAGTGAGGGTGCTCGTAGCAACCACAGCACGCAACTCGTCTGCGCGGATCGCCTCCTCGATCGCGTCCAGAACGTCTACAGGGAGACCCGCATGGTGGAAAGCGACGCCACGACGCACGCAATAGATGAGCGGATGCTCGACCCCCAGACGCTCCTCCAGGAAGGCGACAAGTTCGCCGTTGGAGCGAGTCGACTGTTGGGTATCCGCAAGCGCTCGTGCCGCATTACCGGCGAGCACTCGCGTGGAGACGACCATTAGGAGGCTACCTGCATGCAAGAGCCCCGCTGCAGCGGCCGCCACCATCTTGTAGTTGGCGGTGCTAGAGCCGTCCTTCTCGCTGGCGCTACCGTCGGCCGATTGATTCAGCGCCAGTGTCCCGAGCAGCCCAGTCACCAAGCGAACAACTCTTCCTTCGGCGGGCCTGACCAGCAGCTTCCCCCTCAGCGGCACCGTGACGCGCACGGGCAGTTTGGCGTTCCGGCCACGCGCCGTCTCCTCTCTGTCGGCCCACTGAGCGTCCGTGTACAGCAAGGCGTGCATGCGCCGAGGTCCCCGCCAGTCGCTGGTGTAAAGAACCTCTGAACGGTCGGGCGACAGCCAAGAAGCAAGGGCCGCAGCGTTGCCAAGCACGCCGGAAAGGAGCACTAACCGGGCCGGACTTGCCGCCTTGAGGAAAGTGAGCAGGGACTCGAGCAGAAAACCTCGGCCAGGCTGCGCTAGTAGGTGCGCCTCGTCGATAACGAAAAGCGAGAAGCGCCCAAGTACTCCAATGGGGTCACGTCGAAGTTGCTGCATCAGGCGCTCGGGGGTCATCACTTCGACGTCACCCTCCCCCGACGCAGACAGGTGCTCAAGGAAGTCATTCAAACTCGACGTAGCGAAATCCGGGATGTCGAGCCCCAGTTCTCGCCTCAACACGCGCAACCGACTGCCAAGCGCCTGCCGCATCTCTCGACCGAGACTTCGCAGGGGCGTGACATAGCAGACGTCTCCCGCGCTGGCAGCCAGATGCGTACTGATCATCACCTGGGCAAGCAGCGTCTTGCCGGCGCTTGTCGGCACGGAGAGCAGTAGGCTCTTCGTCGAAGCATCGAGCGGATTAGCGGTCGCCCTACTGAGTAGTTCTCGCTGTGGCGGCCACAGCGTGAGTACCGGCGGCGATCCGATGGTAAACGCTTGCGCAACCGCGGGCGGAGTGTCGAGCGGAAGGACCGTCCAAATGCTCGACGTCGACATGGCGTCCGCGACTTGCAGCAAGTGCGCAGCAACCCAGCGAGCGTCGTGGTCGCCTTCGCCAGCCTCGAGGTTCAACACCGACCGCAATGCCATATGCGCGAGGTCCAACTGGTCACGCTGCCCGCGACGCAGATAGGTCAGTAGGGCGCTAGTCGCATGGACAATTCGCTCCGCCGGCCCAAACATGGTGGTACCGAGGTCATCCATGCCAACCTCGGCGGCAAGGGTTCGTAGTTGCCGACGCCAGTGGCGCTGGAGACGTCCCAGGCGAGCGGGGTCGAGTCCCAGAAAGGCGACGCCAGCCTGCAGGGCCAGTGTGTCGACCTGGTCTGTAACGTTCAGGTCATCGCGAAGCAGATCGATCACCCTGCGATACACGGCCGTAGCGTTGGGGTCGAGTTCGGCGCGCCGGTAACCAACCTGCGCCGCGAAGGCTAGCGTCAACCGGTCGTGAGAGCCTCGTGACGGGTCATTCAACGCGAGGTCGAAGATGTGCGCGCTTACCGCGAAAGCTCGCCGCTGGCGAGGCGTTGTGTACAGGTCAAGCGCCTCGGAGGCGGACGCAACGCCGTGTAGGTACCAAGCGGCTCGCAAAAGATCGTCCTCAACGACGAAGTTCTGCATGAACGCCTGGATCTCAACGTTGGCGATGAGCTCGATAAGTTCATCAACAGTCGGAAGGACGCCGTGGCCGTGGACGCCTAGCGCGTCGCTAAGGTCATCTCGCCTCAGAGCCCGGTCCACACGTATTTCCTCACCTCGCAGGCCAGCGCGCGGTACTCCTGGACCGCGCAGAGCATTCCCTCGAGTTGACCGGGTTCAGTGAACTCCTTCAAGTGCGTTCCCATTGTGGTGAAGCACTGTCTTGGCGGCGGCATCTTCGCCGAAGTCACCCCCACACCGGCACCAGCACGCGCGTCGGCTTCAACCCACAGGTCAACGAGTTGTCCGCACAAGACGCCCAGGTCACCCCCCTTGTCGGCATGCATAGATACCAACTGAGCCAGGTACCGGTCCCCCTCAGCGCGCAGTTGCGCGTACGCCCCGCGGACGGTGGCGCTTACAGCACCTCGGCCGACGTGCTTCTTGAGCTCCCACAGCCGGAATACCAACGGCTGCCCGTCGACGGCATATACGACGAACCCGTCGGGACCAGAGTCGGTAACCGTGAACTTCGGTGGTTCGAGCAGCATGACTTTTCCTGCGTCGTCCCGCTCACGCATGAGCATGTACCAAAGCCACTCGGCGACGTGACCCTCCAGGTGGTCCACGTTGCCCGGCTGCGCGGGCGTGCCGAACACGTCTCGGATGAAGGGCATGATCTTCCTTGCATCCGTCGCCGTCAGCGTTTCGCCGCCAACAGCGGCGCTGCGCCAGATGTCATAGACGGGCGCCCTGCCGCATCGAGACGCCATGATGGCATCGGCAAGCAGCCAGGCGACTGCTGCCCGCTCCTCGGCGTCGAGGTTCTCGAGCGTCACCAGGTGCCAGGCCGCTTTACTCGCGACCCGAGCTCCCTTCGCCTGGATCTGAAGGAAGCGGCTCACCTGGTTGCTGCACGCGGCCGCGACCTCTGCCGCTCGTGCGACCTGGACTGCGACCGCTTTCCCCGAGTTCGACATCCTTCCCGACCATGCGACGAGCACCGTGGGCAGCACGCTGCTGGATAGACCGTGAAGGATGGTATAGCGCCTCGCCGTTCAAGTGCGTTAACTCCCTCGGTAGGTCGCGCGGCATTCGTCTTCGGAGTACTGACCCCCCTCCTACGACCTGAAAATCGACGTCGACCAGGTGAGGGCTCCACGCTCTGCTCGCCGGACCTGAGTTCGCTTCCGACCGGGTGGAGCTGTGCGCTCACAGCGGATCGCGCACGGACACCGACTCCTGGCACGGGCCCTCGCCGAGAGCCGCCTCAGCGCTGGCTTGTTACATACGGACGAAACCGCCAGCCGCGAGTTGCCAGAGGTGTGAGGGCCTCTGGGGGTGTGCTCGAGCTGGCGGGTTCTGGCCCCAGTGCCTACCGCGTAGCTCACCCGTGTCGGGCTCCCTCACGTCTGCGGTCTAGCCGCAAGCACTTGAGGAGTCACCTGTAGCGGCGCCGGTCCCGGCCGTCTGGGCGCGACCGTCTATCGCGTTGAACTGCCGTGGCTGTTGCGCCGCCCAGCGAATGTGGACACGAACGTCGCTTCCCCGCCCGGTACGGGACCAAGCGGACGACCCCACTGCGCGTGATGGCGCGCCCAAACTCGGACCCGTAGGGGCGCAAGGCTGTCAGCCGAGCGTACGGCGAGCGGCCTCAGCGCGCGTGGTGGGCTCGAAGTCCTCGTCTTGTGGGGTATGCGAGCGCTTTCCGTTCCGCTCGGCTGTCGCACTCGCTCCACCGATGAGGGACTCGACCTCCTCGATAAGTTCCTCGTCAGGGTCGGCGTCAACCGACTCCGCGTGCTCAGGCGCAGCAGCGCTCGCCTCGACGTCGGCCACCTCGGGAGACTCGCTCACGTCGTTCGTCGTACGCCGCCGCGCCTGAACAGCACGCACCAGTCGCGGGACGCTCCAGATGACGCCGGCGACGACAGCAGCTGCCATCACACCGAGCGAGAAACCCTCGCCTCCTGACACGCCTTCCTTGGGCGAGTCCTGGTCGCCTTCACCGTAAGTCTTGAAGAAGGGGGCATGGGTCTCCAAGCGCCCTTCCTTATAGAGCAGGTTGCTCTCGCCACCCTTGCCCGGCACGAGGTCGTCCTCGTACTCCCGGTATCCGTATTCGCGCGTCAAGGCCACTCACCGAGACTAGAGCCGCCGCACATTCATTCCGGCACACCCTGGCAAGTGCGAGCAATTTCACCCGCAGCCAGTCCTGCGCGCCCTCCTGCCAGGAAGCATGGACACGGGCGGGAGCGCAGCCGCTGGCCTGGGCCGCGGCCCCGGGTATCGACTGTGGTGACGCCCAGCGCGAGCCTGCCGCTCGCTGACTTAGTCGCCCTGAGCCAGGCTCCAAGCTTTGTCGCCAAGTGCCGCAGTTGACCCGGCATGCACGGAGCCGCGATCACGCTGCGGGACCGTGGGCGCCCCTGTCGAACGGCCAGTGGACTCGTCGCCCGTGTGCTCAGTCTTTGAGCGGGTCGTGTCCCCAGTTCATCAGGGAGTAGCGCCACCTCGTGTCGGTCACGTCCCCGTCCGGGCGCTGGGCGAGGTGCCGGTGCACGTATCCGACGACCTTGCGCATGTGCGCCTGGTCGTCGTCGGTCAGGTCGCCCTTCTTCTTACGCAGCAGCTCCACGATCCGCCGGCCGGACTCGTGGCCGACCGACTCACCGCCGTCGGACTGGCCCACCGACTTCGACTCGTCGGTCTCCAACCACCGCTCCAGTTCGCTCGCCGTCATGTTCACGGCCTCGTCGAACTCGTCGCTCACTTGTCGTCCTCCAGCGCGGACGGCTTGTGCACCGCGTCCTTGCCGCTCTTGTCGCTGCGCACGCGGTACTGCGGGTCGTCCTTCGACGCCCGCACCGTCCGGCCCGCCGCCTCGGTGTCCTCGGTGATCTCCTCGACCACCTCACCGTGCACCGTCTGCCCGTGGCTGGACCACGTGACCTCGTCGCCCTTGTGGAACTTCTCCTCATCACCCATGAACCGAGCCTGTGGCGTCCAGCCGCACCTCGCACGGCGGTCAGAAGCGGGCGTCCCGCTAGCACGTGCACGCCCGCCTGGCGGACCAGAGCGCACGGCTACGAACTGGTTACAGCTCCGCCATGGCCGTCGAACCAGCCGTCACGCGCAGATCGGCGTCCAGCGTCCTCGTGACTCCTCGACGCAGCTCGATCTCGACGCGACGGGACCCGAGCCGGACCACGCTGCGTTGGTCGGCGTCGGCGAGCAGGTCGACGGACACCAGCGCGCCGTCCCGCCACCGGATCCCGACCGTGACGCCGCCGCGGGTCCGCAGCCCGCGCACCGCGCCCGACGCCCAGGGGGGCGGCAGAGCGGGCAGCAGGTGTACCTCCCCGTGGTGCGACTGCAGCAGCAGCTCGGCGACGCCGGCCGCGAAGCCGAAGTTCCCGTCGATCTGGAAGGGCGGGTGCGCGCAGAACAGGTTCCGGTACACCCCCGCGCGCCCGACACCCGCGGCGTCGTCGTCCTCGGCGGGCGCGAGGAACCGGTCGATCGCCGCGGCCGCCGCGGCGGGGTCCCGCAGCCGCGCGTGCAGGCACAGCCGCCACGCCAGGGACCACCCGGTCGACTCGGGTCCGCGCGCGGCTAGCGACGCGGCGGCGGCGCGGGCGAGCATCGGGTCGACGTCCACGTCCAGCGACGTCCCCGGGAAGAGCCCCACCAGGTGCGACTGGTGGCGGTGCTCGGGCTCGGCATCGGGCACGTCCGCGGCCCACTCCGCGAGCCGCCCGTCGGCCAGGACGCGGTACGGCGCTAGCCGGGGCAGCGCGCCGCGCACCCGGTCGAGGAGGGGGTCGTCGAGGCCGAGGACGGCGGCCGCGTCGAGGCAGCGGCCGAGCAGCTCGCGCAAGAGCGCGGTGTCGGCCGTGGTGCCGACCGACAGCGACGCCGGCCGCCCGTCCGGCAGCAGGTAGGTGTTCTCGGGGCTGGTGGCCGGGCTGGTCGTCAGCCCTCCCGCGCCGTCCTCGACGAGCCAGGACAGCGCGAACTCCACGGCACCGCGGAGCACCGGCCACGACCGCGCCAGCCGGTCGCGGTCGCCGGTGAAGGCCCAGTGCTCCCACAGGTGCAGCGGCAGCCAGGCCCCGCCCATCGGCCAGGCCGACCAGCACGGGTCCCCGTCCCCCTCCCCGGCCGGCTGCGCGAAACCCCACAGGTCGGAGTTGTGGTGGGCGACCCAGCCCGCCGTCCCGTAGAGCTCGCGGGACACGCGCGCGCCGCTGCGGGCCAGGCGCGGCAGCCAGTCCAGCAGCGGTTCGGCGCACTCGGCGAGATGCAGCGGGCCGGCGGGCCAGTAGTTCATCTGCACGTTGATGTTGGTCGTGTAGTTGGCGCTCCACGGCGGGCGGGTGTGCTCGTTCCAGATGCCCTGCAGGTTGAGCGGCGTCGTGCCGGGGCGGGACCCGGCGATCATCAGGTAGCGGCCGTAGGCGAAGGCGAGCGCCGCCAGACCGGGGTCGTGGCCCTCGGCGGCGGAGCGGCGCACCCGCTCGTCGGTGGGCAGCGCGGCGCGCGAGGGGTCGTGGTCCAGCTGCAAGTCCACCCGGTCGAACAGGGCGCGGTGGTCCGCGACGTGCTCCGCCCGCAGGCGGTCGAGGCCGCGGGCCTCGGCCGCGTCAAGCGTGGCGGTGAGCTGTCGGCACAGCACGTCGACGTCCCCGTGCGGCGGGCGGGGCTCGGTCCGGCGCGCGTCCACGTCGGTCACGCAGGCGACCAGCAGCACGACGTCGCGGGCCCCGCGGACCACGAGGGCGTCGCCGTCGGTCGCCACCGCACCGTCACTGACGACACGGACCGCTGTGGCGACCGTGCCCGAGACCCCCGGTGCAGGGTCGTAGACCACGGGCTCGGTCGCCTCCTCGTGGGGTGGCACGACCTCCGACGGCAGGCGTTGGACCAGGGTCAGGCCCGCGTCCTGCGGCAGCAGGCGCGGCGCCGGGTGGGCGCCGACGAGCCGGAGGCGCAGGTCCATCGGCGCCCCCGCGGTGACGCGCCGGTGCACCACGACGACCTGGTCCGGGTGGCTGGCGAACGTCTCCTGCGTCCGCCGCCCGTCCCCGACGGCCCAGGCGTGCCCGGCGACCGCGGTGCTCAGGTCGAGCCACCGGGAGTAGCCGCTGGACCGTGTGCCGTCGTCGGCGTCGATGCGTAGGTCCGCGATTGGTTGGTATGCCTGGGTGTGTCCGCGTTGCAGCTTGCGGACCTCTCGCTCGGCGCGCGGGACGTCGCCGTCGGCAAGCGCCGCGCGCACCGCTGCGAGCACCTGCGGGCCGTCGTCGCGAGCGAGCGCCGGGTCGCCGGACGCCGAGGCCGGCGACCCGGACCAGGCGGAGTCCTCGTTGAGCTGGATCCGGTCGCTTGCGACGCCGCCGAAGCACATCGCGCCGAGCCGGCCGTTGCCGAGCGGCAGGGCGTCCGTCCACCGGTCCGCGGGCGCGTCGTACCGCAGGCGCAGCAGCGGGGTGGACACGGAACGCCCCGGGATCATGGCCGCACCGTCGCCAGTCCCGCTCCCGCCCCGACGGCATGCCGCGACGGCAGCAGCCGCGCGGCCGCCTCGTCCAGCAGCACGGTGACCCGGGGGTGCCGCTGCAGCACCGACGCGGGAACCGCCGGGTCGACCTGCCCGGTGAGCGCGGCGGCGACGGCGGGCGCCTTGTCGGCGCCGGTGGCGACGAGCAGCAGGTGCTCGGCGGACAGGATCGTGGCGAGGCCCTGGGTGATGGCGTGCGTCGGCACCGCGGTGAGGTCGCCGCCGAAGAACCGGGCGTTGGCCGCCCGGGTCTCGGCGGTGAGCCGCACGACGCGCGTGCGGCCGTGGACCGGGGAGCCGGGCTCGTTGAAGGCCAGGTGCCCGTTGTGCCCGATGCCCAGGATCTGCAGGCCGGCGCCGCCGGCGCGAGCCAGGCCGGCCTCGTAGTCTGCCGCGGCGGCGTGCGGGTCGACGGCGGCGCCGTCGGGCACGTGGACGTGCGCCGGGTCCAGCCCGAGCGGGCCGGTCACCGTGCGCGCGACCACCGCGCGGTACGACTCGGGGTGCCCGGCCGGGAGGCCGACGTACTCGTCGAGCGCCCAGGCGTGCACGCCGCGGACGTCGAGCCCCGCGTGGACGTGCCCGGCGAGCGCGGCGTACAGCGGCTCGGGCGACGAGCCGGTCGCCACCCCGAGCACGAGCCCGGGCGTCGCGCGGACCGCGTCTGCCACGAGCGCCGCGCCGGCAGCGCCGACCGCAGCCGCGTCGGCCAGCACTTCGATGTTCACGCCGTGACCGCCTTGCTGCCGAGCCGGACGTAGAAGTCGGGGAAGACCTCCTCCTCGGGGCTCAGTCCCCGGGCGCGGGTGAGCTCGACCGCGAGCAGCTGCAGCGGAACCACCGCGGCGAGGCGTGCGACGTCCGGGTCGCCGAGCGGGAGCGACACCCGTGCGTGCGCGGCGTCCGCCCCTGCGGCGCCCCCGGCGACGACGTGCAGCGCCCGCCCGCCGGTCTCCACGACGAAGTCCGCGAGCCGCTCGGCGCGGTCCGCCAACGGTCCGGCCTCCCCCACGACCACCAGCAGGCTGCCCGGGTGCAGCCGACGCTGGGGGCCGTGCAGGAACTCCTCGACGTCCCACACCTCGGTCGGCACGCGCGCGGTCTCGAGGATCTTCAGGGCGCCCTCGTCAGCGACGGGGCGCCACGGCCCCCAGGTGACGATGTGCACGTCGGTGGGTGCGGGATCGGCCACGACCGCGGCGACCGGTGCGACCGCCTCGGCGAGTGCTACGGCGGCGGCCTCCGGGGCGGCGGCGAGGGCCGGTCCGGGGCCGTGTCCGTCCAGGGCCCGCCCCAGCAGGTGCAGCGCCAGGACGGTCGCGGTGAAGCCCTTGGTCTTCGCACCGACCGTCTCGGGCCCGCACGCGACGTCCAGCGCCGGGTGCGGACCGGAGGTGGGTTCGCCGGTGAGCAGGAGCGTGGCGGCACCGGCGCCGCGCGCCCGGTCCAGGACGGCGCGGGTGCCGGTGCTGCGGCCGCTCTGCGAGACGCCCACCACGAGCAGGTCCGGGCCCAGCACCAGGTCGCCCGGGAAGTGCAGGGCGTCGGTGGGGACCAGGGCGCGCACGGGGCGGGTGAAGGACGAGGCGGCGAGCCGGGAGGCGTGGTGCGAGGTGCCCGACCCCACGAGCAGCACCCGGGAAGTGCCGGTGGCACCGGTGACCTCGAGCGCGTCGGCGATCTGCTGCGGGAGCACCTCCAGCTGGCGGGCGAGGACCTCCGGCTGCTCCCGCAGGTAGGACTCCATTGTGCCGGTCGTCATGCCGATCCCTCCGTCGTGATATCCAACCGCAGGGGCCGGTCGGTCCAGCCCCCGACAAGGACCCGCTGGCCGGGCACCCGGTCCTCCCCGTGCACGTAGGTGAACAGCTCGCCGTCGTCGTACCGCGGCGGCAGGTCGCCCTCCTGACCAGACGCCCGCACCCGGAGCGTGTCCCCTCCGGCCCGGAGCGTGAGCGGGTGCTCGCGCAGCCACAGGGCGCCCGGCAGCTCGGGGTGCGGCTCGGCACCGGTGAGGTCACCGGGGCCGAGGGCGAGCTCGACGGCCAGGCGGGTCCGCGGGCCCTCGCAGGTGATGTCGACGGTGGCGCCGTCGTCGCGCAGGTGCACCGCCACGCTCGTCGTGAGCCGCAGGTCGCTGCGCTCGCGCGCCGGGAAGTCCATCTGCGCGAAGAACCGACCCTCGTCCGTGAGCCGGTACGCGCCGTCCGTCCGCCGCCGCGCGGCCGGCAGCGGCTGGTAGTACCCGCTGACGGTCGTGCCGGTGAGCAGCACGGTGCGGCCGTCCACCTCGAGCCCGTCGGGCCGGAACGCGCCGGTGTCGAAGAACGCGGGCGCGATCCGCAGCGCGTGCAGGCGTGCCGCGCCGCGGCGGTGCTGCAGCAGCGTGGCGGAGTTGGCCAGCCCGGATGCGATGCGCCGGGTGCGGGCGTGGTCCGAGCCACCGAACACCGTGCTGGCGGCGCGCCCGGCGCGGTGCCGCACGAGGCCGATCGTCGGGCGCACGACGAGTCCGTCGGCGGCAGGCTCCGCGGCGGGCAGCGGTGCGAGCCGCGGCGGGTCGACCAGTCCGTCCGCGAGCTCGCGCGTGGCCTCCAGCAGCGGGTCGGCGCAGGCGAGCGCGGCGAGCCGGGCGAGCGCGCCGTCGTCGTCCGTCACGGCGAACCGGCGCAGCTGGCCGGCGAACGAGTGCACGCGGAAGGTCTCGCGCTGGTCCTGGCGGCGGGAGTGGACGGTGACCACCTCGCCGTCGTCGTCCACGAGCGCCACCAGCGACCGCAGCGACGCCCGGACGGGCTCGAGGAGCGCGGGCCGGTCGAGCAGGCGCGCGAGGGTGAGCAGCGAGGGGTTGGAGACGTAGGCGGCGTAGTTGGGGCTGCGCTCGGAGTAGAAGCCGTCGGCGTCGATGTCCACGCCCTCGGCGAGCCACTCGTCGATGCGCGTCACCAGGCGGTTGTCACCGGTCAGCCGGTACAGGCCGGCCAGGGCAGCGGACAGCTCCCACCGGTGGTTCGGGGTGTGCACCCCGCCGGCCAGCAGCGCCTCGACGGATCGCGCCGCGACGTCCCGCAGCCGCCCGGCGACGTCCGCGGGGCCGGCACTGCCCTGCGTGTCGAGCAGCTCGAGGGTCGAGCACAGGTCGTTCAGGGTGAACGACGAGTCGGGCGGGGAGACGAGGTTGTCCCCGTCGAACAGCCCGGTGGGACCCTGGGACCGCTCGAGGTGCGCGACCAGGGCGGTCGCGGCGGCGGCCCGGGCGGGGTCGGGCCCGTCGACCAGGTCGGCGAGGACGAGCACCCGCACGGCGTGCATGGTGGCCCGGTGCGGCAGCGCGGGCGGGACGCCCTCGCGGACGGCGTCGAGCACCGCGCCCGCCTCGGCCAGCGTGCCGGCGACGAGGCGGGCGCGGTAGGCAGCGTCGATCACGGCGTCAGTCCTTGAGGCCGGAGTTGAGGTCGGCGCTCATCACGTATCGCTGGGCGACGAAGAACAGCACGACCAGCGGGACGATCGAGATGACCGAGGCGGGCAGCAGCAGCGTCCAGTCGATGTTCTCGGCGCCGACCAGGCTGCGCAGGGCCACCTGCAGGGTGAACCGGTCGGGGTCGGCCAGGACAATGAGCGGCCAGATGTAGTCGTTCCACCGCCACTGGAAGCTGAAGATCGCCAGGGTGATCGCGATGGGCTTGGACAGCGGCAGCATGATCCGGAAGAAGATCGACAGCTCCCGGGCTCCGTCCATGCGGGCGGCGTCGAGCAGCTCGTCCGGGACGGTCAGGAAGAACTGGCGGAACATGAAGATGCCCGAGGCGGTGATGACCGACGGGACGATGATGCCGGCGAGGGTGTCGTACAGGCCCAGGTCCCGGATCACGGTGAACGTCGGGGTGAGGATGACCTCGGTGGGCAGCATGGTCGTGGCGAGGATGCACACGAACAGGGCGCTGAGCCACCAGGCCCGGTACTTGGCCAGGGCGTATCCCGTCGCGGCGCTGAAGAAGACCGTCAGCACCGTGGTGATCGTCGCGACGACGAAGGTGTTGCGGAAGTACAGGGAGAAGTCGACCCGCTCCCACGCCCGCAGGTAGCCGTCGAACGTCCACTGCTCCGGGAGGATGGTCAGCGGGAACCGGAACAGCTCCCCACCGGGCTTGACCGAGCTGAGCAGGAACCAGACCAGCGGGAACAGGAAGAGCACGACCAGGACCGCGAGGGCGACTGTCGAGGGCAGGGAGCGCAGGACGCGCACGCGCAGGGGCACGCGTCGCGGCCGGAGCGGGACGCGCTGCTCCGCCGGCGTGGTGAGGGCGGTCGGGACGGGGGCGAGAGTCGTCTCAGAGGCCATCGCGGATCCTCTTCTCGAAGCGGAGCTGGATGAGGGCGACCACGAGCAGGATCACCATGAGGACCATCGAGACGGCGCTGGCGTAGCCGACCTCGGCGCGGTCGAAGCCGGTCTCGTAGATGTACTGGACGATCAGGCGGTTCTCGGTGCCGGGGCCACCGCCGTTGAGCGCCTGCACCATCGCGAACTCCTTCATCGACCCGATCGTCGACAGCAGCACCACCATGAAGGTGGTGGGCGCGATGCCCGGCAGGGTGATGGCGCGGAACCGCTGCCAGGCGTTGGCGCCGTCGAGCTCGGCGGCCTCGTAGTACGACTTGGGGACGTTCCGGATCGCCGCAACGTACAGGAGCATGTTGAACGCGGTGTTGGCCCAGGCCGTGGCGACGACGACGACGGCCATCGCGAGGTCGGCGTCCGAGCTCCACGCCAGCGGGTCGGCGCCGAGGCGGGTCAGGACGTCGTTGACGATGCCGAAGCTCTCTCCGAACAGCCACCGCCACACGACGCCGGTGACGATCGGGGACACCAGCCACGGGATGAAGAAGACGACCTTGGCGAACCCGGTGCCGCGTGCCCACTTGTTCGTCAGCAGCACCGCGATGCCGAGCGAGAGCGCGACCGTCGCCGGCACGGACAGCACCACGTACAGGGCCGTGCGGCTGAGCGCGCCCCAGAAGTCCTCGTCACCGACGAGGTCGGTGTAGTTCTCGAGCCCGACGAAGTCGAGCTCGCCGATGCCCCTGTAGTCCGTGAAGGAGTACAGCAGCCCCAGCGCCCCGGGCCAGACGAAGAACAGGGCGAACAGCACGATGACGACCGCGGTGAGGGCGAGCGGCGCGAGGGTGTGCTTCCCGTAGGGTCGGCGGCGCCGTGTCGGCGGGGCCGGGGCGACGGCGGCCGGTGCCGCGACCGGGACCGCGTCGCGTCGCGGTGCGTGAGCCAGGGTCATCAGGTCCTCCCGGGGTGGATGGGCCGCCGACCACCCGGCCGGGTGGTCGGCGCCCAGCGGGTCAGTCGGCGTACGCCTCGGTGGTCTGCTCACCGATCTCGCGCACGGTGGTGGCGAGGTCCTGCTCGCCGTTGAGGTACTTGACCGTCTCGTCCTTCAGCGGCTCGAACTCCAGGACGCGGCCCTCGTACCCGTTCTTCAGGGCCGTGGTCGCCTGGTCGCCGGCGATCGGGTCGGACGCCTCGATCTCGGCGTAGTACATGTCGAACGCCTCCGCGTTCGAGGTGTACTGGACGTCCAGGCCCTCGACCGCCGGCAGGAAGCCCGAGGTCTCGGACAGCTCGGCGTAGTTCTCCTGGGCGTACATCCAGTCGATGAACGCCTGCGTCTCCTCCTCCACGCCGGTGCCGTCGAACGCGACCATCCAGTTTGTGCCGATGTTCGTGGCGCGGGTGGGCTGCGCCGGCATGAGGGCGGTGGTCCACTCGAAGTCGGTGATGTTCTGCGCAAAGTCGGTGACCTGCCAGACGCCCGAGTAGTAGGCGGCGACCTGCCCGCTCTTGAACATCGCGGACGGGTCCTCGCCGGACAGCCACACCGAGCGCGGCATGAGCTCGTCGTCGTTCATCTCGGCGAAGTACTCGAGCGCCGTGGCGCCCTCCTCGTCGAGGGTCCAGGTGCCCGCCTCGTCGGGCTGCACCCCCTGCGACCCGAACTGGTACATGAACGAGCGCATCCGGTGCGCGGAGGCGTCCATCACCATGCCGTACCGGGCGCCGGTGGCGTCCTGGACCTGCTGCAGGGCTGCGGTGAACTCGTCCCACGTCCACGGTTCGTCGTCGATGCCCGGGTAGGTGACGCCGGCCTCGTCGAACAGGGTCTTGTTGAGGAACAGGCCGACCGCCGTGAGGTCGCTGGGCAGGGCGTGGATCTCGCCGTCCTCGTTTTCGACCAGGAGCGAGTCCATGACGTTCCGCTCCTCGGCGATGTCGGTGAGGTCGAGCAGCTGCGACTCCCACAGCGGGTCGACCTCCGAGGCACGGGCGAGGGCGGGCAGGTTGCCGGCCTGGGCGCCGGACCGGAGGCGGGTGACCAGGTCCTCGTAGGGCACGTCGACGATCTCGACGTGGACGCCGGTCTCCTCCTCGTACTTGTCGGCCAGGGCCTGGTAGCCGCCGCCCTGGTTGGCGTCGCCCGAGAGCACGAACTCCAGGGAGACAGGGCCGTCCGCGGCGGGCTCGGAGCCGCCGCCGCAGGCGGTGAGGGTGAGTGCGACGACGGCGAGGCTCGACGTCGCGGCGAGGGTGCGAAGCTTCACGGTTCCTGACCTCTCGGGAGGCCCCGGCGCAGGCTGCGGGCGGGGTGGGAAGGACGGGCGGGGAGCACTGCGTGGGCGCGTCCTCGGGATCGCCGGGGCATCGCGTGGTGCCCTTTGCTATCAGTGCGATGGCTAACTGTTCAAGGCGCTGATGGCGGATTCTGCCGGTCAGAAACACAGAATTTACGCGGCGTCACATGCCCGGTACACAGCGACGCCCGCCCTTGCCTGTGGCAGATTCGAGTGGTTTCATCTCGCACTGATAGCAAAGTGGACGAGAGGCGGAGACAGTGGTCAGCAGCGCGGCACGCACCGCCACCACGCGCACGGTCACGGACATCAACCGCACCGCCGTGCTGGACGCGCTCAGCGAGCACGGGCCGTTGTCGCGTGCCGGGCTGCGCCGCCTGACAGGGCTGTCGTCGGCGACGATCGACCGGCTGTGCGCTGCGCTCCTCGAGGAGCAGCTCGTGGTGCGCGCCGGCGTGGAGCGCTCCTCGGGCGGCGGGCGGCCCACCACCTTGCTGCGGTTTGCCGGCGAGCGTCGGGTCATCGTCACGGCCGAGGTCACCGCGTCCGGGCCACGGGGGATGCTCATGGGGCTCGACGGCTCCCGCAGCGACCGTCTCGAGCGCGCCACCGCAACGGACGCCGATCCCACCGTCCGGCTCGACGCGCTGCTCGACCTCGTCGCCGACCTCGTCGCCCGGGCCTCCGCGGCAGGTCGCACCTGCCTGGGTATCGCCGTGGTGGTCCCCGGGGTCGTCGACGGCGAGGGCCGGGTGTCCAACTCCGCCGAGCTGGGCTGGCAGCAGCTCGACGTCGGCTCGATCGTCGGGCACCGGTTCGACCTGCCCACGCTGGTCGAGAACGACGCCAACGCGATCGCCTTCGGCGAGTGGTCGCACGGCGCCGGCGACGGCGTCCAGAGTCTCGTGGCCGTCGTGCTCGGTGTCGGCGTGGGTGCCGGGATCGTCTCCGACGGCGCCCTGGTGCGCGGCGCCCGCTCGGGCGCCGGCGAGATCGGGTACCTCGTCGCCGACCGCACCGCCTTCGGGCGGGTCTTCACCCGGCAGGGCGACCTGGAGTCGCGGATCGGCGCGGTCCCGGAACGCTACGACGGCGCCGGCGCTCCCGTGGACGCCGTCGGGCTGCTCGCGGCCGCGGCGGAGGGCGACGCGCGCGCCGCCGAGCTGGCCGCCGAGCTGCTCGACCACCTCGCCTTCGCGGTCATCGCGTTGACGACCGTCATCGACCCCGCCGTGGTCGTCCTGCACGGGCGCCTGCCGTCCGACGGCGGCTGGGTGGTGCGCCAGCTCGAGCAGCGGCTCGCCGGCCGCATCCCGTTCCCGCCCACCATCCTCCGGTCCGGGCTTGGTACCGACGCGGCCCTGGCCGGCGTCGGCGAGCTCATGGCACGCCGCACGAAGGGATCCGTCTACCTTGCCTGAGATCGCGCCCGAGCGCGCCGTCCCCTCCCGCACGACCATCGCCGTCGGCACCGCCACCGTCGGCGTCGACGTCGGCGGCACCAAGACGCACGTCGCGGTGCTCGGCCCGGACGGCGACCGCACCGACGTCGTCGTGCCCTCGGCCGAGTGGCGGCACGGCTCGCTGTTCACGAGCTCCGACAACTTCACGCGGCTCGCCTCCCTCGTCGCGGACCTCGTTCCCGGCGAGCCCGGCGCACGCGTCGCCTACGGCATACACGGCGTCGACACCCCCGCTCAGGAGGCGCGCGCCACCGCCGAGCTCCGCCGCCACGCGTCCGGCCCGGTCCGCGTGGTCAACGACGCCCGGCTCCTCGGCCCTGCCGCCGGCTACCGCGAGTGCCTCACCCTGGTGGTCGGCACCGGCGCGGCCCTCCTGGGCACCGACCGCGACGGCGTCGCGCTCAGCGCCGACGGGTACGGGGCCGTCCTGTCGGACCACGGCAGCGCGCCGGCCCTGGTGCGCGAGCTGGTGCGCGCCGCGCTGCGCACCGCCGACTGGGAGACACCCGCGGCCGCCCTCGCCGACCCGGCGGTGCGCGCCCTGTGCGACGCCTACGCCGTGACCACCCTGCACGACCTCGCCCTCGCCGTCTCCCTGCAGCCAGCCCTCGCCTGGGGGGCTCACGCCCCGCTCGTGTTCGACGCCGCCGCCCGAGGTTCGGCCCTGGCCGACGGCGTGCTGCGGGAGGCCGCGGACGTGCTGGCCCGCAACGTGGCCGCGGTGCGCCGTCGTGGGGCGGTCGGCGACGTGATCGTGGCGGCCGGCGGGGTCATCACGGCGCAGCCGGTGCTGCGCGAGCTGCTGCGCGCCCGTCTGACGGAGCACGCGCCCGACCTCGCGCTCGAGGTCCTCACCGCACCCCCGGTCGACGGCGCCCTCGTCCTGGCGGCGGACCTGTGACCGCCGCCGAGCCGGTCGCCGCCGAGCTGGTCGTCGATCTCTCCTCCACGGCCCCGCCGCGCGGCACCCTCGCCCCGCGGGCCCACCTGCGCTCGGACGCGCCACAGCAGCTTCTCGACGGCACGTGGCAGCTGCGCACCTGGCCGTCGCCGCGACACGTCGTCGACGACGCCTGGACCGACCCTGGCTCTCCCGTCCTGGAACCGGCCGCGTGGTCGGACGTGCAGGTGCCGGGGCACTGGGTCCTGCAGGGGTACGGCGCGCCCGCCTACAGCAACCTGCAGTACCCCTTCCCCGTCGACCCGCCGCACCCGCCGGACGACAACACGATCGCCGACCACCGCCGTGCGTTCACCGCGGACCCCGCGGTGCTCGCGCACCCGACCGTGCTGCGGTTCGAGGGAGTGGAGGGTGCCGCGACGGTATGGCTGAACGGCGTCGAGCTCGGCACCCTGCGCGGCAGCCGGCTCACGCACGAGTTCGCGACCACCGGGATCCTGCGGCCGGGCACCAACGTCCTGGCCGTGCGCGTCGCGCAGTGGTCGGCGGTCAGCTATCTCGAGGACCAGGACATGTGGTGGCTGCCCGGCATCTTCCGGTCGGTCACCCTGCTGGCCCGGCCGCGCGGCGGCGTGCGCGACGTGTTCGTCCACGCGGGGTACGACCACCGCGACGGCTCGGGGAGCCTGCGCGTCGAGGTCCAGACCGAGGGCGGGGACGCCGGACCGGTCCTGGTCGACGTGCCCGCGCTCGGCCTGACAGGTCTGGCAGCCGGCCTCGAGCACCGCGTCGAGAGCGTGCGACCGTGGTCCGACGAGGACCCGCACCTGTACGACGCGGTGGTGCGCACCGGCACCGAGGCCGTCCGTCTGCGCCTGGGCTTCCGCACGGTGCACGTCGAGGACGCCACCCTGCTGCTCAACGGGCGGCCGCTGCTGCTGCGCGGGGTGAACCGGCACGAGCACCACCCTCGGCGGGGCCGCGCGGTCACGGTCGAGGACGACCGCGCCGAGCTGTTGCTGATGAAGCGGCACAACGTCAACGCGATCCGTACCTCGCACTACCCGCCGCGGGCGGACCTGCTCGACCTCGCCGACGAGCTGGGCCTCCTCGTGGTGCTGGAGAACGACCTGGAGACCCACGGGTTCGAGCTGGTCGGCTGGCGGCGCAACCCCTCCGACGACCCGCAGTGGCAGGCGGCGATCCTCGACCGCGTCCGGCGCACCGTCGAGCGCGACAAGAACCACCCGAGCGTGCTGATGTGGTCGCTGGGCAACGAGGCCGGCACCGGCCAGAACCTCGCCGCGGCCGCGCGATGGACCGCCGAGCGCGACCCGGGCCGCCTCGTGCACTACGAGGGCGACTGGTCCTCCACGTACGTCGACGTGTACTCGCGCATGTACGCCACCACCGACGAGGTCGCGGCCATCGCCACCGAACCGCCGGGCGGCGCCACCGAGGCCGAGCGGCACCGGCGATCGCTGCCGTTCGTGCTGTGCGAGTACGCCCACGCCATGGGCAACGGGCCAGGAGGACTCAGCGAGTACCAGGAGCTGTTCGAGACGCACCCCCGGCTCGCCGGCGGGTTCGTCTGGGAGTGGGTCGAGCACGCCCTGCTCGACCCGGCCGGCCCGGCGACGTCCGACGCCACCCCGCGGTGGCGGTACGGCGGGGACTTCGGCGAACGCGTGCACGACGGCAACTTCGTCGTCGACGGGCTGGTGCACGCGGACCGCACACCGGGGCCGGCGCTCGCGGACCTCGGCCAGGTGTTCGCTCCCGTGCGCCTGGGCCTGTCCGACGATCTCACGCAGCTCACCGTGCGGAACCTACGGCACAGCCGCGACACCAGCGACCTGACAGCGGTGTGGTGGTCGGACGCGCCGGGCCACGAGCAGCCTCAGCCCCTCGACCTTCCCCCCGTGCCCGCCGGGGACAGCGCGCACGTCGTGCTCGACCTGCCCCGCGCCGTGGTCGACGCGACCCTCACCGTGTCCCTGCGCACCCGCACGGACACCGCCTGGGCGCCCGCCGGGCACGAGGTGACGTGGACCCAGCGGGTGGCACCGCCGCCGGCACCCGTCGCCGTCGCAGGATCGGCGACGCCCGTCCTCGACGGGCACACCGTCCGGCTCGGCCCCGCGCTGCTCGACGCGACGACGGGCATGCCGGTCCGCCTGGGCGGCCTCGACCTGCACGACGTGGCCCTCGGCCTGTGGCGGGCCCCCACCGACAACGACCGCGGCGTCGGCTGGGACGAGCCCTCACTGCCGCCCGTGGCCGACCGGTGGGCGGCCGCACGCCTGCACGACCTCCGCTCTCGCCTCGTCGCCCTCGAGCTCACCGCCCACGCCGTCGTCGTCCGGACTCGTGTCGCCCCTCCCGTGCTCGACGCGGGCGTGGACTGCACCTGGCGCTGGACCAGCGACGGCAGCCGGGTCGCGCTCGAGCTGACCGCGGAGCCCTACGGCCCCTGGCCGTGCGACTGGGCACGCGTCGGCCTCGACCTGCGGCTGGACCACCCCACCCAGGAGGTGCGGTGGACGGGCTACGGACCGGGACCGCAGTACCCCGACACCGGCCAGGGCGCGCGATGGGGATCGCACGTGGCGGATCGCGACGCCTACGCCGTGCGCACCGTGCGACCGCAGGAGCACGGCGCGCGGGTGGTGGACGAGGCGCTGGTGATCACCGCGGGCGACGCGCCCGACCTGCACGTGCAGACCGACCGGGCGGCGCTCACCGTCCGCCCGTGGTCGCGTGCCGCGGTCGCGGACGCCGGGCACGACGACGAGCTGCCGCCCACGGTGGCCACCCACCTGTCGCTGGACGCCGCCCGGTCCGGGGTCGGCACCGCCTCCTGCGGACAGGGCGTGCTGCCGGCACACCGGCTGCGGCCCTCGCGGCAGGTCCTGCGCGTCGTGCTCACCACGGGCTCATGACCTCCGCACCCGATCTGCGGGGTGCCCCGGAGGCCCCGGGCACGACGACCGGTCCTTGGCGGCTGCGCGCCCTGGTCCTGGCCGCGTACTGCGTCAACGGCTTCAGCCTCTCGGCGTGGAACGTGCGGCTCCCGGCGATCGCCGACCAGGTCGGCCTGGACGCCGGCGGGCTCGGGCGGTTCCTGATGGCGAACGCGGTCGGCACGCTCATCACCATCCCGCTGGCCGGCCGTTGGGTCCAGCGTGCGGGCGCGCCGCGCGCGTACGCCGCAGCGACCGTCGGGTTCGTGGCCGCGTACGCCGGTCTCGCGGCCGCCCTGCACGCGCGCTCGGTGGTCGGTCTGCTGGCGGCGGCCGTCGTGCACGGCGCAGCCTTCGCCCTGACCAACGTGCCGCAGGCGGTGCTCGGGACCGAGTCCGAGCGCCGGGTCGGGCGCACGATCCTGCCGCAGTTCCACGCGGCCTACTCCATCGCCGCTGCCGGTGGGGCCGCGCTCGGCGGCCTCGCGGCGGCCGTGGGCCTCGGCCCCGCGCCGCAGCTGCTGCTGCTCGCCGCCCTGGCGGCGCTGACGCGTGGCGCCGTCAGCCTGGGCCTGCGCCGCGACGCCTCGCTGCACGTGCGCGCGGTCCGGATCGACGGACCTGGCGCCGCGGCGCCACCGGCCAGCCGATCTCGCCGCGGTGGCGTGTGGTTGGAGACGCCGACCCTGTTGCTGGGCACCGTCGTCTTCGGAGCCGCACTCTCCGAGGGCGCGGCGAACAACTGGATGGCGCCGCTCGCCGTCGCGGAGCTCGGGGTGGACGAGGGGCGCGCGGCGATGTTCGTCTCGGTCTTCCTGGTCGCGCAGACCGCGGGCCGTCTCGTCGGCGGGCTCCTGGTCGACCGGCTCGGCCGGTCGGCGACCCTGGTGACCTCGGCGCTGGTGTCAGCCTTCGGCGTCGTGGCGTTCACCGTGGCGCCGGTCTCGTGGCTCGCCTGGGGTGGGGCCGCGGTGTGGGGCCTGGGCGCGGCACTCGCCGTCCCGGTCGCCGTCAGCATCGCCGCCGCGCAGGGGCGCGCCGCCGAGCGGATCGCCGCGGTCACGTCGCTGTCCTCGCTCGCCAACGTCGTCGGACCACCGCTCATCGGATCCGCCGCCGACCTGGTCGGTCTGCCGTGGGCAGTGGGTGCCGTCGCCGTGGTCCTCGGTGCCGGCGCGGTCGCCGGACGTGCCGCCCGCAGGTTCGCGTGAGCTGAGCGCCTTCGCGGTCTCGCCCGGGGGACTGGACCGCGAGCGCCCGGTTCGCGAGGGGCTACGCCGCCCGAAGGTCCTGGTTCCGCGAC
The DNA here is from genome assembly GCF_001750215.1 of Isoptericola variabilis. GTDB lineage: Bacteria > Actinomycetota > Actinomycetes > Actinomycetales > Cellulomonadaceae > Puerhibacterium > Puerhibacterium variabilis_A. The sequence goes on along the minus strand of NZ_LWGM01000001.1, from coordinate 28,236 downwards.
CGCGCGACATCCTTGCCGCTCTTGTCGCTGCGCACGCGGTACTGCGGATCGTCCTTCGACGCCCGAACCGTCCGGCCCGCCGCCTCGGTGTCCTCGGTGATCTCCTCGACCACCTCGCCGTGCACCGTCTGCCCGTGGCTGGACCACGTGACCTCGTCACCCTTGCGGAACTTCTCCCCGCCAATGAGCCCGGGCTGTGCCGCCCGGCGGCAGCTCGGCGAGCGCTCGCTACCCGCCCCCGGTTCAGGGTCGTGGCGCGCTCGCAGGATTGATCGCTATTGACCACTTCCGCACGACGTAGGCAGCACGCCTTGACGCGCACACCAGCGGTGGAAATGCTCCCTTCAGCACCGGACGCACAGCCCCTCGCACCGACCACGAGGACGTGAGTTCCGCACAGGAACGCTCGCGGGGCGCCACCACCGGGCGACGAGTTCGCCGCAGGTGCGGCGAGTGCATCACCGCGACGGCGTCGTCCGGCCTTCTCTCGGTCTATCCGCGGTAGGCGGACATCGACAGCAGAACGGGGCGGCCGTGAAGGAGGCCGGCGACGCGCGCGGTCGCTTGCCGGCCGAGCACAGAGCGCGTCCGGAACTGATGAGGGCACAAGGAAGGAAGGTTTATGCGCACGCAGACGGTCGAGGTCGACCTCGTCGTCGTCGGGGGCGGCATGGCGGGCGTGAGCGCTGCCGTCGCGGCCGCACGCCTCGGGCGACGGGTGGCGCTGATCAACAACCGGCCGGTCCTGGGTGGCAACGCGTCCTCCGAGGTCCGCGTCTGGGTGGTCGGCGCCACCGCGCACGGCAACCAACGCTGGGCGCGGGAAACCGGCGTCATCGGCGAGATGTATGTCGAGAACCAGTACCGCAACCCCGAGGGCAACCCGGTCTACTGGGACGACGTCGTGCTGGACACCGTGCGCGCCGAGCCGAACATCGACCTGTTCCTCAACACCGACGTGCGCGAGGTGGAGGCGGCGGGGCCCGACGACGCCCGCCGCATCACGTCGGTGACCGGCTGGACGATGGGCTCGGAGATCCTCACGACCTTCCGGGCGCCGTACTTCCTCGACTGCACCGGGGACGGCCTCGTGGGCGACCTTGCCGGGGCGCGGTTCCGGCTGGGCAAGGAGGCGCGCGACGAGTTCGGCGAGTCCCTCGCGCCGCCTGAGCCGCGGCGCGAGTTCCTCGGCTCGACGCTGCTGTTCTACACGAAGGACCTCGGGCGGCCGGTCAAGTACGTCGCGCCCGACTCGGCGATCGACATCACCAAGACGCCGATCCCGGCCACACGCATCATCCGCAGCGGTGACAGCGGCGCCGCGTACTGGTGGATCGAGTGGGGCGGGCAGCTCGACATCGTCGACGACAACGAGCGCATCCGCGACGAGCTGCGCGGCGTCGTGCTGGGCGTGTGGGACTACATCAAGAACTCGGGGAAGTTCGACGCTGAGACCCTCACGCTCGAGTGGATCGGCAACCTGCCCGGCAAGCGCGAGTACCGCCGGTTCATCGGCGACCACACGCTGACGCAGGACGACGTGCTCCGCCAGAGGGTGTTCGAGGACGGCGTCGCGTTCGGCGGATGGTCGATCGATCTCCACCCGCCGGAGGGGATGTACGCCAAGGGCTCGGGAGCCGTGCAGCGCTTCGCCGACGGCGTCTTCGAAATCCCGTTCCGTTCCCTGTACTCGGTGAACGTCGAGAACATGCTCATGGCCGGGCGCAACGTCTCCGCGACCCACATCGCGTTCGGCGCCGCCCGCGTCATGGCCACCTGCGGAGCGATGGGCGAGGCCGCCGGCACGGCCACCGCCCTGTGCCTCGAGCTCGGCGTCACGCCGCGCGAGCTCGCCACCTCGCACGTCGCCCGGCTGCGCCAGCTCTTGCTGCGCCAGGACGCGCCCGTGCTCGGCGTCGCCAACGAGGACCCCGACGACCTGGCCCGGTCCGCGCGGGTCACGGCGTCGTCCTACCGCGCGCAGCTCGGTGTGGAGACCGGGCTCGACGGCACCCCGCTGCCCGCGGCGCAGCCGTACCCGCTGGAGCGGGATCTGGGCGTCGTCCTCCCGGTCGACCCGCAACTGAGCCACGTGGACCTGTGGCTGCGGGCCGACCGCGACACGACCCTCAGCGTCGAGGTGTGGTCCACCGGCAGGTCCCAGAACGTCGTCCCGGCGCACCTGGAGACCAAGACCGACGTCGTCCTCACCGCCGCCGACGCCCCCGGTTGGGTGCGCGCCCAGCTGGCCTACTCCCCCGCCGCGCCAGGCAATGCCATCGTGGTGCTCCGGCAGAATCCCGACGTCACCGTCTGGACGACGACGCCCCTGCCGCCGGGCGTGCTGACGCTCGTGCACGGCGAGGACGCCGAGGACAAGAACGTCGAGATCGCTCCCGGGCAGACGCTGCTGGCCTGGCCCACCAAGCCGCTGCGACGCCGGTCCGTCGTCTTCCGAACGGCGGACGACTCCCGCGCGCTGTCTCCCCAGCAGGCGACCTCGGGCTACAACCGCCCCTTCGGGGGCCCGAACATGTGGTCGTCGCAGCCCATGACGGACAGCCCGGAGTGGCTGCGCCTCGACTGGGAGGAGCCGGTCCGGGCGCGCGAGCTGCGCCTTGTCTTCGACGACGACGTCGACCTGGAGCTCAACACGCTGCACCACCACCGCAGCCCCGACGAGGTCCTGCCGGAGCTCGTCGGCTCCTACGTCGCCGAGGTGCAGGACGCCGCCGGCGGGTGGCGCGTCGTCGCCGACGTCACCGACAACCGACGACGCCAGCGCGTGCACGCCCTGCCCGACATCGCGTTCACCGCCGCCCGGCTGACCGTGCGGGCCACCCAGGGCGCCCGCGAGGCGCGCGTCGTCGCGATGCGGGTGCAGCGGTGACGCGCACCGCTCGGCTCGAGCCGCCGACCCTGGAACGCCCGACGGGCCCGTCCCGGACGGTGTGCCCGCCCGAGCGACCCGACGCGGTGGTGCACCTGCGGGCCGGCGGCGTGAGTGTCCTGCTCGACCTGCGCGCCGGGGAGCTGCCCTCGGTCGTGCATTGGGGCGACGACCTCGGGCGCATCGACGCGGCCACCGCGACGGCGCTGGTGGAGGCCGCCACGCCTCCGCTTGTCGGCAACCTCGTGGACGACCCGGTGCGGGTCGCCGTCGTCCCCGAGGCCTGGACCGGGTGGCTCGGGCGCCCTGGCCTCGTCGGCCACCGCGACGGTCGCGACTGGTCCCCCCGCTTCAGGACGACTGCCGCCGCACTGGACGGGACGGGGCTGCCCGGCGGGCTCGCGACCGGCGAGGAGGGCGGCACGGTGAGCGTCGAGGCGGTCGACGACGACGCGGCGCTCGGGCTCACGATCGACCTGGAGCTGACGCCCGAGGGCGTGCTGCGCGCGCGGGCGACGGTGACGAACCACGGGCCGGTGTACTCCCTCGAGGAGCTGGCCGTCGTGCTCCCCGTCCCGGCCGAGGCTCGGGAGATCCTCGACCTCGCCGGGCGGTGGACCAAGGAGCGGGTCCCGCAGCGCCGTGCGCTGACCGTGGGCCAGCATCTCCGCGAGGGCCGGCGCGGCCGCACCGGCCCCGACGCGGCGACGCTGCTGACCGTCGGACGTCCGGGGTTCGGGTTCGCGCGCGGCGCGGTCTGGGGCGTCCACGTTGCGTGGTCGGGCAACCACCGGCACTGGGCGGAGCGGTTGTCGACCGGTGACCAGGTGCTCGGCGGTAGCGAGCTGCTGCTGCCGGGCGAGGTGCGGCTGGACCGGGGCGCGTCGTACACCACTCCGTGGGTGTACGGCGTCTACGGCGACGGTCTGGACGCGCAGGCCGCGCGGCTGCACCGCATGTTGCGGCGGCGCGCGGCGCACCCGCGCACGCGTCGGCCGGTGACGCTGAACGTCTGGGAGGCGGTCTACTTCGACCACGACCTGGCGAGGCTGCGAGCCCTCGCCGACGCGGCGGCGGACATCGGCGTGGAGCGGTACGTGCTCGACGACGGGTGGTTCCGCCACCGGCGCGACGACACGGCCGGCCTCGGGGACTGGTACGTCGACGAGAACGTGTGGCCCGGCGGCCTGGGGCCGCTCGCCGACCACGTCCACGCCCGCGGGATGGAGTTCGGGTTGTGGTTCGAGCCGGAGATGGTGAACCTCGACTCCGACCTCGCGCACGAGCACCCCGACTGGGTGATGGCGACGGGCGGGCGGGTCGGGGTCTCGTCGCGCAACCAGCACGTGCTCGACCTCTCGCGGACCGAGGCCGCGGCGTACGTCCTCGACCGGATGACGGCGGTGATCTCCGAGTACGGCGTCGACTACGTCAAGTGGGACCACAACCGCGACCTCGTCGACGCTGGATCACCGCCCGGCGGTGAAGCGGCCGTCCATGCCCAGACGCTGGCCGCCTACGGCATCATGGCCGAGCTCCGCCGCCGCTTCCCGTCTCTCGAGATCGAGTCGTGCTCCTCGGGCGGCGCGCGGGTCGACCTCGCCGTGGTCGAGCACACCCAGCGCGTGTGGGCCTCCGACTGCACCGACGCGCTCGAGCGCCAGCAGGTGCAGCCCTGGACGGCGCAGCTCCTGCCGCTGGAGTACGTCGGCGCCCACGTCGCGGCGGAGGTCAACCACCAGACCGGTCGGGCGCACTCGGTGGCGTTCCGCGCCGGGACCGCGCTGTTCGGCCACTTCGGGATCGAGTGGGACCTCACTCAGGCGACGGCAGCCCAGCTCGCCGAGCTGCGGGCGTGGACCGAGCTTTACCGTGCCGAGCGCGAGCTGATCCACACCGGAACGCTCGTGCGGATGGACGTCGCGGACCCGACCGCTCAGCAGGTCTGGGGCGTGGTCGCACCGGACCGGTCGCGGGCGGTGTTCCAGGTCGCCTCGCTCACGCGTGCCGCGACCGCGCCGAGCGGCCGGTTCACGCTGCGAGGCCTGGACCCCGAGCGTCGCTACCGAGTCGTCCCGTCGCCCCTCAGCCGCGACGCGTTCGGCGAGCGGGTACCTCCGTGGTTCGGCATGCCGTCCGCCGTCGGCGTCGTCGCGCCGGACGGCGTCACGCCGCGCTCGACGCGCCCCGCGCCGGACGACGTCCCGCGCGGCACGGTCCTCACCGGCAGGGTGCTGGCCACCGCCGGCCTCCAGGCGCCCGACTCGCCACCCGAGACGACGCTCGTGCTGCACGTGCAGGCGGTGCTGCCGGTCTAGAGGTCGGCTTCGTCCGTGTGGCCGTCGGGCCACCGGACCCGAACCCCGGTCGGCGACACCGCAACCCGCGGCGGCCGGCCGACAGGTGCCGTGCCCAGCCGGGCGGCCGCGACGTACCACCGCCCCGGCTCGGGAGCGCCCACCGTGCCCAGCCACGGGACCACGGTGCTGCCGTCCAGGGGCGTGACGTCGTCGAGCCGGACGGCCCCGCCGCCGCGCCAACCGTCCAGCGAGTGCAGCGACGAGACGAGCCGCGGGCCGTGCCGGACGTCGACCACCGCGGTGTGGCACATACCCTGGCGCCCCTCGCCACCGGGCGTCTCCACGTCCACGAGCTCGCCGGTGACCGGCCAGCCGCCCACGCGCAGGGCGGCGACGTGGTCCGGCACGGGTCCGAGCACGCGCACGAGCCGCACCTCCCACTCCCCGCGGAGCAGCGTCACCACCTCGACCTGCGGGCCGCCACGGGGCGTGCCCACGGCGTCGGGTCGTCCGAAGCCGTGGTCCGGGCGCTCGAGATCGGGGTCCACCCAGTGCGCCTGCCACCGTGACCGGCCCAGCGTCGTGCGGGCTTCGGCCCCCTCGTCGGTGTCTGGTCCGTCGTCGTCCAGCAGGCGCACCGAACTCTCCTGAATCCCGGTCCGGTGGCTCGGGTCGCCGGTGGCGTCGAGGAGGACGACCGACTGGTCGAGGGGCCGGTGCAGCGACTCGCCCGCGACGACCGGCCACGTGGCGGTGGAGTAGCCGAGCCGCGCGTAGAGCGGCGAGTCGGACAGCCCGGACCCGGGGTGCGAGTGGTCGGTGCCGTGGTTGACGACGCGCACGATCCCGTCCGCGCGCGTGGCGCTGACCTGCCACCCCGGGGCTGCGACGACGAACCCCTGGTCCGTCTCCTCGATCGGCAGCGGTTCCTCGACGGCGGTCCAGACCGGGTGGTCGGCCGGCAGCGCGAGACCCAGCAGCCCTTTGGATGCCCAGTACGGGGACCCCGGGCCCGAGTACGACTGTGCCATCGGGCGCCACGGACCGAACCACCCGAGCGAGAGGAGCCCGTCGGCGCTGACGGCACCGCGGTCGACGAAGTATCGGACCGTCCCCGAGGCCGCGCGGCGCAGCAGCCCCGGGCTGCCGACGTCCGCGCGGGCGGCGAGCCAGAAGGGGGCCGCCGTCGCGAACCGGTACGCGAGCGAGCGCCCCTGGACCAGCGGCGCGCCGCCCGCGCCGACGAGCCGCACGGCGTCGTCGAGGAAGCGCGAGAGCCGCTCGCGCGAGACGTCGGCGAACGCGTCCGCCTCCGGCCGCCCGGCCGCCATCTCGGTCCACACCTGGGGGTACAGGTGCATCGCCCAGCCGGCGTAGTGGTCGAACGACCGTTCCGGCCCGTCCGCGTACCAGCCGTCGGCGCGGTAGAAACCGTCGAGCGTCGCGACGTCCTCGCGCAGCTGGGCGAGGTCGTCGAGCGCACCGACCGTGCGGAGGAACTCCTGGGTCACGACGCGGAACCACAGCCAGTTGATCGGTGGGTAGAAGCTGCGGACGCCGTCGTGCAGGTAGTCCACGACCCGCTCCTGCACGCCCGGGTCGAGCCGGTCCCACAGCCACGGGCGCGTCAGGTGGAGGCCGAGCGCCACCGACGCCGCCTCGACCTTGGTCTGCAGGTCGTCCTCGAGACGCAGCCACGCCTCCGGTGAGCCGGGGTCGGTGGCGGCGTCCAGCCCTTGCGCGTACCAGCCCATGAGGTCGAGCGGGTCGCGTCCGTCCTGGCCCGCCACACGGAACGCCGCCGCCAGGAAGGTCCGCGCGAACCCCTCTTGCGCGTCGATCCGGGGGCCATACCCGCCCGGCGCCCCGGGCAGCGCGATCCCCCCGTGGCGAGCCGTCGCGAACGGCCGCACCGCCAGCAGAAGGTGGTCGGCCAGCAGCTCCCAGTGCGCGCGGGTCCAGCCGGTGCGCGGGGACAGCCCGTGGTCGTCGAGCGCGCGCAGCCGGGTACGCAGGTCGTCGGTCATGACGGCATCAGAGCCGAGGGCGACGGCTGCCTCAAGCGAGCGGCGCTGACCGGTCGGATCCGGTCGGGCAGCACCTGCCCGTCGAGCGACCGGTCCTTACGGGGCGTGCGCCGCCGTGGACTCCCGTACGACGAGCTCGGGCAGCAGCCGCACCCGTTGGGCGGGGAACGGCGACATCGAGGGCGACCGGTGGGCCACCGCCCGCAGGCACGTGTCGATCGCGGCGAACCCGATCGCCCGCTTGGGGGGCGCCATCGCCGTCAGCGGCAGCTCGCCGAGGCCGGCCACCTCGTCGTCGTACGCGACGATGCTGAGGTCGCCGGGGATCTCCAGGCCGCGCGAGAGGGCCGCCTGGGCGAGCTGGAGGGCCAGCTGGTCGGGGTGGACCAGCACAGCCGTGGCGCCCGCCGCCAGCAGCTCGTCCAGGTAGCGGCGGACGTTCGCGCCGTTGTCCGTCGCCGACCAGTCGGGATGGCCGAACGTGAACTCCGGGACGACCACGCGGCCCCCGGCGCTCTCGACCGCCTCCTCGAAGCCCGCCCGGACCTCGGCGACGTGCGGGTTCTCGTACGTCCACACCGCCAGGCGCTCGTGCCCGAGCTCGAGCAGGTGGTCCGCGGCGACGCGGGCCCCGTGCCGATGGTCGGAGCGCACGGAGTCGACCACCTGCCCGCGGGTCGGCAGGTCCCAGATGCGCTCGACGACGGTCACGGGAACCGGCGAGCGGTCCAGCAGCGCCCGCAGCGGCCTCTCCTCGACCTGCGACCTGCTCGGCGTGATCAGGATGCCGTCGAGACCGAGCGCCACCATGCGCTCGAAGGTCCGCCGCTCCTCGTCCTCGTCGTACTCGGAGATCGCCAGGACGAGGCGGACGCCGGCGAGGTGCGCGGCGTTCTTCGCGCCCTCGATGATCTCCGCGTAGTAGTAGGTGGCGGTCGGGGCGATCATCCCGATGGTCGCCACGGGAGCGGCGTCCGGCGTGGGCCGCGGGCCGATGCCGAAGCTCGCCGCGAGCCGGGTGACGGCGGGGTGGGCCGCATCGGCGGGGACCGCCGCCTGGTGCAGCGCCTTCGCCCCGCCGTGCACACGCACGAGCCGTCCCTCGGCCTCCAGCTCGCGCAGGTCCCGGCGCAGCGTCACGGCGGCGGCACCGATGCGTTGGGCGAACTCGGTGACGGCGAGGCTCCCTCGGAGCCGAAGCTCACGCAGCACGGCGTCCTTGCGCTCCGCAGCGATCACGGCACTCCCCTTCGAGTGGATATCGATCGGTGATCATTTGACCACATGCGCCGGATGCGGCGACCGCTCGTCCGAGTCGCGCAGCGCCGTATCGGTTCTGATCGGTGGGCGTGGACCCGTGCCGCAGCGTCGACCGCCGCCGCTAGCGTCACCGCATGCCTCCTTCGACGACGACGTCCCCACCTGCCACGGCCCCGCTCGCCGCAGCGCTCTCCGGTGCCGGCCGGCCGGTACGGCCGCCCCGTGCCGCGACGCCCGACGGGCCCGCCGCCGGCTGGTTCCGCCCCGCCGACGTGCCCGCCCAGCTCCGGGCGGAGCTGGGCGACGAAGGAGCAGAGGCCCGCCTGGCGCCGTGGCCGGCGCTGACCGAGGACGCGTGGCGCGCCTTCCTGCGTGACGGCGACCGCGCCCCCTACGAGCAGCCCTACGGCGAGCGGCGACGCCAGGTCGTGTCGATCGCCCTTGCCCTCGCGGCCGACGGCGACCCGGGAGCCGACGACGCGCTCGCCGCCCGGGTCGCCGGCATCCTCGACGAGACGACCTGGTGCGTCCCGGCACACGACGCGACCACCCACCTCGGTCACCGGGAGCTGCCCGACCCGGCCGTTCCCGTGCTCGACCTCTTCCAGGCACAGACCGCCGGCACCCTGGCGGCATTGCTGAGGCTCCTGCCCACCTGGGCGGACGCACACCCGGACGTCGCCGCCCGCGTACGCACCGAGATCGCCCAGCGCGTGCTCCGGCCGTTCCTCGAGGACGCGCGGAGGTATCACTGGTTCGCGCTGCCCAGCAACTGGAACCCCTGGATCGTCTCGAACGTCGTGCTCGCCGCCTCCGTCGTCCTCGACGGCGACGACCTGGCGAACCTCGTCGCCCTCGCGGTCGAGAGCCTCGACGGCTACTTCGCCGGGGTACCCGCGGACGGTGGCTGCGACGAGGGCGCGGCGTACTGGTGGCAGTCCGCGGCACGCGCCTTCGAGGCGGTCGAGCAGCTCGCGGCCCTGGTCCCGGACGCGGCGGGCGCGCTCTTCGCGATCCCCGTGCTGGGCGCGCTGGCCCGGTACCCCCGCGTCGTCCACCTCGGCGGTCCATGGAGCGCCACCTTCGGCGACGGGCCGGCGCGCACGCCGCGCGCGGGCTCGACCGGCCTCACGATGGCCTCGCCGCCGGGACTGCTCTGGCGCTACGCCCGGCGCACGGGGCAGGACGACCTCGCCGAGTTCGCACGGTCGCTGCGCGCCGACGGCGCTGCCGGCGGGGAGGCGGACGGCACCCTCCTGGAGCGACCGACGGACCTCGCCCGCGCGGTCGCGATCCTGGGTGACACGTCCTGGCGGGACGCCCGGCCCACCGCCGCGTGCCGTCCGGCTGTGGAGTACCTCCCAGCGGTCGAGGTGCTCAGCGCGACCGGGCGTGCCGGCGGTCACGAGCTGCGGGTGGTCGCGCGCGGCGGCCACGACGGAGAGCCGCACAACCACCTCGATGTGGGCTCCTTCGTGGTCGCGTTGGACGGCGAGCCGGTCGTCATCGACCCCGGCGCAGGCCGCTACACCAAGGACAGCTTCAGCCCGCGCCGGTACGAACAGTGGTGGACGCGCTCGTCGTTCCACAACCTCCCGGAGGTCGACGGCCTCCTGCAGGGCGTCGGGGCGCAGTTCGCGGCACGCACACAGGTCGAGCAGCACCCCGACGAGAGCGTCACGACGCGGCTCGACCTCTCCGCCGTCTACCCCGGCCTGGACGGCCGGCTCGCGCGCACCCTGCGCGTCGACACTCGCCGCGCGTTCCTCGAGATCCACGACGCGTGGTCGCTCGCCACCGCACCCCGGGACGTCCGGGTCCACCTGATGCTGCGGGAACGGCCGAGCCGGCGCGACGACGGCGTGCTCCTGCTCCAGGCGACGCCGGCGGGGCCCGCCCTCGCCTTCTGCACCGACGGGGCGGACGTCGAGGCGCGCCCCGAGCGCGTCGTGCTCAGCGACCCGCGGCTCGCGGCTGTGTGGGGCCCGGAGCTGTGGCGCCTCGCCCTGGTGGTGCGCGCGCCCGGCGCGGAAGGCCAGATCGGCCTGCACTTCCAGCCGGCAGACCGTTTCTGACCGAAAAGGCTGCGGAAGTATGAGCGCCGGCCGCGTTCGATCAGGATCTGACCAGTCGGTCGCCAGGCCGCACCGTGCACAACGCTGCGCACAGGTTTCTCGGAGGCTCAGGAATCGATGACGATGGACACGCCCCTTCCCCGCGAGCAGCGGACGATCGCGACGGCGATCGGGGCCGAGTGGTCCCGCACGGTCCTCGACCCCACGGTCCGGTCCCGGATCGCTCGGATCGGTGAGCTCGTCGAGCTCGCCTCGGCCTCCGACGAGCGGCTCGCGGAGGCGAGCGTGCTCGTCACCGGCTGGGGCGCTCCGCGCCTCGGCGCCACGGTCCTGGACCGGCTCCCGCGGCTGGAGCTCGTGCTGCACGCGGCCGGCTCGGTGCACCACCTCGTGACGCCCGAGCTCTGGGCGCGTGGCATCCGCGTCGTCACCGCGGCCGAGGCCAACGCCCGCGCCGTGGTCGACTTCACGGTCTCCCACGTCCACCTCGCGCTGAAGAACACCCTGCGACTCGGGATGTCGTCCGCGCGCACGCGCCGCGTGGCCCAGCGTCAGGGGGTGCGGGGCCTCGACGGCGCCGTCGTCGGCCTCGTCGGGCTGGGCCGCATCGGGCGGCTCGTCGCGAGCGCCCTGCGGCCGCTCGACGTCCGGGTCGTCGCCTACGACCCCTACGCCGACCCGGCCGAGTGCCGTGCGGCGGGGGTCGAGCTCACGACGCTCGATCGGCTGCTCGAGGTGAGCGACGTCGTCTCCCTGCACGCGCCCCTCACCGACAGCACGCGCGGCATGCTGCGCGGCGACGACCTCGCCCGCCTGGCCGCGTCCGCCACCCTGATCAACACGGCGCGCGGCGGGCTGGTCGACCACGACGACCTGGCGCGCACGCTCCAGGCGCGCCCGGACCTGTTCGCGGTGCTCGACGTGACCGAGCCGGAACCCCTGCCCGCCGGCCATCCCCTGCTCCAGCTCGACAACGTGTTCCTGACCCCCCACATCGCCGGCAGCCTCGGCACCGAGGAGGCCCGTCTGGGGCACGCGGTCGTCGACGACCTCGAACGCTGGCTCTCCGGCCTGCCCCTGGAGCACGAGACGCGCGAGGAGCACCTGGTGCTCTCCGCCTGACCGTCCACCCATCCCCCCAGACGGTCCCGCACCGCGGGACCCCACCACGAGGAGTATTTCGATGAGGAAATCCCCCGGGCTGCGCGCCGCGGCGGCCGCCGCCGTGGCGACCGCCGTCGCTCTGACCCTCGGCGCCTGCTCGCCGTCCGGCGACGACGACGCCACCGCCGACGGCGGCGGCAAGGTGACCATCACGGTCGGCGACCGCCCCAGCACCGAGCAGGCCGCGGCCCGCAAGCTGTTCGAGGACAAGGTCGCCGCCTTCAACGAGGCGAACCCCGACATCGAGGTCGTCGCCACGGACACCGTCTGGGACGCGCAGACGTTCCAGGCTGGCGTCGCCGGCGGCACGCTGCCGACCGTCTACAAGGTCCCGTTCACGGAGATCCAGTCCCTCATCCGCCGCGAGCAGGTCGCGAACATCACCGAGGAGCTCGAGGCGCTGGGCTTCGCCGAGGACCTCAACCCGCAGTCGGCCGAGATCGCGCAGGACGCCGAGGGTGACTACTGGGGCATCCCGGTGCGCCCGTACGCCATCGGGCTGTTCTACAACCGCGCCCTGTTCGAGCAGGCCGGCCTCGACCCCGACAGCCCGCCCACCACGTGGGACGAGGTGCGCCAGTACGCCAAGGCGATCTCCGACGCCACCGGCCAGGCCGGGTACGCGCAGATGACCACCGAGAACACCGGTGGCTGGATGCTGACGTCGCAGATCTACAGCCTCGGCGGGTCGATCGAGAACGACGAGGGCACCGAGGCCACGTTCGACGACGCCGCCGGCGAGGAGGCCCTGACGTACCTGCAGCAGATGCGCTGGGAGGACGACTCGATGGGCTCGAACTTCCTGTACAACATGACGGACATCGCCAAGGACTACGCGGCCGGCAAGATCGGCATGTTCCTGTCCGTCCCGTCCGCGGCGTACGGCGCCGCCGTGAACAACTACGGCATGGACCCGCAGGACATCGGCCTCACCGCCGTGCCGTCCGGCGCGGGCAGCGACGGCGGCGTGCTCGCCGGCGGGTCGGTGGAGATCTTCAGCCCGACGGCGACGTCCGAGGAGATCACCGCCGCGCTCAAGTGGGTGCACTTCCTCGACCTCGAGAAGTTCATCGACGAGGAGGTCGCGAAGGCCGATGCGGCGGCGACCGCCGCCGACGGCGGCACGGTGGGCATGCCGGGCATCGCGCCCGTCGCGCCTGAGCAGTACGCGACGTACCAGGAGTGGATCGCCGGGGACGTCAACGTGCCGCTCGAGAACCTGACCGGCTATACCGAGGGGCTGGACGAGCTCGAGCTCAAGCCCGAGCCGCCGAACAACACCCAGGAGGTCTACGGCATCCTCGACACCGTCGTGCAGAAGGTGCTCACCGAGCAGGGTGTGGACGTGGCCGCGGCCCTCGCCGACGCGGCCACGACGGCGGACGCCAAGCTCGCCCGGTCCGGTCGCTGAACCCGGTCGGGGCCGGGCGCTCGCCCGGCCCCGACCTCCGTCCCGTCCCGAAAGGCTGAGGTCGATGCAGACGCTCGCCCCTCCGGCTCCCCCGGCCCCCGCGCCGCGGCAACCGAGCACGCGCCGACGGCGCGGGCCGGCGTCCTGGCTGCGCCGCGGCAGCCTCGGCGCGGTGCTCCTCGCACTGCCGCTCGTCGCCGCCTTCCTGTACTTCTCGTGGGGGCCGATCGTCCGTGGCCTGGTGATGGCCTTCCAGTCGAGCAACTTCGTCGGCGCGGCCGACTGGGTCGGGCTGGAGAACTTCGCGTACGTCCTGTCGGACCCGCTGCTGCCGACCGCGATCGGCAACACCGCCTGGTACGGCCTGCTCTGCCTGGTCTTCGGCTTCCCGCTGCCGATCTTCCTCGCGGTGGTGATGTCCGAGGTGCGCAAGCGCGGAGGCGTCTACAGCGTCCTCGCGTACCTGCCGGTCGTCGTGCCACCGGTCGTGGCCATCCTGCTGTGGAAGGTGTTCTACGACCCGTCGTCGACCGGTCTGTTCAACACCGTCCTCGGCTGGTTCGGCATCGACCCGCAGCCGTGGCTGAACTCGGCGCAGATGGCCATGCCGGCGCTCGTGCTGGAAGCCACGTGGGCCAACGCCGGTACCAACGTCATCATCTTCCTCGCCGCCCTGACCGGCGTGCGCACCGAGCTCTACGAGGCGGCCGAGCTCGACGGCGCGGGGGTGTGGCGCCGCATCTGGCACATCACCCTGCCGCAGATCCGGGGCATCATCCTCGTGCTCGTGCTCCTGCAGGTAGTGGGCACCGCGCAGGTGTTCACCGAGCCCTTCCTCTTCACCGGCGGCGGCCCGAGCAACGCCACGCTCACCATCCTGCTGATGATCTACAACTACGCGTTCCTCAACGCCGACTACGGCGCCGCCACCGCCCTGAGCGTCCTGCTCGCGCTGGTCCTGTGCCTCTTCGCGGGGCTCTACCAGCTCGCCACCCGTCGTCTGGACACCGACTCATGACCACGACCCTCGGCCAGCCCGCCACCGAGAGCCCGCGGGCCCTGCCGTCCGAGCCGGAGGCGCGCCCGGGTCGCTTCGCCGCCCGGCTCGCCGCGCGCCGGCGTCCTCCCGAGGCGCGCGAGCGCTCGATCGTCTCCGACCTCGACCGGGCGCGTCCCTCCGTGCGCATCACGCTCGGGGTGGTCAACACCCTCGTGCTCCTGGGCCTGCTCGTCGCCGGCGCCGGGCCCGTCCTGTGGCTGTTCAAGGCCGCGACTTCGACGACGCAGGAGACCGTGCGCGAGCCGTTCGCGCTGTGGCCGTCCGGGATCCACTGGGACAACCTCGCCGACGCCTGGTCGCGGCTCGGCATCGGCGGGTCGCTGCTCAACACGGTGGTCATGGCCGCGGGCACGTGGGTCACCACGCTGCTGGTGTGCGTGACGGGCGCCTACGTCCTGTCCGTGCTCCGTCCGCGCTGGGGCAAGGTGCTGACCGGCCTCGTCCTGGCGACCCTGTTCATCCCGAGCGTGGTCTCCCTCGTGCCGCTGTACCTCACGGTGCTCGACATGCCGGTGACGGGCGGCAGCCTCATCAACACGTGGTGGGCCGTGTGGCTCCCGCCGGCGGCCAACGCGTTCAACGTCGTGATCATCAAGCGGTTCTTCGACACGCTGCCGAGCGAGCTGTTCGAGGCCGCGCGCATCGACGGCGCCGGGACGCTGCGCATCCTCACCGTCATCGTCCTGCCGCTGTCGCGCCCGATCCTCGGGGTCGTGTCCCTCTTGACGGTCGTCGCGTCGTGGAAGGAGTTCCTCTGGCCCTTGCTCGTGCTCACTGACACGGACATGCAGCCGCTGTCCGTCACCCTGACGAACATCTCAGTCAACGCGGAGCTGTCGCTGCTCCTGGCCGCGCTGTTCATCGCGGTCGTCATCCCCGTCGCCCTGTTCCTGGTCTTCCAGAAGCAGTTCCTGCGCGGCGTGGGCATGTCCAGCGGCATCAAGGGCTGACACCGCTCGCCGCCGGCCGGGCCCCGTGCGCGGGGTCCGGCGGGTGCCGCGCGCCCGTGTCCGGGCGCATCCCGTCCAGAACGAAGGAGTTCTCGTGACCCCGTCCCTGCACAGCACCCCTCTGTCCCGCCGCAGCCTGCTCGGCGCGGCCCTCGCCGGTGCGGCCGGCACCGCCGTGGTCGTGGCCGCCGGAACCGAGCCCGCGCACGCCGCAGACGCGGTGACCCTGGCCGGCGACGGTTACTCGCTCGTGGCGTCCGGCATGACCGTGACCCTGCGAGGCGCCGACGGCGACGCCCGACTCCTGCTCGGCGGGTACCGGTTCGGCGCCGTCAAGCCGGCGGCGGGCACCGCGGTGCTCGGGTCCGCGCCCGACGGCACGCCGGCCGTGGTGGTGGACTACGTGACCGGCGTGGAGGGTACGTCGGTCCGCGGCACCTTCACCCCGCGCGGGCGCCGGCTCGAGGTCGTCTTCGACATGACGGCGCCGGCCGGGACGTCCATGTCGAGCGGCACGCTGCGCCGCCAGGCGGTGCCGACCAGCGTCGTCGAGACGTTCTCGGGCGTCCCGCGCTGGACCCGCGACGAGCGCGGTGGCGTGCCGTTCGAGGCAGACGCGGTGACCGTCTTCGAGGAGGCCTTCGAAGGCGACCACGTCTACCTCGTGCTGCCCGGGAGCAACGCCTCCTGGCGTGACCCGTGGTCGATGAACCTGCCCGGCAAGGAGCTGTCCCCCGGCGTCTTCCGTGCGACGGCGGACCTGCTCGTCTCGCCGCCCGTCGACCTCGGCACCGCCCGAACGCTCGCCACCGGCCTGCCGCTCGGCGTGACGCTGTCCACCGACCGCCCGTTCAACCTGTGGGACTCGGCCGCCTCGCCCCTCGTCGTCGACGGCGTGGTGTCCAACGGCGGTGGCGCGAAGACCGTCACGGTCCGGTGGACCGTGCGCGACTGGGACGGCGAGGTGGTCGCGGCGCGTCGCACGGTGCACACGGTGGCGCCCGGCGGCACCGTCGACACCTCGGTCTCGTTCACGCTGCCGGGCCGGGGCATCGCCTTCGCCGAGCTCAGCGCCGACTGCGGCGACGACACCGCGTTCGCGCGCATCAACGTGGCGCTCCTGCCCCCGCACAGCTACACCGAGACGTGGGCGACGAGCTCGATCGGCCTGGCGTCCGACTACCTCAAGGACACCGAGGCCGAGCGTGCCCTGATCAAGCGGCTCGGCATGCGCTGGGGCCGCCACCCGCAGTTCACGCCCGAGCAGCTCGCGGCGCTCGGCATGCGGCAGAACCGCCTGCGGACGCCGCCCTCCCCCACGGCGTTCGTCGACGACCCGGCCGGGCTGGCGGCGTACATCGAGGAGGAGATCAACACGGCGGAGCGGCAGCAAGCGGCGTACTACGAGCTCGCCAACGAGTGGAACATGCGCGGCGGCGTGCTGTCCGGGCAGGGCGGCGCCGAGTACGTCGCGAACTGGGCGGCGCCCTTCAAGGCCCGGCTACGGGAGCGCGGGAGCAAGATCAAGCTCATGTCGGTCGCGTTGGCGGGGATGGACCACGTCTACGCCTCCCGGATGTTCGACGCGGGGCTGGCCGACCACGTCGACGCGTTCGCGCTGCACCCCGGCCGTGGGAACTTCACGCCGGACTTTGCCCCGACGCCCGATCAGTGGACGAGCGGTTCGGAAGGCAGCTACTGGAACTTTCTCGGCGCGGTCCGCGAGGCGCGGCGCATGCTCGACGAGCGCGCCCCGCACCTCGAGCTGTGGCTCACGGAGGCCTACTCCTCGACCCTGCCCAACCGGTGGTGGAAGGACACCTATCGGCAGTCGGCCGAGCACGCGCTCCTGACCCACCTGCTGGCGCTCAGCGAGGGCGTGCGCCAGGCGCAGTGGTTCCAGTTCTACGACAGCCGCAAGGCCAACCCGACCGGCGTCAAGCCCGACGACCACGAGTACCACTACGGCATCGTCATGCGCGACCACAGCCCCAAGCCGTCGCTGCTCGGACTCGCGGCGGCCGCCGAGCACCTCGACGGCGCCCGGTTCGTGCGCTGGCTCGACCTCGGTGACGAGGACACCAAGGGTCTGTTGTTCGACACGCCGCGCGGGCCGCTGACCGCGCTGTGGTCGCGCGCCGACGGGTACGTGCTCAACACCGAGGGGCGCGACGGGTCGTTCTTCCCGGCACCCGAGCCGTGGGAGGACGTGTGGAAGACGAAGGTGCCGCTCACGCTCCCCGCCGCGGGGCAGAAGGTGCGCCAGATCGACACCATCGGGCGCGAGACGACGATCCCGGTGCGAGACGGCGTCGCCGAGCTCGTGCTGGATGGCTCGCCCCGCCTCTACTACGGGCTCCAGGTCGAGGAGGTCGCCTTCGCGGTCGAGGTCGACGCCCGCACCGTGGGCGGCGTGGCTCACCTCGCCGTGCGCGCCACCAACGAGGAGGCCACCCCGGTGACCGTCGTGGTGGAGAGCCCGTACGGCACCCGCACGATCCCGCAGGTGGCGCCGGGCGCGACGGTGCGCGCGACCTTCGAGAAGCGCGGCCGAGCGGTGCCCAACGGGTCGGTCACGGTCACAGCGACGCGGGCGGACGACGGCCGCGAGATCCGCTTCTCCCGCACCGTGCGGTACGTGGGCCGCTGACCGCATCCCGGCGGGCCCGGGCACGCGCCGTGCCCCGGCCCGCCGACCGCACGAGGATGGACGGAGAACTGATGCCCAGCGCTCACGTACCGCGCGTGCTCGTCGCCTGCGGCCGCGGGCGGTACGAGGACCCGTGGCACGACCACGCCGCCGTCTCGCACGCCCTGGCGTCGCTGCTGGCCCGGCGCGGGCTCGACGTCGTCGTGCGGTCGCTCTTCCCGCACTCGCTGTACGACCTCGCGGAGTTCGACCTGCTCGTCGTCAACGGGGGAACCGGCCGGGCCGACCCGGCCTTCGACGGCGACGACGACGCATGGCGGCCTGCCCATGCGGCGATCGACCGGTACGCCTTCCGCGGCGGGCCGCTGCTCGTGTACCACCAGGGCATCAACTGCTTCCTCGACTCGCCCCGCTGGCACGAGATCGTCGGCGGCCGCTGGGTGCGCGGCGTGACCTACCACCCCGAGGCCGGCGAGGCGACGTTCCGGGTCGTGACCGACTCACACCCGCTCGTCGACGGGCTGGACGACATCTGCACCTCCGACGAGCGCTACACGCGCCTCGCCCCCGAACGCGGTGTCGTCGTCACCACCGTCCAGCACGAGGCGGGAGCCGACCATCCCACGAGCTGGGTCAACGAGGTCGGCGGCGTGCGCACGGTATACGACTCGCTGGGGCACGACGCGGCGAGCCTGGCCGAACCCGGCCGACGGGCCCTGCTCTGCCGGGAGGTCGGCTGGCTCCTCAGGCGGGACATCGCAACGTAGCCCTCGCTGCATAGCCCGATCGATCAGCGCTATGCGAATCCGGGGAACTCGCTGAGCGCCCGCGGTTCCGCCCCGCGGGCGGAACCGCAATCGCCCATCACGGGGGGCTACGCGGCTCCAACCGGCAAGGGCTACGCAGACACCCACGTAGGGCTACGCAGCCATCGCGGTTCCAAGCCGTACTCGATGGCGCGAGCTTCGCCATCTCTCACCGGGCCCGCCGGATCTCCTCGACGACGGTCGCGCTCATCCGCGCGGCGAGCTCGACGTCCCGCGCCATCGTCGCCTTCTGGTAGCGCAGCACCACGTGGATGTCGGCGTGCCCGCCGCGGCGCATGAGCTCTGCGAGCGTCGCCCCCTCCTGGGCGAATCGCGTCAGACCGGTGTGCCGCAGGTCGTGGAATCGGTAGCCCTCCGGCAGCCCGGCGACGAGCTCACGGTGCTCCACCCAAATGAGGTTCCAGGTCGAGACGGGCATGTGCTCGAGCCCCCTCGCCACCTTGGGCACGACCGGAGCGGTCCGAGCCTCGGCGACCCGCTCGTCGAGGTGCTCGCGCAGCCGGTCGATCATGAGCGGTGGGACGGCCATCGACCGGACGCCTTGTGCGGACTTAGGGTCGGTGAGCTCGCCGCTGGAGCCGTTCTTCTGGCGCCGCACGTACAGCGTCGCCGCCGTGCGGTCGACGTTCCAGGCGATGTCGCGCCGCTGCAGGCCGAGCACCTCCCCGCGCCGCAGCTGGCACCACGCGGCGAACAGGACGGCGATGCTCCACGGCTGTGGGATCGCCGCGTACAGCTCCTCGACCTGGGTCGGGGTGGCGACGTCGTCCTCGGGCGTGTGGTCCTGGTCGTGGCGCACCGACTTGCGGGCCGGCGTCGCGACGTCGGGCATCGTGGCGAGAACGCCGTCACGCACGGCGGCACGCAGGATCATCTTCAGCACGTCGATCGCATCGCCGGCGACGCCGTTCTGCTTGGCGTGCGGGCGGATCCGTGACGGCAGGGCGACGAGGTGCTTGGTGAGGGCGCGGACCACCTCGGTGTCGATGTCGCGGACCTTGGTGTCGCCGAGCGGCTCGAGCAGGTAGTTGACCACCCGGCCGCGGTACATCAGCACGGTGCCGGGCTTGCGCATCCTGCCGCCCCTGCCCGGCTCGGACTCGATGCGCTCGAGCCAGCGCTCGGCGTACTCCCGGAAACTGACGTCGCGCAGGGCCGCGGCCTTGGCCTCCTCCTGGCGCCGGCGGGCGACCGCGTCCGGCGGCTCCCACTCCCCCCGCCCGATGGCCTCGTGCACCCGGTTCAGCCACGCCCGCGCGTCGCCCTTGGTGAGGAACGTCAGCGCCCTGCCGTCCTCGGTCCGCGCCGAGTACGCGTTCCCGTCGGGCCCGGTGTAGCGAACCTGCCACCGCTTCGAGGGGAGCCTCCGCAGGCTCCCCCATGCCTCGCGGCGCTGCCGCGCCGCCTTGTTCTCAGCCATGTCTCTGCCTCCTGGTCGTGCCCGTCGTGCCATCCCCGTGCCATAGCGGATGGGTTTCTCGGGCCACCCCTGTCTCTAGGTGTCCTCGACACCCCGAGACAGAAAGAGGCCCGGACCTGCGGTTTTCCGCAGATCCGGGCCTCTGACCAGGTCTGCCGGGAAGTGCCGGCAGAGCCATCAACTCAGAAGTTGATCATGTGCCCCGCGATGCCGTGGATGGCCTCCTGCAGGGCCTCCGACAGCGTCGGGTGGGTGTGCACGTTGCGGGCGACCTCGTCGGCCGTGAGGTCCCACTTGGCGGCCAGGGTCAGCTCGGGCAGCAGCTCCGAGACGTCCGGGCCGATCATGTGGGCACCGAGCAGCTCGTTGTACTTGGCGTCCGCGACGACCTTGACGAAGCCGACCGGCTCGCCCAGGCCGTGCGCCTTGCCGTTGGCCATGAACGGGAACGAGGCGACCTTGACGTCGTAGCCCTCGTCCTTGGCCTGCTGCTCGGTGAGGCCGAACGAGGCGACCTGCGGGAGGCAGAACGTGGCGCGCGGCATCATCCGGTAGTCGCCCAGCGTCATGGTCTCGGCGCCGGCGATGGTCTCGGCGGCCACGACGCCCTGCGCCTCGGCCACGTGGGCCAGCATGAGCTTGGCGGTCACGTCGCCGATGGCGTAGACGCCCGGCACGTTGGTGCGCATGTGGTCGTCGATCGCGATCGCGCCGCGCTCGGTGAGCTGCACGCCGGTGTTCTCGAGGCCGTAGTCCTCGACGTTCGGCGCGAAGCCGACCGCCATGAGCACCTTGTCGACGACGAGCTCGCCCGGCTTGTCGTCCTTGACGCCCTTGTAGGAGACGGTCACCGAGGTGCCGTCGTCCTTGACGGTCTGGACGGCGGTGGAGGTGAGGACCTTGATGCCGAGCTTCTTGTACTGCTTGGCGATCTCCTTGGAGACGTCCGCGTCCTCGTTCGGCAGCGCACGGTCGAGGAACTCGATGATCGTGACGTCCACGCCGTAGTTCTTCATGACGTAGCCGAACTCCATGCCGATGGCGCCGGCGCCCACGATGGCGACCGACTTCGGCAGCTCGCGCGTCATGATCTGCTTCTCGTACGTCACGACGTTCTCGCTGAGCTCGACGCCCGGCAGCAGGCGCACCTTCGAGCCCGTCGCGATGATGACGTTGTCGAACGTGACCGTCTCGGTCCCGCCCTTGTTCAGCGTCACCTCGATGGTCTTGGCGTCCTTGAAGACACCGCGACCGTCGTACTCGGTGACCTTGTTCTTCTTCATGAGGAAGTGGACGCCCTTGGTGCGGCCGTCGGCGACCTCGCGCGAGCGGTCCCACGCCTTGCCGAAGTCGAACGTCACCTCGCCCGACATGCCGAACTGGTCGGCCTGGTGGGTGAAGATGTGCGCCATCTCCGCGTTGCGCAGAAGCGCCTTGGAGGGGATGCAGCCGACGTTGAGGCAGACACCACCCCAGTACTTCTGCTCGATGATGGCCACGGACTTGCCGAGCTGGGCGGCACGGATGGCGGCGACGTAGCCGCCGGGGCCGGCTCCGAGGAGCACGACGTCATAGTGGGAAGCCATGGCGCCCAGCCTATTCTCAACGCAAGGCCGCCGTGGCGTGAGGTGCGTTACTGGCCCCTACCGGTCCTGCGCGAGCGCGTCGCGCAGGCGCAGCACGGTGCGCCAGGTGCGCGAGGAGATGCCGGTGCCGTAGGCCTTCTCCAGCCACGTCATCACGTCGGCCGACCGCACGGTGGTGTCGGTGACACTGAGGACGGTGCCGTGCGCGGCGCCGACGACGCGGTAGGCGACGCCGTCGGGCGCGGGCACCGGCGGCTCGGCCCACCGCGCCCGGTCCTGGACGAACGTGACCAGCAGGTACGACGTCGGCCCGTGCTCCAGGCCGGCGAACGGGTCCGCCGCCACGAGGCGGTCGACCTCCTCGCGGCTGCGCACGATCGACCTGCTGGCGAAGCCCAGCTGCTCCGGCCAGGCCGCCTCGAGCCGGGCCTCGACCTCCTCGGCCTCGGCGTCGCTGTCGAACACGAGGTTGCCGCTCGAGATCACCGTCCGCACGTCCCGCAGCCCGACGCCCTCGGCGACGCGCCGCAGGTTGGCGTTGCGCATGGCCGGGTTCGACGGCGCGATGCCGCGCAACAGGCCGACGTACCGGGTCATGCCGCACCTCCCGCCGCACCGAAGAGCGCGACGACGAACAGCGCGGCCGCGACGGTCCCGCCGACGGTTCGCACGTGGTTCCACGCGGCCCACCCCGGCCGGAACGCCGCCCACGCCCGCGCGAGCGCCTCGTCCTGCCCGGGCGTGGCGGCCAGCGCGGTGTTGCGCGGCACGTTCGCCGCGGCGGTGACGCCGACGACCGTCACGAGGTAGACGGCGGCGCCCGCGACCGCCCACCCGGCACCGCCCGTGCCGTCGACGACGGCCACCACCGCGACGACCACGGCCACGAGCGCGGTGCCGAACAGCACGAGCATGAGCGGCGGGCGCACCGCGGTGACGTTGACCGACCGCATGGCCCGGGCGGCCTCGGGCGCGGGCAGCAGGTCGAGCCCCTGCACCACGAAGCCCGAGAACGCGAAGAACACGCCCGCCGCGAGGGCGGCGCCGACGGCGGCGAGGGCGAGCAGGACGACGACGAGGGTCTCCATGGGCGCCAGTCTCACAGCACCTCTCGGGCCGCGACATCACCCGCCGCCGGCGCCCCGCAGCGTGTCGGCGCCCTGTCGGCGCCGTGTCGGCGGCGTTGTCGGCGGCCGCTCGTAGCCTGGTGCGTGCCTGACGACGACGGAGGGACGGACGATGCGGTTCGGATTCGTGGGGAGCTACGGCTCGCCGGAGCAGCAGGTACGGCTGGCGCGCGAGGCGGAGGAGCACGGCTGGGACGGCTTCTTCAGCTGGGACGGCGTGAGCCTCGACGAGGAGGGCTTCGACGCCCACCCGACCTGGGACCCGTTCTCGTTGCTGGCCGCGGTGGCGGCGGTGACCGAGCGGATCACGCTGGGCGCCCTGGTCTTCGCCCTCCCCCGGCGCCGCCCGTGGGAGCTCGCCCAGCAGGTGCTGACGGTCGACCACCTGTCCGGCGGCCGCCTCGTGCTGCCGGTCGGCGTGGGCGTGCCGACGGACCAGGCGTTCACGTCGGTGCCCGGCCAGCCGGTCACGCTGCGCGAGCGGGCGAAGCTGCTCGACGAGGTGCTGGGCTGGCTGGAGCGGTCGTGGGCCGGGGAGAAGTTCGACTACGACGGCGAGCTGGTCAAGACGGGCGCGTTCCGGTTCCCAAAGCCGCCGGTACGCGGCCGCGTGCCGGTGTGGCCCGTCGGTGTGTGGGACGCCGAGCGCCCGCCGCGCAAGAGCCTGGAGCGCGCGCTGCGCTGGGACGGCATCGTGCCGCAGGTGCGCGGCGAGTCGCCGGAAGACGCCGAGGCCGACGCGAAGGCGATCCGCGAGCTCATGACCTGGATCGCCGAGCGGCGCGGGCCGGACGCCGGGCCGTTCGAGGTCGCCTACCAGGGCCGCCTGGACGCCGATCCGCAGGTCGCCGCCGAGCAGGCCCGCGAGCTGGCGGACGCGGGCGCGACGTGGTGGCTCGAGTCGTGGTGGGACCCGACCACGACGACGCCCGAGGTGCTGCTGGAGAAGGTGCGCCAGGGGCCGCCGCGGCTCTGAGGTCCGCTCGCGCCGCGACGACGCCGCGGCCGGCCGTTGACGCGGCCGGTGAGGGCGCCCCGCCCGCGGACGCGGAAGGGCCCGGCTGCCGATCGGCAGCCGGGCCCTGGGTCCCGACACTCGCAGGGTGGGGACGTCTCAGGCCGTGCGCTCCACCGGCCGGGCCGGCTCGACGGGCACGGACGGCAGGTGCTTGGCGGGCAGCGTCCGGGGCCGCCAGGCCTCGCGCTGCGCCTCGAAGGCCGCGATCTCGTCCTCGCGCTGCAGCGTGAGGCCGATGTCGTCGAGGCCCTCCATGAGGCGCCAGCGGGTGTAGTCGTCGATCTGGAACGGCACCGTGACGTCGTCGGCGTGGACGGTGCGCTCCTCGAGGTCGACGGTCACCTCGGTGCCCGGCTTGGTCTCGAGGATCTTCCAGAGCAGCTCGATGTCCTCCTGCGCCACGACGCCGGCCACGAGGCCCTGCTTGCCCGAGTTGCCGCGGAAGATGTCCGCGAACCGCGAGGCGAGCACGACCCTGAAGCCGTAGTCCTTGAGCGCCCACACGGCGTGCTCGCGCGAGGACCCGGTCCCGAAGTCGGGGCCGGCCACGAGGACCGAGCCGCTGCGGTAGGCGTCCTGGTTGAGCACGAACGACGGGTCGCCGCGCCAGGCGGCGAACAGCGCGTCCTCGAACCCGGTCCGCGTGATCCGCTTGAGGTAGACGGCGGGGATGATCTGGTCGGTGTCGACGTTGCTGCGGCGCAGCGGCACCCCGACGCCCGTGTGGCTGACGAACTTCTCCATGGCGATGACTCCTGGGGCGGGGGCGGTCAGACGAGCGACGGGGCGGCCAGCGGCGACAGCGGCGAGCCGTCGAACGTGGTGAGGTCGACGTCGGCGGGCAGGTCGAGGTCGGCGACGGAGGACAGCGTGCCGCGCACGGCCGTGGCCGCGGCGACCAGCGGCGAGACCAGGTGGGTGCGCCCGCCCTTGCCCTGCCGGCCCTCGAAGTTGCGGTTCGACGTCGACGCCGACCGCTCCCCCGGCGCGAGCTGGTCCGGGTTCATGCCGAGGCACATCGAGCACCCGGCGTTGCGCCACTCGGCGCCGAACTCCTTGAACAAGACGTCCAGGCCCTCGGCCTCGGCCTGCAGGCGCACGCGGGCCGAGGACGGCACGACGAGCACGCGGACGTTCTCGGCCTTGGTGCGGCCCTGCAGCACCTTGGCCACCGAGCGCAGGTCCTCGATGCGGCCGTTGGTGCACGAGCCGATGAAGACGGTGTCCACGGCGATGTCGCGCAGCGGCGTGCCCGGAGTCAGGCCCATGTACTCGATGGCACGCTCGGCCGTGACGCGCTCGTTCTCGTCGGCGATCTCCTCGGGCACGGGCACGCTCGCGGACAGCGGCAGGCCCTGGCCGGGGTTGGTGCCCCACGTGACGAACGGCTCCAGGTCGGACGCCTCGAGCACGACCTCCGCGTCGAACGTGGCGTCGTCGTCGGTGCGCAGCGTCTTCCAGTACTCCACGGCCGCGTCCCAGTCGGCGCCCTCCGGCGCGTGCGGGCGGCCCTTGAGGTACTCGAACGTGGTCTCGTCCGGCGCGATCATGCCGGCGCGGGCGCCGGCCTCGATCGACATGTTGCAGATGGTCATCCGCGCCTCCATCGACAGGGAGCGGATGGCCTCGCCGCGGTACTCGAGCACGTAGCCCTGCCCGCCGCCGGTGCCGATCTTGGCGATGATCGCCAGGATGATGTCCTTGCTCGTCGTGCCGGGCGGCAGCTGCCCGTTGACGGTGATGGCCATCGTCTTGAACGGCGCGAGCGGCAGCGTCTGGGTGGCGAGCACGTGCTCCACCTCGGAGGTGCCGATGCCGAACGCCAGGGCGCCGAAGGCGCCGTGCGTGGAGGTGTGCGAGTCGCCGCAGACGACGGTGAGGCCGGGCATCGTCAGGCCCAGCTGCGGTCCCACCTGGTGGACGATCCCCTGGTCGGAGTCGCCCAGGGAGTGCAGGCGGATGCCGAACTCCTTGGCGTTCTTGCGCAGCTGGTCGATCTGCGTGCGGCTGGTGACGTCGGCGATCGGCAGGTCGATGTCGAGCGTCGGGGTGTTGTGGTCCTCGGTCGCGATCGTGAGGTCGGGGCGGCGCACCGGCCGCCCGGCCAGCCGCAGGCCCTCGAAGGCCTGCGGGCTCGTGACCTCGTGCAGCAGGTGGAGATCGATGTAGAGGAGGTCGGGCTCGCCGTTGGAACCACGGCGCACCAGGTGCGCCTGCCAGACCTTCTCCGCCAGCGTGCCGGCCATGTGCTCGTCTCCTTCTCGGGGCTCGGTGCCGCCGACTTGCAATCTCAGCACCTGAGACGGCAATATCGACTTATGGACGATACTAGCGGAGTCGGCGTGCTGGACAAGGCCGCGTCCGTGCTGGGCGCGCTCGAGGCCGGGCCCGCCACGCTGGCGCAGCTCGTGGCCTCGACGGGCCTGGCGCGACCGACCGCGCACCGCCTCGCCGTGGCCCTCGAGCACCACCGGCTGGTCGCGCGCGACATGCAGGGCCGGTTCATCCTCGGACCGCGCCTCAACGAGCTCGCCACCGCGGCGGGCGAGGACCGCCTGCTCGCGGCGGCCAACCCGGTGCTCATCGCGCTGCGCGACCACACCGGCGAGAGCGCGCAGCTCTACCGGCGCCAGGGCGACCACCGCGTCTGCGTCGCGGCCGCCGAGCGGCCCGTCGGCCTGCGCGACTCGATCCCCGTGGGCGCGACCCTCACCATGCACGCCGGCTCGGCCGCCCAGGTGCTGCTGGCGTGGGAGGAGCCGGACCGCCTGCACCGCGGCCTGCGCGAGGCCGTGTTCACCGCCACGATCCTGTCCGGCGTCCGACGCCGCGGGTGGGCGCAGTCGGTGTCCGAGCGCGAGCTCGGCGTCGCCAGCGTGTCCGCCCCGGTGCGCGGGCCCTCGGGCAAGGTCGTCGCCGCCGTGTCGGTCTCCGGCCCGGTCGAGCGCCTCACGCGCCAGCCCGGCCGCCTGCACTCCGCCGCCGTCGTCGCGGCCGCCAACCGCCTCACCGAGGTGCTGCGCCGCGCCGGGGAATGACCCCGGCACCCGTCCCACCGGTCACTACAGTGCGGGTCGGGCGCGCCGCCGCGGCGCGCCCGGCCCGAGACCCGGCCTGACGGCCGGCACACCGGCCCGGCCAGACACCGAGGGGACCCGATGCGCAGGACCAGGACCGTCGTCGTCTGGCTCGTCGTGATCTTCCTGATCTACGCCGTCGTCACGAGCCCGGACCGGTCGGCCGACATCGTCGAGGCGCTGTGGGACGTCATCACCACCGCGTTCGAGCGCATCGTGGACCTCGTCGCCGGCCTCTTCGACTGACCCCGGCTCGCCTCCCCCGGCGCCGCGCCGCGCCTCCCTGCGCCACGCCGCCGTCGACCGCACCCCGGGAACGACGAAGGCCCGGTCCGATGGACCGGGCCTTCCGCTGTACCCCCAGCGGGATTTGAACCCGCGTTACCGCCGTGAGAGGGCGGCGTCCTAGGCCGCTAGACGATAGGGGCTAGAACTGTGGCTCCGGAGAGCCGGTGCGTCGCCGCACCGTCACCGGTGCGGCAGCTGCGTACCCCCAGCGGGATTTGAACCCGCGTTACCGCCGTGAGAGGGCGGCGTCCTAGGCCACTAGACGATAGGGGCGTGACGTCGGTCCGTCGCCGGACCTGCCGTGAGAACTCTAGCCGATGCCGGCCAGTGCTCTGCGCTGGGGTACCAGGACTCGAACCTAGACTAAGTGAACCAGAATCACTCGTGCTGCCAATTACACCATACCCCATGGTGGTGGACCTTTCGGGACAAATCCGACGCCTCTGGGGCGCCGTCCCGAAGGGGCCAACGGCAGAGAACATTACCCGACGATCGGCCCTGCTTCCAAAACCGTGCAGGTGAGCGGGACGTGGCGTGCGACACGCCCACCGCGGGCGCTTCGCGAGAGGGTAGGCACCGTGACCCGCCTGCCCGGACTGCTCCTGTGCGCCGCCGCCACGGTGGCGCTGCTCGCCCTCGCCCCGCTGACGCCCGCCGTCTCGCCGCTCGTGCTCGCCCTCGTGCTCGGCGCCGTCGTGGGGACCGCCGCGGGCGCCGCCGCCCGCCGGTCCCCCGCGGCCGGGCGCCGCTGGGCGGTCCTGGCTCCCGGCACCGCCGTCGTCGCGAGGCGGGTTCTGCGCGTGGGCGTGGTGCTGCTGGGCCTGCGCCTGTCCGTGCCGGACGTGCTCGCGCTGGGCTGGCGCGGGCTTGTCGTGGTCGCCGGAACGCTGGCGGTGACGTTCGCGGGCACCCTGCTGCTCGGCCGGCGCCTGGGCACCACCCGCGACGAGTCGCTGCTCGTGGCCACGGGCTTCGCCGTCTGCGGCGCCGCGGCGGTGTCCGCGATGACGGGCGTGCTGGAGCGGGGCCGGCCCGGGGAGACGCCGCACGAGCGGGCGGCGCGGGAGCGGGCGCTGCGCGACGCCGTCGCCGCCGCGCTCGCGCTC